>NZ_JBJGYR010000001.1:0-319334 GCF_054050095.1 Geodermatophilus sp. SYSU D01105
CCCGCCCGCCCCCCCCCCCCCCCCCCCCCCCCCCCCCCCCCCCCCCCCCCCCCCCCCCCCCCCCCCCCCCCCCCCCCCCCCCCCCCCCCCCCCCCCCCCCCCCCCCGCGCGGTGCTCTCGCAGGAGTACCTCGGGGTGCTGATCGCGACGGTCGTGCTCATCCTCGGGATCGGCGCGTTCTACCCGCGGTTCCTCGAGTTCGACCAGCTGATGGCCATCCTCAACCAGGCCACCTACATCGGGATCCTGGCCTGCGGGATGGCGTTCCTGCTCGCGATGCGCGAGCTGGACCTCTCCGTCGGCTCGGTCTACGCCCTGACCGCCCTGGCCTGCGCGATGCTGGTGCAGAGCGGGCTCAACTCGTGGCTGAGCGCCCTGCTGGCGATCGTGGTCGGCGGTGTGCTGGGGCTGTTCAACGCCCTGCTGATCCAGTACTTCAAGCTGCCCTCGATCGTGGCCACCCTCGCCACGCTGGCCATGTTCCGCGGGCTCACCCTGGCGCTCAGCGACGGCACGCAGGTGCTCGGGCCGCCGGTCGACGACTCCTTCTCGCAGGTCGTCGGCGGCAACATCGCCGGCGTCCCCGTCCCCGGGATCGTCCTCGTCCTGGTCGCGGTGGTCCTCACCGTCGTGCTGCGGGCGACGCCGTTCGGCTACCGGATCCGGTCGATCGGGTCCAACCCCGAGGCCGCCGCGTTCAGCGGCATCCCGGTCAACCGCGTCCGCATGCAGGCCTTCGTGCTCAGCGGCGCGCTCGGCGGGCTCGCCGGGGTGCTGACCATCGGCTACCTGGGCGCCTCGGACCCCAACACCGGCAGCGGCTACGAGCTGCTCGCCATCGCCGCCGCGGTCATCGGTGGCACCTCGCTGGCCGGCGGCAAGGCCACCATCGTCGGCGCGGCGCTGGGCGCGGTCCTGCTCGGCGTCGTGGGCAGCGGCCTGGCCTACTTCAGCGTCCCCATCAACTGGAACCAGTTCGCCACGGGCGCGGTCATCCTGGCCGCGGTCTCACTCGACAGCGTGGTCCGCCGTCGGCGAACGGCCGGCCGGAACAGCGGCCCGCAGCTGTAGGACCGGCGCCGGCCCGCCGGCGTCGCCCCCCGAACACCCAGGCGAGTCCTCGCTCCGCGTCGCCTGGGCACCCCCACCCCGCCCGGGCACCCGGGCACATCCCCCAGGAGGAACATCGTGCGCACACGTTCGGCGGGGACCGGTCGCACCGGTCCCGCGCTGCGGGCCTCCCGCCCGCTGATCGCCACGGCCATGGTGGTGCTGGTCGCCGCCTGTGGCAGCAACGGTGGCGGTGGCGGTGGCGGTGGGGGAGGTGGTGACGCCGCCGCGGCCGAGGATCTCAACATCGCCTTCATCGCCGCGGACGGCAGCCAGAACTTCTCGCAGGAGATGCTGGCCGGTGCCGAGGCCGCCGGTGAGGAGCTCGGCGTCGACGTCCAGGCCATCGCGCCCACCAAGCTCGACGGGCCCGCGCAGGTCAAGATGTTCGAGGACGCGATGCGCACGGCCACCGACGGCATCGCCATCATGACCCTCACCCCGGACCTGCTGGTGCGGCCCGAGGCGCGCGCGGTGCAGCAGGGCATCCCCGTGCTGGCCGTCGACACCGCCCCGCTGCCCGGCTCCAACGTCACCAGCTACCTGGGCAACGACAACGTCGCGGCGGGGGCGATGCTGGCCGAGGAGGCGATCCGCCGCCTGCAGGAGGCCGGGACCACGGCCGGCTCGGCCGTCGTCGCCAGCCCGATCCCCGGCGTCCCGGCACTGGACAACCGGGCGCTGGGCATGAAGCAGGCCTTCGAGCAGGGCATGCCCGGCTTCGAGGTCGTGGGTCCGGTGGCCAGCGCGCCCGACCCGACGTCGAACTTCAACACCTGGAACAACCTGGTCTCGGCCAACAGCGACGCCTCGGTGTTCCTCGACGCCGGCGACGCCGCCCTCGCCTCCCTGGCCCGGATCAACCGGGACAACGGGGGCCGGTTCCTGACCGGTGCCTTCGACCTCAACGAGGCGGGCGTCCAGGCGGTGGCCGACGGCACGAACTTCGCCGCCGCCGACCCGCAGCACTTCCTCAAGGGCTACCTGGCCACCCGGCTGCTCATCGAGAACGCCCTCGGCGAGCGGGAGCTGTTCGAGGGCTGGTGGGTGAGCACGGCCGAGCTGGTCACGCAGGAGAACGTCGCCGACATCCAGGCCCGCCAGGAGTCGGACGAGAACAAGCGCGAGTACTACGGCCCCATCATCGACGAGCAGCTCGCCAACCCGCCCATCAAGGACCTGGAAGAGGCGAACTAGCCGTGCTGGAGGCGCAGGACATCCGCAAGGCCTACGGCGGGGTCGTCGCCCTGGCCGGCGTCGACCTCACCGTCCGGCCGGGGAGCGTGCACGCGCTGCTGGGGGAGAACGGCGCGGGCAAGTCGACGCTGGTCAAGGTCCTCGTCGGCGCCGTCCGGCCGGACGCGGGTGTCCTGCGCCTCGACGGCCGGGAGCTGCGCATCGGCAACACCGCCGACGCCGTCGACCAGGGCATCGCGGTGGTGTCCCAGGAGCTGAGCCTGTTCCCGGACCTCGACGTGCTGTCCAACCTGTTCCCGATGCGGGAGATGCGCCGCGGTCCCCTGGTGGACCGGCGGCGGATGGCCGAGCGGGCGCGGCCGGTGCTCGACGAGCTCGGGCTCGACGTCGGGCTGGAGGACCCGGTCGAGCACCTCCCGCTGGACCAGCGCCAGCTGCTGGAGATCGCCCGCGCGCTGGTGACCGACCCGCGGGTGCTCATCCTCGACGAGCCCACCTCGGCGCTGCACGCCGAGGAGGCCGACCGGCTGCACGACGTCGTGCGCCGGCTCCGGGCGCGCGACGTCGCGGTCGTGTACGTCTCCCACCACCTGGAGGACGTGCTCGCCGTGAGCGACGAGGTCACGATCATGCGGGACGGCCGGGTCGCGGTGCCCTCCGCGCCGGCGAGCACGCTGACCGTCGACCGGATCGTCGCCCACATGCTCGGCGACAAGGTCGCGGCCATCGTCGAGGAGCGGTCCCACCAGGGGCAGGCGATCGACGACGGGGGACCGGCGCTGCGGCTGGAGCGGGTCACCGTGGACGGGCAGCTGCGCGAGGTGGACCTCGCCGTCCCGTGCGGCCGGGTCGTCGGCCTCGCGGGCGTGGCCGGCGCCGGTCACCGGGCCGTGCTCGGCGTCGCGGCCGGGGTCGTCCGGCCCGACGAGGGCCGGGTGGTCCTCCCGGACGGCGCGGCGCTCAAGCCGTCCATCCGCGGGGCGATCAGCCAGGGGGTCGCCATCGTCTCCGGGGACCGCAAGCGCTTCGGGGTCATGCTCGACAAGCCGATCTGGGACAACGTCGGCCAGGTCGGCTCGGTGGCGCTGCGCCGCGACGGGGCCTTCGTCCGGTCCGGCCGGCTCAAGGAGCGTGCCCGCGAGCACGTCGAGCGGCTGGGCATCAAGACGCCGTCGGTCGACCAGGAGGTCGGCATGCTCTCCGGCGGGAACCAGCAGAAGGTGGTCTTCGCCAAGTGGCTGGAGGCCGCGCCCTCGGTCCTGCTGCTCGACGACCCGACACGGGGCATCGACGTCGGCGCCAAGGCGGAGATCTACAACCTGCTGCGCGGGCTC
This sequence comes from Geodermatophilus sp. SYSU D01105, assembly GCF_054050095.1. Lineage (NCBI taxonomy): Bacteria > Bacillati > Actinomycetota > Actinomycetes > Geodermatophilales > Geodermatophilaceae > Geodermatophilus > Geodermatophilus sp. SYSU D01105. The sequence continues at coordinate 3,642 of NZ_JBJGYR010000001.1, forward strand.
GCCGACCGGGGTGCGGTGCAGATCGTGGCGTCGTCCGACCCGCGGGAACTGGCCGCGGTCTGCGACGAGGTCGTCGTGTTCTACGACGGCCGGGTCTGCGCCCGCCTGACCGGCCGGCACCTGGACGCGCACACCATCCTGGAGGTCATGAACACCGGCGTCGCGCCCGAGGGAGCCGGCACCCCGGGCTGACCGGCCGCGGGTCGGCGGTCAGCCGGGCCGGCGCCCGGTGACCAGCCACGCCGCGGACCCGTAGGTGACGCCGTCGGGGCTCTCGTGCGCCGCGAGCGACTCGCGCAGGGCCCCGACGGCCTCCTCCCGGCGCCCCGGGTCCAGCCCGTCGAGCATCCAGCCGAGCTGACGGAGCAGGAACTCCGCGGCGTCCGCCGCGTCCCTCCCGAAGTACATCGGGAGCTCCAGCGACTCCAGGTGCACGTCGCGGAAGCCGGCCGCGGGCAGGAGGTCGGAGATCCGCTCGGGGTCGCTGAGCGCGAAGGGGCCCGGCCGGCCGGGCGGGGGCAGGGGGAGCTCCCGGCCCGCGGCGAGGGCGTTCCGGCACGCGGTGATCCACTCGTTGCGCTCCAGCGACTGCCACGTGAGCAGCACCAGCCGGCCCCCCGGCCGCAAGGCGTCGCCGATGTTGCCGAGCGCCGCGACGGGATCGGCGAAGAACATCGCGCCGCTGCGGCTGATCGCCACGTCGTAGGCCCCCGGCTCGAACCGGTGGACCTGGGCGTCGGCCTGCAGGAACGTGATGTTGCCCAGCCCCGCCGCGCGGGCCCTCGCCCGGGCGACCTCGAGCATCCGGGCGGAGAGGTCCACCCCGAGGGCGTGCCCGTCCGGGGCGAGCCGGGCGGCGTCGACGGTGGTCCGCCCGTTGCCGCACCCGATGTCGAGCACGCGGTCGGCCGGGCCGATGGCGGCCGCGGCCAGGAAGTGCGGGTGGTACGCGCGGACCGCGTCGTCGAAGCGGTCGGCGGAGGCGGCCCACTGGGCGCCCTCACCGCCGTCCCACGCGCGGGCCTGCTCGGCGTTGCCCGGAGCGACACGGAGCGTCGTGGTGTCGGTCACCGTGGTCACCTTCTCGGCGGCTAGTCTGCTCCCGAAGGGACTATGCGTTCGGCTTACTCCCCTTGGGAGGACCATGTCAACCCCCGGCGCGCTCACCACGACCTCGTACGCCATCCTCAGCCTGCTCGCCGTCCGGCCGTGGAGCACCTACGAGCTCACCCGGCAGATGGACCGCAGCCTGGGCCGGATGTGGCCGCGCGCGCAGAGCAAGCTCTACGAGGAGCCCAAGAAGCTGGTCGCACACGGCCTGGCGACGGCGCGCACCGAGCCGGTGGGGAAGCGGTCGCGCACCGTCTACTCGATCACCGACGCCGGCCGGGAGGCGCTGGCCGCCTGGCACCGCGACCCCGGGAGCGGCCCGGTGCTGGAGTTCGAGCAGCTGCTCAAGATCAGCTTCGCCGAGCACGGCACCAGGGAGGACGCGCTGGCCACGCTGGCGGCCGCGCGGGCGTGGGCCGAGGAGCGCAACCAGGAGAACCGGTCGGCCGCGGAGGCCTACGCCTCGGGGCGGGGCCCGTTCCCGGAGCGGCTGCCCGAGGCGATGCTGGCCGGTCGCTTCCTCACCGACTTCTACCGGCTGGTCGCCGACTGGGCGGACTGGGCGAGCGCCCAGGTGGCGGACTGGCCCGCCGACCCGGCGGCCGCCCGTGCCGACGAGGCCGAGGTCGCCGAGATCGCCCGCCGGGCCGACTGGTGACGCCGCGACGGCCGGAGGACCGGTGACCGGCAGCACGCTGCGCCGGGTCGACGCCGCACTGGAGTTCGCGCCGCGGGGACGCCGGGCGGTGCCGTACATCGTGCTGCACGTCCTGACCGCCAACCTCGTCGCCGTCGCCGTCGTCGCCCTGCTGCTGTTCGCCCTGTCCGCCGGGGCCCGCGACCCCGCCGGACGGACGGCCATCGTCCTGTCCGCTGTCGGCTTCCTCGCCCTGGCCCTGCCGCTGGGCATCCTGGCGGTGCTTCGCCGGCAGCGGCTCACCGCCGCCTGGTTGCGGGAGAGCCGGCCGCCCCGGCCGGAGGAGGCCGCCCAGGTGCTCCGGCTGCCGGTCGACGTCGCCCTCGTCGTCGCCCTCGGCTGGCTCGGGGGCGCGGTGGTCGTGGGGGTCGTGGGCGCGGTCGCCTCGCAGCTGTCCCTGGTCGGACTGCGGTTGGGGCTGGCCGCGCTGCTCGGTGGAGTGGCGACCTCCGGCCACTGCTACCTGCTCACGTTGCGCCTGACCCGGGGACTGACCGCCCGGGCCCTCGCCGCGTACCCGCCGGCCGGCGCGCTGGTCCTGGGCGTGCGGCCGCGGCTGCTGCTCACCTGGGCGCTGACCAGCGGCGTCCCGCTCGTGGGGCTCACCCTCCTCTTCCTCGACCCGAGCAACCCCGAGGGTCCGCCGAGGGACGCGGTCGTGTTCCTCGCCCTGGCGTCGCTGCTGATCGGCTTCGTGGCCACGCACCTGGCGGCCCGGGCGGTGGGCGCGCCGCTGCGCGACCTGCGCCGGGCGGTGCAGCGGATCGGCGAGGGCGACCACGACGTGCGGGTCACGGTGGACGACGCCGGCGAGATCGGCCTGTTGCAGGAGGGCGTCAACACCATGGCGGCAGGGCTGGCCGAGCGGGAGCGGCTGCGCGACCTGTTCGGCCGGCACGTCGGGACGACGGTCGCCCAGCAGGCCCTGGCCACCGGCGTCTCCCTGGGCGGTGAGGTCCGCACGGTCGCTGCCCTGTTCGTCGACATCGCCGGCTCGACGACGCTCGTGCGGCGCACCGGGCCGGAGGAGATGGTCGGCCTGCTCAACCGCTTCTTCGCCGTCGTCGTGGCGACCGTGGAGGACGAGGGCGGCCTGGTGAACAAGTTCGAGGGCGACGCGGCGCTGTGCGTCTTCGGTGCGCCCACCGACCACCCCGACCCCGCCGGGGCGGCGCTGCGGGCGGCCCGGCGCATCTGCACCGCCGTCGCCGCCGCGGGCGAGGTCGACGTCGGCGTGGGGGTCGCCTGTGGCCCGGTGTGGGCCGGTCAGGTGGGTGCGGCGAGCCGGCTGGAGTACACGGTGATCGGCGACCCGGTGAACGAGGCGGCCCGGCTCACCGACCTGGCCAAGGACCACCCCGGCCGCGCCGTGGTGTCCAACAGCGTGATCCGGGCCGCCCGTGGCCACGAGGCGCAGTACTGGGCGCCCGGCACGGTGGTCGAGCTGCGGGGCCGGGACGAGCCGACGCAGACCTGGGTGCTGACGATCGGCTGAGCGGGCCCCGTCCCGAGCCGGCCAGGGGTGGGGCGGGCAGGCCGCCCTCAGACCGCCGCGGCCTGCCCGCCCCCGGTCGGCATCCGCCCCGCGGTCGGGTGGGACTTCACGACCACGAGGACGTCGTCGGGCTGCAGCGTGCCGATGAGCGGGTCGTCGAAGCGCAGCGTCCGCCCGCCGCGGGTCACCGACAGCACGATGTCGCGCAGCTGCCGCGGCCCGAGGCCGACCTCGTCGGCCGTGACCCGCCGCTGCTTGAGGTCCAGGCCGTGGCCGCCGGTGACGAGGTCCTCGACGACGGCGACCACCCGCGGGGCGTCGGTGGACAACCCCAGCAGCCGGCCGGACGTCGCCGACGTGGTGATGACCGTGTCCGCGCCGGACTGGCGCAGCAGGTTGGCGTTCTCCTCCTCGCGCACCGAGGTGGTGATCGGCACGCTGGGGTTGAGCTGCCGCACGGTGAGGGTGATGAGCACCGAGGCGTCGTCCCGGTTGGCCGCGACGATCACCGCCCGCGCCCGCTCGACCGAGGCCCGGCGCAGCACCTCGGTGCGGCCGGCGTCGCCGACGATCCCGGTCAGCCCGACGGAGTTGGCCTCGTCGATGGCGCGGGGCTCGGGGTCGACGACGACGATCTGCTCGAGCGGGGTGCCGTTGGCCTGCAGGGAGCGGATCGCGCTGCGCCCCTTGGTGCCGTAGCCGCACACGATGACGTGCTGGCGCACGCGGGACCTCCAGCGACGGATGCGGAACTCCTCCCGCGAGCGCGCGGTCAGCGCCTCGAGGGTCGTTCCGATGAGGACGATCAGGAACATGATGCGCAGCGGCGTGATCACCAGGATGTTGACCAGCCGGGCGCCGTCGGTGATCGGCGTGATGTCGCCGTACCCGGTCGTGGACAGGGTGACCGTCGAGTAGTAGATCGCGTCCAGCAGGCCGATGCCGACCTGGTCGCCGTCGCGATAGCTGTCCCGGTCCAGCCACACGATGAACACGGTGAAGGCGAGGACGATGGCCGCGATGACGACCCGGCGCCACACCTGGCGGGTCGGGGACTCCTCGATGTGCGCCAGTTGGACGCCGGCGTGCTCGGGGGTCCCGTCACCGGTCGGCATGGTCACCCCGCGGACGATAGTGAGCCCGCGGCGCTCCCGCGTGAGCGCCGCACCCCTCCGGGTGAGTCGGAGGGGTGCGGCGGCCGGCGACGGGGCCGGGTCAGCCGCCGGTGGCCGCGGCGCGTTCCCGGGCGGCCAGCTCCCGCTTGAGCACCTTGCCGGCCGCCGACACCGGGATCGCGTCGATGAAGACGACGTCGCGCAGCCGCTTGTAGGGGGTGACCCGCTCGTTGACCGCGGCCATCACCGACTCCGCGGTCAGCGCCGCACCGGCCGCGTCGCCCCTGCGGACGACGTAGGCCACCGGCAGCTCCCCGGCCTGCTCGTCGGGGCGGCCGACCACCGCGGCGCCGGCCACCCCGGGCACGCCGAAGAGGACCTCCTCCAGCTCGCGCGGGAAGACGTTGTAGCCCTTGTAGAGCAGCATGTCCTTGGTCCGGTCGACGATCGACAGGTAACCGTCCTCGTCGAGCACCCCCACGTCGCCGGAGTGGAACCAGCCGTCGGCGTCGATCGCCTCGGCGGTGGCCTCGGGCCGGTGCGCGTACCCGCGCATCACCTGGGGGCCGCGGATGCACACCTCGCCGCGCTCGCCGGGCGGCAGCGGGTCGCCCCCGCCCAGCGGCCGGATGCTGATCTCGGTGTCGAAGACCGGCACGCCGACGGTGCCCGCCTTGCGGGTGCCGGAGCGGAACGTCGGGTTGCCGGTGGCCTGCATGGTCACCTCGGTCAGCCCGTACCCCTCGCCGATCACCGCCTCCGGCAGCAGCGCCCGCAGCGCCTCGATGAGGGGCACCGGCAGCGGCGCGGCACCGCTGGAGACCCCGCGCACCGACGACAGGTCGGCCTCGGCGATCCCGGGGACCTGCAGGAGCGCGACGAACACCGGGGGAGCGCCGCCGATCGAGGTCACCCGGTACCGGACGGCGTCCTCGACGTAGCGCACCGGGTCGAAGCGCATGTGGATGACGGTCGTCGTCCCCGCCATGACCAGGCCGTTGAGGTAGCCGATGGCGCCCATGGCGTGGAACCACGGGGTCAGGTTGATGATCCGGCCCTCGCCGAGCCGGGTGGGGACCTCGTCGGGGCCGAGGACCTGGCGCAGCGTCACGTCCCCGGCGGTGTCGAGCTCCGGCAGCGACCCCGACGTCCAGCAGCCCGACTGTAGCACGTTGGTGACCACGTTCCGGTGCGGCAGCTCGACGCCCTTGCTGACCCCCGTGGTGCCGCCGGTGTAGGCCAGGTGCGCCAGGTCGGTGGCGACGTCGAGGTCCGCGTCGAGGTGGCGGTCGGAGGGGTCGGCGGCAAGCAGGTCGGCGAGGTCGACCTCGCCGGGGCCCAGGCCGTCGAGGCGGGCGGCGAGGTCGGTGGTGTGCGCGGCGCCGGTGACCACGACGGTCTCGACCGCGGTGCCCGCCAGCGCCGTCCGGACGAGGGGCAGGACCTGGTCCCAGGTGACGAGCACGCGGGCGCCGGCGTCGGCCAGCTGCGCGGCGAGGTCGGCGGCGGGCAGCAGCGGGTTGGTGGGGGAGAAGGTGGCCCCGGCCAGCAGGACGCCGTAGTAGACGGCCGGGTACTGCCGGCAGTTGGGCACGTGCACCGCGACGACGTCACCACGCCCGACGCCTGCGTCGGCCAGCCAGTTGGCCACCGCGTGCGCCCGGTCGGCCAGCTCGGTGAAGGTCAGCTCGGCGCCGGAGTCGACGAACGCCACCCGGTCGCCCCAGCGGCGCGCCGCCGCCCGCAGGATGGAGCCGACCGGCACCGCCGGGTAGTCCAGCGCGCGCGGCAGGCCAGGTGGCCAGCTGTGCGCGGAGGGGCTCGGCGGGGCCTCGGCGGCGGTCATGCGGGTCCTCTCTCTGCGGGGGTCCTCAGCGTGGCGCACGTCACAACGCGTGTCGAGGCCCCACCGTGGGTGAGGATGGGCCGATGAGCGACCAGCGCACGGCCCTCGTCCTCGGGGGCGGCGGCATCACCGGCATCGCGTGGGAGATCGGCGTCCTCGCGGGTCTCGCCGAGGCGGGGATCGACCTCACCGGTGCCGACCTCGTCGTCGGCACCTCCGCCGGGTCGGTGGTCGGCGCGCAGGTCACCGCCGGCGCGGACCTGGAGACGCTCCACGCCCGCCAGCTCGAGCCCCCGACCGGCGAGAGGGCGGCGCGGATGACCCGCGCGGCGCTGGCCCGCTACGGCTGGGCGATGCTGCGCAGCCGGGGCAGGGACGTCGAGTTCCGCCGCCGGGTCGGCGCGCTCGCGGTCGCCGCCGAGCAGGCCGGGCTGACTCCCTCCGAGCAGGAGCGGCTCGACGTCATCGGCTCCCGGCTGGTGAGCACCGAGTGGCCGGACCGGGCGCTCACCACCACCGCCGTCGACGCGCAGACCGGCGAGTTCCGGACCTTCACCCGGGACTCCGGCGTGCCGCTCCTGCTGGCCGTCGCCGCGAGCTGTGCGGTGCCGGGGGTCTACCCGCCGGTGACCATCGACGGCCGCCGCTACGTCGACGGCGGGATGCGTTCGGCGGCCAACGCCGACCTCGCCGAGGGCTACGACCGGGTCGTCGTCCTCGCGCCCATCCCGCGGGGCGTGGGGCCGATGGCGAGCGTCGACGCGCAGGTGACCGGGATGGTCGCCCGCGTCGCCGTCGTCTCGCCGGACGAGGCCTCGCGGACGGCGATCGGGCGCAACGTCCTCGACCCCGCCGCGCGGGCCGGGTCGGCCCGGGCCGGCCGGGCCCAGGCGGCGAGCGTGGCCGAGCAGGTCGCCGAGGCCTGGCAGGGCTGAGCACGGCCCGTCCAGGGCACCGCCCCGAGCGTGCGAGGGCCGGGGGAGGACGGGGTCCTCCTCCCACTCAGACGGCGGGGTCGGCGACCAGCGAGCCGGCGGAGTGCTCCTCGCGCAGGCGGGTCTTGAGCACCTTGCCGCTGGGGTTGCGCGGCAGCGCCGGGACCAGCGAGTACTCCCGCGGGTTCTTGTAGCGGGCCAGCCGCTCGCGGCACCAGGCGGAGAGCTCGGCCGGTGTCGGCGGGTCGGCCGGGTCCCGCGGGGCGACGACGGCGTGCGGCGCCTCGCCGTAGCGGGGGTCGGGGACGCCGATCAGCGCCACCTCGCCGACCTTCGGGTGGGCGGCGAGGACGTCCTCGACCTCGGCGCAGTACACGTTCTCCCCGCCGGTGATGATCATGTCCTTCTTGCGGTCGACGACGTAGAGGTAGCCGTCCTCGTCCTCCCGCACGAGGTCGCCGGAGTGGAACCAGCCGCCCGCGAAGGCCTCCGCGGTCGCCTCCGGCTTGCCCCAGTACTCCTTCATCACCATCGGGCTGCGGTAGACGATCTCGCCGACCTCGCCCTGGGGGACGTCCTCCATGGCGTCGTCCACGATGCGGACCTCGACGTTGAGCATCGGGGTGCCGATCGAGCCGATCTTGCGCACGGCGTCCTCGCCGCGGAGGAAGCAGGTGACCGGGCTGCACTCGGTCTGCCCGAACGCGGTGACCACCTCGGCCTGCGGGAACGTGTCGATCATCGTGCGCAGCAGCGTCGTCGACGCCGGGGCGGCGCCCCAGGAGATGCGCCGGAGCGAGGAGAGGTCGCGCTGTGCGATGTCCGGGACGGCGACCACCGCCGCCCACGTCGCCGGCACCAGGAAGATGTTGGTGACCCGCTCCCGCTCGATGAGGTCCAGCGTCGCCACCGGGTCGAACCCGCCCGACCGCAGGATGACGTGCGTGCCGCCGAGCAGCAGAGCTGGCAGCCCGCCGGCCAGCCCGGCGATGTGGAACAGCGGCGCTCCCGGCACGGCGACCCGGTCGCCGGGGTCGACGCCGAGGTGGGTGACCTGGCTGAACGCGTGCACCAGCAGGTTGCGGTGGGTGAGCACGGCGCCCTTGGGGCGGCCGGTCGTGCCGGAGGTGTACATGATGAACGCCGGCGCGGTCTCGTCCACCTCGACGTCGGGCGGCGGCGCGTCCGCGGCGGCCAGTGCCGCCTCGTACTCCTCGCCGATGGGCAGCACGGTGCGGACGCCGGGCGCCTGCTCGCGGGCCTTGGCCGCCACCTCGGCCGTCGCCGCGTCGACGACCATCGCCGCGGCGCCGCTGTCGGCGAGCACGTGGGCGACCTCGTCGGCGACCAGCCGGAAGTTGACCGGCACGACGACGGCACCCAGCCGCACCCCGGCGAGGTAGGCCTCCCAGACCTCGAGGGAGTTGAGCCCGAGGACGGCGAGGCGGTCGCCGGTGCCCACGCCCCGGTCGGTCAGGGCGCGGGCCAGCCGGCTCACCCGCGCGTCGAGCTCGGCGTAGCTGCGTCTCGTGCCCTCGAACAGGAGGGCGACGGCGTCCGGCGTGCGCCGTGCCCAGCGGGCCAGCTGGTCGCTCGCGGTCATGCCGCGGCCCTGCAGCCGGGGGATCTCGATGCCCACGGGCCCTCCTCGCAGAGTGGGACCCGCGTCATGCTCACGACGACGTCGGCCGCGGTCAACCCTGCCCGTCGGGAGCCGTCGTCAGGCGAGCACCCGCTCGGCGAGCCGCTTCCACAGCACCAGGTGCGGGTCGGTCGCGGCCGGGCGGTCCTCGAACGCGTACACGATGGCGACGCCGCGCATGCTGGTGAACAGCAGCTCGCAGGTCTCGGCGTAGAGCGGGGCCGCGGCGATCTCCGGCCCCCAGATCTCGTCGGCGACCGCGCGGATGGCCGCCCGCAGCCGTCGCTCCTCGGCCCGCAGCGCCGCACGCAGCTCGGGGTCGGTGCGCGCCGCCGTCCACAGCTCCACGGCGGCCCAGAACGGTGGCTCCTGGAACGTCGCCCACATCAGGTCGATGGCGCGGTCGACCCGCTCGGGGCCGGCCGGCTGGTCGGCCATCAGCGCCGCGGCCCGCTCCCGGACGGCGGCCAGCACGGTGGTCGACAGGTGCTCGGCGGCGGCCACCAGCAGCTCGGCCCGGCTGGGGAAGTGGTGCAGCAGCCGCCCGCGGGACACCCCCGCCCGTGCCTGGACGGCGAGCGTGGAGGCGCCGGCGTAGCCGTCCTCCACCAGGCAGGCGACCGCCGCGTCGAGGATCAGCGCGCGGCTGCCGGCGGTCCGCGCCGACCGCGAGCGGGGGCCGGGCGGCGCGGCGGGGTCGGCGGTCACCCGCGCGAGCGTAGGGGGAGGCGGCGCTCCCGAACAGTCACCGTTGACCGTTCCGTGTGACCGCTGTCACGCTGCGGCCGGACCCCCGCCCGGCCGAGGAGAGGCGCCGCCCGTGGACTTCGACGACACCCCCGACGAGGCGGCCTTCCGCGCCGGCGTCCGGACCACCCTCGCCGAGCACGCGGCCGAGCTGCTGCACGTCGGCCCCGGCGAGGAGGCGGTCGACGCACGCACGCACGAGGCCGCGCTGCGCCGCTCCCAGCGGGTGCTGGCCGAGGCCGGCCTGGTCGGGATCACCTGGCCGCGGGAGTACGGCGGCCGGGGCGGCACGCTGGTGCAGCAGGCCATCGTGCAGCAGGAACTGGCCCGCGCCGGCGTGCCGACGCTGATCAACCACATCGGCCTGGGCATGTGCGGTCCCACCGTCATCGGGCACGGCAGCGAGGACCAGAAGCGGCGCCACCTCGCCCGGCTGCTGCGCGCCGACGACGTGTGGTGCCAGCTGTTCAGCGAGCCGGCGTCCGGCTCCGACCTCGCCGCCCTGCGCACCACCGCCGTGCGCGACGGCGAGGAGTGGGTGGTCAACGGCCAGAAGGTCTGGACGACGCTGGCGCACGTCGCCGACCTGGGCCTCCTGCTCGCCCGCACCGACCCCGACCGGCCCAAGCACGCCGGGCTGACGATGTTCGTCGTCGACATGCACGCCCCCGGGGTGACGGTGCGGCCGCTGCGGCAGATGGTGGGCTCGGCGGGCTTCAACGAGGTCTTCTTCGACGACGTCCGCATCCCCGACAGCGAGCGGCTCGGCGAGCCGGGGGAGGGCTGGCGGGTCGCGCTCACCACGCTGATGAACGAGCGGGTGGCGATCGGCGGCGCCGGCAGCGACCTCGGCCTGCCGGTGGAGGCCCTCGTCGCCACCGCCCGCGACCGGCTGCCCGGGCTCGACCCCGACCGGCAGGTCCTCGCCCGGCAGGCGGTGGGCCGGGCGGTCGTCGCGTCCCTGGCCACCCGCTACACGGGGTACCGGCGGTTCACGGTGCTGAGCCAGGGCGGTGTGCCCGGGCCGGAGGCGAGCGCGGGCAAGCTCGCCGGCACCGCCGCGGCGAAGCTGGTGGCCGACGCCGGCGTCCGGCTGCTCGGCGACGACGCGGTGTACGCCGCCACCGCCGACGGCGACGACACCTGGCAGCGCACCCAGGGGTACCTGCCGGGGCTGGCCATCGCCGGCGGCACCGACCAGGTGCTGCGCAACATCCTCGGCGAGCGGGTGCTGGGGCTCCCACCCGAACCGCGCAGCGACAAGGACGCGCCCTTCGCGGGAGGCAGGCGGTGAACTTCGACCTCGGCCCCGACCAGCGCGACGCCGCCGCCGGCGCCCGCGACTTCTTCCGCGGCACGGCGTCGGCCGCCGCCGCCCGCGCGGCGCTCGAGGGCGGGGCGGTCGCGCCCGGCCACGACGCGCTGGCCGGCATCGGGTTCCTCGGCATCACCGTGCCGGAGTCCGCGGGCGGCGCCGGCGGGTCGGTGCTCGACCTCGCCGTGGTCGCCGAGCAGGGCGGGGCGGTGCTGGCCGGGCCGTCGCTGGTCACCGCCGCCCGGGCGGCCGTGCTGCTGGGGGAGCACCCCGACCTCGCCGCGCAGCTGGCCGACGGGTCGGCGCGGTTCGCCGTCCTCGACGGGCCGGGAACCGGCTCGGCGCCGTCGATCGACGCGGCCGGGGCGACGCTGTTCCTCGGCCTGGACGACGGCGCGCTGGTCGTCGGCGAGGGCGAGGCCACCCCGGGCCGGCCCATGGACGCCACCCGCGGCCTGGCCTCGGTCCGGCTGACCTCCCGGCGGGTGCTGGCCGACGACGCCACCGCGCTGTGGGCCCGCGCCCGGCAGGTGGCCACCGTGGTGCTCGCCGCCGAGGACCTCGGCGCCGCCGACGCGGCCGTGCGGATGGCCGTGGAGTACGCGCAGCAGCGGGAGGCGTTCGGCCGCCGGATCGGCTCCTACCAGGCGGTCAAGCACATGCTGGTCGACGCCTGGGTCGGGGCCGACCAGCTGCGCTCGCTGGTGTGGTGGGCGGCGTGGGCCGCCGACGCCGCCCCGGACGAGCTCCCGCTGGCCGCCTCGGCCGCCAAGGCGCAGGCCGCCGAGGCCTTCGAGCGGGCCGCCGAGACCTGCATCCAGGTGCACGGGGGCATCGGCTTCACCTGGGAGCACGACGCCCACCTGTACTGGCGGCGGGCGAAGGTCGACCGGCTGCTGCTGGGCGACGCCGCCGAGCACCTGGACACCGTCGCCCGCCTCGCGGTCGCCGGTGCGCTGGGATGACCCCGACCCAACTGCGGTACGACGTCGCCGAGGGGGTCGCGACGATCACCCTCGACCGGCCCGACCGGAGGAACGCCTTCACCGCGGTCATGGCCACCGAGTTGGCCGCCGCGGCCGACGCCGCCGACGCCGACGACGCCGTCCGGGTGGTGGTGGTGACCGGCGCCGGGCGGGCGTTCTGCGCGGGCGCCGACCTCGCCGGCGGGGAGAGCACGTTCCGGGACCGCGCGGCGCGCCCCGACCCGGTGCCCCGCGGCACGGTGGGCGGCGTCCCGCGGGACTGGGGCGGGATCGCGTCGCTGCCCTTCGCCGCGCTGCGCAAGCCGGTGATCGCCGCGGTCAACGGCCCCGCCGTCGGCATCGGCGCCACGCTGACCCTGCCGATGGACGTCCGGATCGCGGCGGAGTCGGCGCGGTTCGGGTTCGTCTTCCCCCGGCGCGGGATCGTGCCCGAGGCCGCGTCGTCGTGGTTCCTGCCGCGGGTGGTCGGCATCAGCCAGGCGATGGAGTGGGTCGCCACCGGCCGGGTCTTCGACGCCGCCGAGGCGCTGCGCGGCCGGCTGGTCTCCCGCGTCGTCCCCGACGCCGACCTGCTGCCCACCGCGCGGGCGCTGGCCCGGGAGATCGCCGACAACACCTCCGCGGTGGCGGTCGGGGCGGCGCGGCAGCTGCTGTGGTCGATGCTCGGCGCGGCCTCGCCGTGGGACGCCCACCGGGCCGAGTCGCGGGCGCTGGTCGAGCTCGGGGCCGGCCCCGACGCCGCCGAGGGAGTGGCCTCGTTCCTGGAGAAGCGGCCACCGCGGTTCGGCGCGCCCCTGGGGGACGGCGCGGTCGCCGGCATCCCGCGCTGGCCGGACCCGCCCGCCGACGCCGCGCCGTAGTGGAGTGGGAGGGACGCGTTGTCCGCGCCCTCCCACTCCACTCCGCATCAGCCCGCGATGGCCGCGACGGGGGAGGTGCGGACGGCGCGGCGGGCCGGGAGCACCGAGGCCAGCAGCCCGGCGACCGTGGCGACGGCGACGATCGCGGCCACCTGCAGCCACGGGACGTCGACCACGACCTCCCCGGCCATGCCCAGCACCGACGCCGTGCCGGTGACCCCGTAGACCCCGCCCAGGACGACGCCCAGCACCGCGGCCACACCGGAGACGAGCACCGCCTCCCACGCCAGCAGCGCGCGCAGCTGGCGGCGGGTCAGCCCGAGCGCCCGCAGCAGGCCGTTCTCCTGCCGGCGCTCCACCACCGACAGCGCCAGGGTGTTGCCGACCCCGATCAGCGCGATCACCACGGCCACCCCGAGCAGCCCGGTGACCACGAGCAGCAGCACGTCGAGCACCTCGTCCATCTGCTGCCGGAGGCTCACCACGCCGGTCACCTGCGCGTCGGTCGTCGCCGTCCCGACCGTGTCGGTGACGGCGTCCACGACCGCGGCCTGGTCCCCGCCGTCGGCCAGCCGCAGCCACAGCTGGCTCACCGCGGCGTCCGGGGCCAGTCGGGCCAGGTCCGTGGCGAGGACGAGCGGCGGGGCGTCGCCGTCGACCACGCGGACCCGGAGGTCCAGTGACCCACCCGCTCCGGAGAGGGGGACCGAGGAGCCCTCGGTCACCGCCCACGAGTCGGCCAGCCACGCGGGGAGGAGGGCCTCGCCGGCCTCGGGCAGCGGGGTGTCGGCGGTGGACCGGAGCACCGGGACCGCGGTGGAGACGTCCACCCCGTAGAAGGTCCACGGCTGCCCGTCGGGGCCGGTCAGGTCGGCGGCCGTCAGCGCCGTGCCCCGGGCGACCCCGTCGACGGCCTCGGTCTGTCCCAGCAGCGACCCGGGCAGCTGCCCGGGGAGCCCGTCCACGACGATGTCGGCCGGGTAGGCCGCGGCCAGGCCGACGGTGGCCGTGGCCCGCGTCGAGGCGGTACCCACGACCATCGCCGTGGTCAGCGTGACCCCGATGAGCAGCGCGGTGGCCGTCGCCGCCGTCCGGCGCGGGTTGCGGGTGGCGTTGCCGGCGGCCAGCCGCGCGGGCACGCCGGTGCGGGCCACCAGCCCGCCGGCCGCCCGGACCACCGGCGGCACCGCCCGCTGGGCCAGCAGCACGACCCCCAGGAAGCTCAGCACGCCGCCGGGGAGCGCGACGAACACGCTGGCCATGAGCACACCGATGGCCAGCAGCGCCGCGCCCGGCAGGAGCAGCAGCAGCCCGAGGGCCAGCCGCAGCACCCCGGGCCGGGAGCGCAGCGGCGCCGGGTCGGCCGGCCGCAGCGCGGCCAGCGGCGCCACGCGGGTGGCCGCCCGGGCGGGGGCGAGCGCGGCCAGCAGCGTGGTGAGGGTGCCGACCGCGAGCCCCGCGACGACGGCGAGCCAGGGCACGGACACCCCCGACAGCGGCACCGGGGACTCGACGCCCTCGGCCAGCGCGGAGACGGCGGCGGCCAGCCCGATGCCCACGCCGACGCCGAGCGCGGAGGCCGCCAGCCCGGTCAGCACCGCCTCGCCCAGCACGCTGCGGCGCACCTGGCGGGCGGTCGCGCCGACGCAGCGCAGCAGCGCGAGGTCCCGGGTCCGCTGGGCGAGCAGCACCGCGAAGGTGTTGGCGATGACCAGCCCGGCGACGACGACCGCGACCGTGCCGAAGACCAGGAGCACCGCGGCCAGCGCCGTGGCGTTGCCCAGCATGCTCGCCGCCCGCTGCTCGGCCTGCTCGGTGCCGGTGCGGACGGTCACCACCTGGCCGTCGAGCGCGGCGCGGACGTCCGCGGCCAGGGCGGCCTCGTCGGTCCGCGGCCAGCCGGCGACGCGCAGCTCGGTCGGGTCGACCGCGCCCCACGCCCGCGCCTGCGCGGGGGTGGTCCAGGCGCGGCCGTAGAGGCCGGCCTCGGGGTCGCCGCCGAGGTCGACCACGCCGGTCACCCTGGCCGGCGCGGTGGTCTCGGTGCCGTCGGCGGTCACGCCGACCACCTGCAGCACGTCGCCGACCTCGGCGCCGACCCGCTCGCTCACCGCGAGCTCGCCGTCCCGGTCGGGCAGGGAGCCGGCCGACAGCCGCTGCCAGCGCAGCGCCGGGTCGTCGGCGACGGCGCCGACCACGAGGAACTGGGATCCCGCCCGGCCGGGCACCCCGGCCTGGACCGACGTCTGCCACTCCGGCGCCACGGCCTGCACACCGGGCAGCGCGGTGAGCGCGGCCACGTCGCCGGCCAGCGACGTGCCGTCGTCGGAGGTGACGACGACGTCGGTGCCGACGTACTGGGCGCCGGCGGCGGTGAGCACCGTGGTGCGGGTCGTCTCGTTGAGCACCAGCGTCGCCACGACGAAGGCGACCGCCAGCACGATCGCCACGCAGGAGGCGACCAGCCGGGCCGCGTGGGCGCGGACCGACGCGAGGGTCACGGAGCGCACGTCAGGCCCCCAGGCCGCGGAGGGCGGACACGACCGAGTCCGGGGTCGGCCGCCGGACCTCGCCGGCGAGCCGGCCGTCGGCGAGCAGCACCACCCGGTCGGCGTAGGCCGCCGCGATCGGGTCGTGGGTGACCATCACGACGGTCTGGCCGGTCTCCCGGACGCTGCTGCGCAGCAGGTCGAGGACCTCCGCGCCGGCCCGGGAGTCGAGGTTGCCGGTGGGCTCGTCGGCGAACACGACGTCGGGGCGGGGGAGCAGCGCGCGGGCGACGGCGACCCGCTGCTGCTGGCCGCCGGAGAGCTCCGCGGGCCGGTGCCGCAACCGCTCCCGCAGACCGAGGCGGGCGACCACCGCGTCGAACCACGCGGGGTCGGGACGACGGCCGGCCAGCTGCATCGGCAGCACGATGTTCTCCCGCGCGTCGAGCACCGGCAGCAGGTTGAACGACTGGAAGACGAAGCCGATGCGCTCCCGGCGCAGCCGGGTGAGCTGGTCGTCGGGCAGCCCGGTCACGTCGGTGTCGCCCAGCCAGACCTGCCCGCCCGTGGGGGTGTCCAGCCCGGCCAGGCAGTGCATGAGCGTCGACTTGCCCGACCCCGACGGCCCCATGATCGCGGTGAAGGCCCCGCGGTCGAAGTCGACGTCCACCCCGGCGAGCGCGCGGACGGCGGTCTCACCGCTGCCGTGGGTCTTCGCCAGGCCGCGGGCGCGGACGGCGGCGGCCGAGGGCGGCGGCTCGCCGGGCACGGTCATGACGGGGACGGGAGCGGACACGAGGGCACCTCCGGGACGGGGATCGGAACGGGGACCAACCTGCCGGGAGGGACCCGTCGCGCGCGTCGGAGCGGGGGGTGATCTCTGGGTCCGCCCCCGGTCCGACCCGGCGTCCTCCCGCGGACGGACGCCTTGACGTGCAGCCTTCTGGCTGCCTAACGTGACGTGCAGCCGGGCGGCTGCACGAGAGGAGCCCGATGGACCTGACCTTCCGCGCACTCGCCGACCCCAGCCGGCGCCGGCTGCTCGACAGCCTGAACGCGCGCCGGGGCCAGACCCTGCGCGAGCTGTGTGCGGGGCTGGACATGGCGCGCCAGTCGGTCAGCAAGCACCTGGCGGTCCTCGAGGACGCCGGCCTGGTCACCACCGTGTGGCGGGGCCGGGAGAAGTTGCACTTCCTCAACCCCGCGCCGATCCAGGCGGTGTCCGACCGGTGGATCAGCCAGTTCGACCGCGAGCGGGTGCGCGCGCTCGCGGACCTCGCGACAGCACTGGAGAGGCAACCGATGAGCAGCCCCGAGTTCGTCTACACGACCTACATCCGCACCTCGCCGGAGCAGCTGTGGCAGGCACTCACCGACCCCGCGTTCACCCGCCGGTACTGGGGGGTGGCCCTCACGTCGGACTGGGCGGTCGGCTCACCGGTGACCTGGCAGGAGGGCGGCGTGACGATCGCCGACCCCGAGCAGGTGGTGCTCGAGGCCGAGCCCGGCCGCCGGCTGGCCTACACCTGGCACACCTTCACGCCGGAGTGGGCGGCGGCGAACGGGGTCGACGACGACCTGCTGGGCCGGTTGCGTGGCGAGCGGCGCTCGACGGTCACCTTCACCATCGACCCGCTCGCCGACGACCTCGTGCGCCTGACCGTCGTCCACGGCGGTCCCGACCCCGGCAGCACCGTGGTGACCATGGTCAGCCAGGGCTGGCCGCACCTGCTGTCGGACCTCAAGACGCTGCTGGAGACCGGCGCGACCCTGCCGGCGCCGGCGTGAACCCTCAGGCGTCGCGCAGCAGGTCGGCCGGCTGCACCAGCCCGGTCCGGAAGGCGAGGACGACGGCCTGCACCCGGTCGCGCGAGCCGGTCTTGGCCAGCACCCGGCCGACGTGGGTCTTCACCGTCGCCTCGCTGACCACGAGGTGCGCGGCGATCTCCGCGTTGGTCGCCCCGTAGGCCATCTGCTCGAGCACCTCCCGCTCCCGCGGGGTCAGCTCGGCCAGCTCGTCGGTGGCCACCGACCGGGGTGCGCTCCCGCGGAGCATGGGCGCCACGTGCTGGAGCAGCCGGCGGGTCGAGCTGGCGGCGATCACCGAGTCCCCGGCGTGCACCGTCCGGACGGCGGAGAGCATCTCCTCGGGCGGTGCGTCCTTGAGCAGGAAGCCGCTGGCCCCCGCGCCGATCGCGGCGACCACGTACTCGTCGAGGTCGAACGTGGTCAGGACGACGACCCGCGGCGGCTGGGGGAGCGCGGTGACCTGCCGGGTGGCCTCGATGCCGTCCACGCCCGGCATCCGGACGTCCATGAGGACGACGTCGGCCGGGGTCCGCGCGAGCAGGGCGACCGCCTCCGCGCCGGTGCCCGCCTCGCCGACCACGGTCAGGTCCGGCTGGGAGTCGATGACCATCCGGAACCCGGCCCGAACCATCTGCTGGTCGTCGACGAGGACGACCCGGACCCGCTCGGTCGTCCCCGCCGTCCCTGCGCCCACCCGTCCCTCGCCGCGATGCCCACCCGCCGCCGTCATCGCGGGGCAGGGTAGGGGAGGACGGCGTGCACGCCGAAGCCGCCACCCGGGCGCGGGCCGGCGTCCACCCGCCCGCCGTGCAGCCGCGCCCGCTCCGCCATGCCCCGCAGTCCCTGGCCGGCCCCGTCGGGCTCCACCATCGCCGCCGAGGCGCCCCGGCCGTCGTCGAGGACCGACAGCTCCAGCGCGTCGGGCCGCCAGTGCAGCCGCACCCAGGCTCGGCTGGCCGGGCCGGCGTGCTTGAGCACGTTGGTCAGCGACTCCTGCACGATCCGGTAGGCGGCCAGCTGCGGACCGGCCGGGAGCTCCCGCGGCGTGCCCTCGGCCAGCAGGTCGACGTCCAGGCCGCTGGCCCGGACCTCCTCGACCAGGCCGGCGATGGCGGCGACGTCCGGCTGGGGGGCGTAGTCCTCGCCGCCGTCCTCGCGGAGCACGCCGAGCAACCCCCGCATGTCCGACAGCGCCTGCCGCCCGGTCGCCGCGATCGCCTCCAGCGCACCGGTGGCGGCCGCCGGGTCGGTCCTCCCGGCGTAGCGGCCGCCGTCGGCCTGGGCGATGACGACCGAGAGGGAGTGGGCGACGACGTCGTGCATCTCGCGGGCGATGCGGGCCCGCTCGGCGGTCGCGGCCAGCCGCATCTCCTGGTCGCGCTCGAGCTCGAGCAGCCGGGCCCGCTCGTGCAGGTCGTCGAGCTGGCGGAGGCGCGCCCGGCGCAGGTCGCCCAGCGCCCAGGCGGCGACGACGGCCACCCCGATGGAGCCGGCGCTGGGGACCAGCGCGTCGCTGGCGCCGAGGGAGAAGTACCGCAGGCCGGCGAGCAGCGCACCGGCCAGGCCCACCCCCAGGCCGGCGCGGCCGGCCCAGCGCGGCGCGTAGGCAGCCAGCGCGTGGACCATCAGCAGAGCGGAGACGTTGGCGACGAGGAAGTCGTCGGAGACGACCAGCTCGAGCAGGCCGGCGGCCACCACGACCGCGGCCGCGCGCACCGGTCTCCGCCGTCGCCAGGCGAGCGGGACGGTGAGCAGGGTCCCGACGACGAAGGCGGTGGCCTCGCTCGGGCTGTACGACTCGTGGGGCAGGAGGACGGTCAGGCACCAGACCAGCCCCGCGATCCCGACGTCCACGCCGGAGGGGTGGGCGCGCAGCCAGGTCTCCAGGCGCGCGAGGAGTGGGTGGCCGTCCATCGGCGACGACCCTAGGCAGCGGCCGGTCCGGCGTCGTCCACCCGCGGGATGACCCGCGCGTCCGACCCCGGGACGAGGGTCAGCGCGCGTCGAGGTGGCGCAGCAGCGTCTCGCCCAGGTCGCGCATGTGCTCGACCTGCTCGGGGGTCAGCTGGTCGAACAGGTGGGTGCGCACGCCCTCGACGTGCACCGGGGCCGCGGCCTCCAGCGCGGCGAACCCCTCGTCGGTGAGGACGGCGAGCTGACCGCGCCCGTCCTCGGCGCAGACCTGCCGGCGCACCCAGCCGCGCTCCTCGAGGCGGGAGACCGCGTGCGAGAGCCGGCTGCGCGAGGACAGGCAGCGGTCGGCGAGCTCGCTCATCCGCAGCATGCGCCCCTCGGTCTCGGACAGGGCGACGAGGATCTCGTAGTAGGCGTGCGAGATCCCGGTCCGGTGGGTGAGCTCGCGGTCCAGGCGGTCCTGCAGCAGCTGCGAGCTGTACAGCCACGCACGCCAGGCCCGCTGCTCGTCGGCGTCCAGCCAGCGGGGCTCCCCGGCCGGACGTCCGGGGCCGTCCTGGGAGGCGGACACGTGCGCGGTCATGTCCCTCAGGGTACTGGCGGAATAGATGAGCCTTCAACTACGCTCAGGCCCAGCAGAAGGTCAAACGCTCAACCGTCTTGGAGAGAACACCATGACCAGCACCGCCACCCAGATCCCCGGTTACGTCGTCGGCACGTGGGACATCGACCCCACGCACTCGACCGTCGGCTTCTCCGTCCGCCACATGATGGTGAGCAAGGTCCGCGGCTACTTCCGCGAGTTCTCCGGTGAGATCGTCACCGCCGAGGACCCGACGCAGTCCAGCGTCACCGCGCGGATCAACATGGACTCCATCGACACCCGCCAGGAGCAGCGCGACGCGCACATCCGCTCCGCGGACTTCTTCGACGTCGGCAACCACACCGAGATGACCTTCCGCTCGACCGCGGTCCGCACCGACGGTGCCGACTGGACCGTCGTCGGTGACCTGACGGTCAAGGGCATCACCAAGCCGGTCGAGCTGGAGCTCGAGCTCAACGGCTTCGGCCCCGACGCCTACGGCGGCACCCGCGCCGGCTTCAGTGCCAAGACCGAGATCTCCCGCAAGGAGTACGGCGTCGACATCGACATGCCGATGGACGGCGGCGGCGTGGTCGTCGGCGACAAGATCAGCGTCGAGCTCGAGATCGAGGCCGTGCTCCGCACCGCCTGAACGACCCCCGCCTGAGAGCAACCACTCGACGGCCGCTCCAGAGGGCCCCGGGCGCACGCCCGGGGCCCTCTGTCGTCCGCGTCCCACGGTCCACGGCGGCGCTGGGGCAGGATCCCGAGCCGATGCGTGCAGCGGGGGCGGGCCGGCCGGCCGGAGGACTGCGCGCTGCGGCCCGGCCGCCCCTGCTCGCCGGCCTGTCGCTGATGGCCTGGCCGACCCTGCTCGCCGGCCTGTCGCTGATGGCCTGGGCGGGGCTGCGGTCGGCCCGCCACCGGCCGGCCTGGCTGGAGCCCGAGCCGGCCTGCCTGACGTCGGGGGAGTGCACCCCGGCCGAGGCGGCGGCGGGGCTGACCCGGCTGTGGTGGGTCGTCGGCGCGGGGGCGGTCCTGGTCCTGCTCGGCGTGGCGCTGGTGGCGCTGCGGCGGACGGGGGGCCGCACCGGGCCGCCGGCGCGCGGGTCGGCGCCGTCGGTCCACGCGGGGATCGCGGCCGCGGTCGGCAGCGGGGTCGCCCTGCTGCTCGAGGTCCCGGTGTTCGTGGCGCTGTTCGCCGGGCCGCACGCCGTGCCGGTCGCGCTGGCCGTCGTCTGGCTGGTCCAGGCCGAGGTCCTCACCGGGCTCGACGTCCGGCTCGGGGGGCCGGGCACCTCCCTGCGCCGCGCGTGGCTCACCGGCCTGGGGGTCAGCGCCGCCGCGACCGGCCTCGCCGGCGCCGCCGTCGGTGCGGGGTGGGTGGGGCCGGACGGCTGGTGGTCCCTGCCGCTGGCCACCGGCCTGCTGCTGGGTGCCGGGGTGGCCGTCGCCCGGATGGCCGGCCAGGCGCGGGCCGGCACGTCCCCGCGGCGCGGGGGCTCCGCCGCCGTCCTCCTCGGGGTGTTCGGGCTGACGGCCTTCGTGCTGCTCGGTGGGGTGCAGGCCCTGGTGGTGGCCGGGGTGTCGGTCCTGGTCGCCTCCGACCCGCCGCTGCCGGAGGAGCCGGGGGTGACGGTCCCCGCACCGACGACCGCGCCCCCGCCGTCCCCGGTGTCGCTCCCTCCCCCGGTCGGATCGGCCCCTCCGCCGCGGGTCGCGGCCGGTGCGCCCTGCTCGGTCGGCGACCTCGACCTCGCCGTGGTCGGCTTCGACGCCGCGCTGGGCGCCCGGGCGGCGAGCGTGCAGGCGCGCAACACCGGCGACGCCCCGTGCTGGGTCGAGGGCGTCCCGGTCGTGACGCTGCTCCAGGGCGGCCGGCCGCTGACGCTCACCGTCGAGCCCGGGCAGAGCCCGACCGGCGGGCCGGCCGTCGCCGAGCGCGTCGGCATCGCCCCCGGCGGGACGGCGCTGGCGCTGCTCACCTGGCGCACCCACGCCGGCTGGGCCGACGCCGAGACCCCGCAGATGGTCACCGTGGCCCTCGACCCGTCGTCCCCGCCGGTCGAGGCCGGCATCGTCGGCGGCTCGCCGCAGGCGCCGTTCGACATCGCCGACGCAGGTTGACCACCTGGCCGACACGCTTGCGCGGATGGGGGCGCGTGGGGCATCGCGCCGTGAGCGCCGCCCTGGAACTGACCGGCACCCGGCCACCCCGTCCGCTCCGGCCAGCCCCTCCGCTCCGACGAGCCCCTCCACTCCGACGAACCCCTCCACTCCGACGATCATGGTCCTCGGGAGGTGACACGCCGGTCGTCGCAAATCGTGCAGCGAGGACTCGACCGCATCGGCGTGACCGCACCCCGCCGGGGCGTCCACGACGTGCGCCGCCCGGGGTGTCGCCTCCGCGGCGTCATGATCGTCGCGGGGGCCCGGGAACCGGTCGCGGGGGCGGGCCCGGGAACCGGTCGCGGGCGGGCCCGGGAACCAGCCGCGGGGAGGGGGAGACTGGTCGGCATGTCGTCGTCCACGCTGACCCGTGCCCGCACCCGCTTCCCGTCCGCCGTCCTCGTCGCGATCGGCCTGGCCGCGGGCTTCGGCGTCGCCCAGAGCACCGGCGTCCGCGCGCTCGGAGGCGCCCTCTTCGCCCTCGGCGGGCTGGCGGCGGCCTGGCTGTGGGTGCAGCGGCGCGGCTGGGCGGTGGCCCTCGGACTGGGCGCCCTGTACGTCGGTGCCTTCGTGCTCGCCCACGTGCTGGCGCTGGGCGTGGGCATGGCGGCGTGGCTGGCGGTGAGTCTCGTCACGATCGCCGCCGCTGGGATGACGTTCGCCGTGGCCGACCGCCCCTGACGTGCTGGAACGGCCACCCTCCAGGGGCCCGCGCCGAGCCTGCGAGGGACGAGGGGGACCGAGGTCCTTCTAGAGTGGGAAGGTCGCCGGGCCGGCGGCCGTTACTCGTGATGCCGCGTGCGTCGACGCCGCGGATCCCCGAACCCCCTGAGGTGCCCTCCCGCATGCCCACCCGCGACGACCTGCGCAACGTGGCGATCATCGCCCACGTCGACCACGGCAAGACGACCCTGGTCGACGCCCTCCTCCGCCAGGCCGGAGCGCTCGGCCGCGCCAAGGGCGAGGGGACGGACAACGACTCCACGCAGGACCGCGTCATGGACTCGATGGACCTCGAGCGTGAGCGCGGCATCACCATCCTCGCCAAGAACACCGCCATCCGGCTGGCCGACGAGAACGGCAACCCGGTGACGGTCAACATCGTCGACACCCCCGGTCACGCCGACTTCGGTGGCGAGGTCGAGCGCGGCCTGTCGATGGTGGACGGCGTCGTCCTGCTCGTGGACTCCTCCGAGGGTCCGCTGCCGCAGACCCGCTTCGTGCTGCGCAAGGCGCTGGCCAAGCGGATGCCGGTGATCCTCGTGGTCAACAAGACCGACCGCGCCGACGCCCGGATCGCCGAGGTCGTGGACGAGACCTACGAGCTGTTCATGGAGCTGCTCGAGGACAACGGCCTGGACACCGACGCGCTCGAGTTCCCGATCGTCTACAGCAACGGCAAGACCGGGCAGGCCTCGCTCACCCGGCCCGCCGACGGCACCAGCCCCGACAGCCCCGACCTCGGCCCGCTGGTGAAGACCCTGCTCGACACCATCCCGGCA
This sequence comes from Geodermatophilus sp. SYSU D01105, assembly GCF_054050095.1. Lineage (NCBI taxonomy): Bacteria > Bacillati > Actinomycetota > Actinomycetes > Geodermatophilales > Geodermatophilaceae > Geodermatophilus > Geodermatophilus sp. SYSU D01105. The sequence continues at coordinate 26,856 of NZ_JBJGYR010000001.1, forward strand.
CCGTCCTACGACGCCGAGGAACCGCTGCGCGCGCAGGTCACCAACCTCGACGCCTCCCCGTACCTCGGCCGGCTGGCGCTGCTGCGCATCCACTCCGGCACGATGAAGAGCGGCCAGCAGGTCGCCTGGTGCAAGACCGACGGCACGATCCAGCGGGTCAAGATCACCGAGCTGCTCGTGACCGAGGGCCTGACCCGCACCCCGGCCGAGAGCGCCGGCCCCGGTGACCTCGTCGCCATCGCCGGCATCGAGGACATCATGATCGGCGACACCCTCGCCGACCCGAACGACCCGCGGCCGCTGCCGCCCCTGACCGTGGACGAGCCGTCGATCTCGATCACCATCGGGATCAACACCTCGCCCATCTCGGGCCGCTCGGGCAAGAAGCTCACCGCCCGGCTGATCAAGAACCGGCTCGACCAGGAGCTGGTCGGCAACGTCTCGGTGCGCATGCTGCCCACCGAGCGACCCGACACCTGGGAGATGCAGGGCCGCGGTGAGCTGGCCCTGGCGATCCTCGTCGAGCAGCTGCGCCGGGAGGAGTTCGAGCTCACCGTCGGCCGGCCGCAGGTGGTCACCAAGGAGATCGACGGCAAGCTCCACGAGCCGGTCGAGCGGGTCACCATCGACACCCCGGGCGAGTACGTCGGCACCCTCACGCAGGCGCTGGCCTCCCGCCGGGGCCGCATGGAGAACCTGGTGCACCACGACACCGGTTGGGCGCGGATGGAGTACATCGTCCCCTCCCGCGGCCTCATCGGGTTCCGCACCGAGTTCCTCACCGAGACCCGCGGCACCGGCGTCCTCAACCACAACCTCGAGGGCTACGAGCCGTGGATGGGTGACATGCGCGCCCGCCCGACCGGGTCCCTGGTCGCCGACCGGCAGGGCGTGGCGACGTCGTACGCGATGTTCTCGCTGCAGGAGCGCGGCTCGATGATGGTCGCGCCGGGCACCGAGGTGTACGAGGGCATGATCGTCGGCGAGAACTCCCGCCCCGACGACATGGACGTCAACATCACCAAGGAGAAGAAGCTCACCAACATGCGGTCCTCGACCGCTGAGGAGCTCGAGCGGCTCATCCCGCCGCGGATCCTGAACCTGGAGCAGGCGCTGGAGTTCTGTGCCGAGGACGAGTGCGTCGAGGTCACCCCGGCCACCATCCGGGTGCGCAAGGTGATCCTCGACCAGAACGAGCGGGGCAAGGCGAAGAACCGCAAGCCCAAGGCCTGAGCAAGGACCCCGTCCCGGGCACCGCCGCTCGCACGCTGGCGGCGGTGCCCGGGACGGGGCCGACGAGCGCGGTCCTGCCCTCCCCAAAACGGGGGTCCTCCGCGCGTGCTCCACGGCCGAGTGAGCAGTCGTCGTCGCGACGCGTGCGCGACACGCCGTCCCCGACGGCGGGAGCTGCCCACTCGGCCGTTCGCGTCTCCGGGGCGGCCGTTGACACCCCTCCGACCGACTCCCTACGGTTCCGACTCGTCCCAGGACCGCTCGCCGGGTGCTTGATCCGCCCGGTCCGGCGGTGCCCCCCGCCACCGCGCGACGACGCCGGTGGACCGCACGGACATCGGAGTCCCCATGACCGGACGCCCGGCTCTCCCGCCCACCCCGGCCCCGCGGGGTCGCCGCCGCTGGCCCGTCGTGACCGCGCTCAGCGTCGGCCTGGTCGCCAGCGGTCTGGTGTTCCCGACCGCGGCCCAGGCGGCGACGACGACCGTCGAGCCCTTCGGGACCGCTCCCGACGGCACCCCGGTCGAGCGCTGGACGCTGGCGAACGGGGACATGGTCGTCCGCGTGCTCACCTGGGGTGGCGTCATCCAGTCGCTGGAGGTCCCCGACGCCGAGGGTCAGGTGGAGAACGTCGTCCTCGGCTTCCCGGACCTGGCCGGCTACGTCGCCGACACCGACCCCTACTTCGGCTCCCTGATCGGCCGGTACGGCAACCGCATCGCCGGCGGCACCTTCACCCTCGACGGCACCGCCTACCAGCTGCCGCTCAACGACGACCCGAACACCCTGCACGGCGGGACCGACGGCTTCGACGACCAGGTCTGGACGGCCACGCCCGTCGGTGACGACGACGTCGCCGCCCTGGAGCTGCAGCTGGTCAGCCCCGACGGCGACCAGGGCTTCCCCGGGACCCTCACCACGACGGTCACCTACAGCCTGGACGCCGAGTCGCGGCTGACCGTGCACTACGAGGCCACGACCGACGCCCCGACCGTCGTCAACCTGACCCAGCACACCTACTGGAACCTGGGCGGCGAGGGCTCCGGCAGCATCTACGACCACGAGCTGCAGCTGGACGCCAGCGGGTACACCCCGGTGAACGAGGCGCTCATCCCGACCGGCGAGATCGCCACGGTGGAGGGCACCCCGTTCGACTTCCGCGAGCCCACCGCCATCGGCGCGCGCATCCGCGAGGACGACCAGCAGCTGCTGTACGGGCAGGGCTACGACCACAACTGGGCGCTGGACCGCGAGGACGACGGGGCGCGGGAGGGGTCCGACAGCGAGGACGCCCTCGAGCAGGCGGCCGTGCTGCACGACCCCGCCAGCGGCCGGACGCTGACCATCGACACCACCGAGCCCGGCATCCAGTTCTACTCGGGCAACTTCCTCGACGGCACGCTGGTCGGCACCGGCGGGACGATCTACCGGCAGGGTGACGGGCTGGCGCTGGAGACCCAGCACTTCCCGAACTCGCCCAACGAGCCGGAGTTCCCGTCGACGGAGCTGCGGCCGGGCGAGGTCTACGACAGCACCACCGTCTTCTCCCTGTCGTCCTGACCGGGGGCGCCGGGGCAGGCGGTCGCCGGGCGCCCCCCCGGCGAACCGTCGTGACCACCTGGTGACGAACCGTGATGACGAGCCGCGGGACGGCGACCCGCCGCCCCGCGGCCGGCCGGGCGGTGCGACCCGTACTGCATAGGTTCTCCTCGGGCCCGTGTACCCGAGGGCGCACTCGACGACGGAAGGCGGCGTGACGCTGATGAGGACGACCCTGCAGACGCTGGCGGCCGAGGGGCACCGGGGCGGCATCGACGTCCGGGTGAGCGTGCGCAGCGACGCAGGGTCGGGCGAGCACGCCTTCGACGGCGCCTGGTTCCCGCGCAGCCGCGACCTGGCGGTGGAGCTGCCCGAGCTGGTCGCCGCCCTGGACAAGCGTGGCCTGCGCGTCGAGCGCTTCACCTACCCCCTCGACGCCTGGAGCCCGGCTCCGCGCAAGGTCGTCGTCGGTGGCCGGGTGGTGCGCACCGGCGGCTTCCGCAGCATGGACCCGGGGGTGGTCTGCCTGACCTGGGACGGCGGCACCCGGCGGGCGGACCTGCTCGTCGTGCCGCCGGAGACCGACGTGATCACCGGGGCCCGGGCGCTGCGGCTGTGCACCCGCAGGGGGCTGCCGCGCTCGCCGCAGATGGTGATGGCCGCCGCCCGGTCGATGCCGCTGCCGCAGGTCCCCGGGGTGCCCGTCACGCACGCGGTCTGAGACGGGACCCCTGACCGGCCGGGCGGGCTGCGCCCACAGCGAACCGGCTGGACGGCGGGGGAACCGCTCGGCTGGGCTGGGGCCATGCGACTGCTCGTCCTCGGCGGCACCCACTTCCTCGGCCGGCACGTGGCCACGGCGGCACTCGACCGCGGTCACGAGGTGGCGGCGTTCACCCGCGGCGTGTCCGGGGACCCGCCCGAGGGCGTCCGGGCGTTGCGCGGCGACCGGGACGACCCCACCGCGCTGGCGGCCGCCCTCGACGGCTGGACCCCGGAGCTCGTCGTCGACACCTCGTGCCAGACCCGCGCGGCCGCCCGCAGCGCCGCGGAGGTGCTGGGTGGCGTCCGGGGCCCGGCGATCCGGGGCTACGCCTTCGTGAGCAGCCTCAACGCCTACCGGAACTGGCCGCCGGGACCCATCCGGAGCGAGGACGAGCCGGTCTGGGAGAGCGACGAGGACGAGTACGGGGCGATCAAGGCCGAGGCCGAGCGGGTCCTCGGCGCGGCGTTCGGTGACCGCTTCCTCACCGCGCGCGCCGGGCTGATCGTCGGCCCCGACGACCGCGTGCACCGGCTGGGGTGGTGGCTGCAGCGGATCGCGCGCGGCGGACGGGTCGTCGTCCCCGACGCCCTCAACCAACCGATCGCCCTGGTGGACGTCCGCGACCTCGCCGGCTGGCTGGTGACCATGGCCGAGCAGGGTGTCTCCGGTCCGGTGAACACCACCGGCCCGGCCGGCATGACCACCCTCGGCGGGTTGCTCGACCTGTGCCGCCAGGTGACCGGGAGCGACGCGGAGTGGGCGGTGGTCCCGGAGGCGGACCTGCTCGCCGCGGGCGTCGAGCCGTGGCTGCACCTGCCGCTGTGGCTGCCCGCCGAGATGGCCCGCACCGCCTGGGAGGTCGACACCACGCGGGCCCGTGAGCTGGGACTGCCCGGCCGGCCCCTGGAGGAGACCGTCACCGACACCTGGGCCTGGCTGCAGACGGTCGACCGGCTCCCGCCCCCGCCCCACGGGTTGCCCGTGCCCGGCCTGCCGGCCGACCTCGAGGCGGCTCTCCTCGCGGCCCGCTGAGCGCCGGCGGTGCTGCCGGGCTCAGCCTGCGGCGACGGACGGGCGCGGCCGCTCGGTCGCCGGGGTGCTGGCGGACTCCAGGGCGCGGTCCCTGCGGTACTCGCGGGAGGAGTGGACGACGGCCGCGGCCCAGAGGAGGTACAGGACGGCGTAGGCGGCGTAGCGGACCGGGTCGGAGGCGTCGAGCCAGTCGCTCCTGAGCAGGGTCCGGGTGTTGGTCAGGACTATCACGCCGCCGACGAGCGAGCCGAGCATGCGCGGCGGGACGTGCCGGACCAGCCACGCCGCGATGGGGGCGGCGACCAGCCCACCGACCAGCAGCGCCAGCACCCAGCCGGCGTCGACGCCCTGCGAGCCGAGGGAGAGCAGGAACCCGAGGCTGGCGGCCAGCGCCACGAGGAACTCGGAGGTGTCGATCGAGCCGATCACCGTGCGCGGCTCCATGCGGCCGCTGGCGAGGATCGCCGGCGTGCCCACGGGTCCCCACCCGCCGCCGCCGGTGGCGTCGACGAAGCCGGCGACCAGGCCCAGGGGGCCCAGGAAACGCGTGCGCATGGGCTTGCCCAGGTGGCGGCGGTCCACGCCGCGGAGCGTGAAGCGGACCAGAAGGTAGATGCCCAGTGCCAGCAGGACCAGCGACATCACCGGGGCGGCGACCTCGGTCGAGAGGTTCGACAGCACGCTCGCGCCGAGGAACGCGCCCACCGCGCCCGGGACGCCGACCTTGGCCACGACCCGCCAGTCGACGTTGCCGAACTTCCAGTGCGACAGGCCCGAGGCCAGCGTCGTGCCGATCTCGGACAGGTGGATGGTCGCCGAGGCGGCGGCGGGGTTGGTGCCGATCGCCAGGAGCAGCGTGGTGGACGTGACGCCGTAGGCCATGCCGAGGCTGCCGTCCACGAGCTGCGCGCCCAGGCCGACGAGCGCGAGCAGGGTCAGGGTCCTCACCGGCGCGTGCCCCGACGCGCGCCGCGTCCCCGCGGGGACGCCGTCACCTGTGCCACGTGATCATGTGTACGGACCCGTGCGGTCCGGGTGAACGCCTCAACCGGGGGGATGCGGACGCCGCAACCTGGGGGTGCGCCACCTCGACGACGACGAGAGGCCCCGCCCGGCGGGTGCCGGGCGGGGCCTCGATGTCGCTCATCCGGCCCCCTGCAGGGGCTCACCGCGAGCCTGCGAGCAGTGGGGGGGCAGGGTCCTCCGTCAGTCCTGCGGCGCGCTGGGCCGGCCCGCGGTCAGGTTGCGGCCGAGGTCGGCCGCGTCGGCGCCATCGGCCGGCAGGTCGATCTCGTCGTGCACGCGTGCCGCCTCGGCGGCGAGAGCGTCGGCCGACTCCAGGGCGCGGTCCTTGCGGTACTCGCGGAAGGAGTGGACGACGGCCGCGGCCCAGAGGAGGTACAGGACGGCGTAGACGGCGTAGCGGACCGGGTCGGAGGCGTCGATCCAGTCGCTGCGCAGCAGGGTCCGCGTGTTGGTGATCACGATGATCCCGCCGACGAGCGAGCCCAGCATGCGCGGCGGGACGTGCCGGACCAGCCAGGCGGCGATCGGGGCGGCGACCAGTCCACCGATCAGCAGCGCCAGCACCCAGGCGAAGTCGATGCCCTGCGAGCCGAGCGCCACGAGGAACCCGAGGCTGGCGGCCAGCGCCACGAGGAACTCGGAGGTGTCGATCGAGCCGATCACCTTGCGCGGCTCCATGCGGCCGCTGGCCAGCAGCGCGGGGGTCCCGACCGGCCCCCACCCGCCGCCACCGGTGGCGTCGACGAAGCCGGCCACCAGGCCGAGCGGGCCGAGGAAGCGCTTGCGGACCGGCTTGCCCAGGTGCCTGCGGTCCACGCCGCGGAGGGTGAAGCGGACCAGCAGGTAGACACCGAGCCCCAGCAGGATCAGCGACATGGCCGGGGCGGCGACCTCGGTCGAGAGGTTCGACAGCACGCTCGCGCCGAGGAACGCGCCCACCGCGCCCGGGACGCCGACCTTGGCCACCACCCGCCAGTCGACGTTGCCGAACTTCCAGTGCGACAGCCCCGAGGCCAGCGTCGTGCCGATCTCGGACAGGTGGATGGTCGCCGAGGCGGCGGCGGGGTTGGTGCCGATGGCGAGCAGCAGGGTGGTGGACGTGACGCCATAGGCCATGCCGAGGCTGCCGTCCACGAGCTGCGCGCCCAGGCCGACCAGGGCGAGCAGGGTGAGGGTCTTCACGAGGCTGGACTCCGGATCCGGGGAGGGGGGTCGCGGGCGCGCGTCAGGGCGCGGCTCACCGCGGGACGAACGGGGGAGGGGGCGCGCAGCAGCGCGCGGACGTCAGCAGCCCGGACAGCGGGCGGTGCAGACGCGCAGCAGGTCGACGTGGATCCGCCCCACCAGGAGCACCGTCGTCGCCGCCACGGCGATATGTCTACCAGATCGATCGGGATATGTGCCAAGAGGCGTTCCACCGTGCGGGACGCCGTCCTCCCCCCGGGGGAACGCGACGGGGCCCGGCGGGAAGGCCCGCCGGCCCCGTGCACGGGAGGTCGTCGCGGCCGTCAGCCGATGATGTTGTGGGTGAGGAAGTAGGCGACCGCGGCCACCGCGCCGGCGGCCGGCAGCGTCACGACCCAGGCGACGACGATGTTGCCGGCCACGCCCCAGCGGACCGCCGACAGCCGCCGGGTGGCACCGACGCCCATGATCGACGTCGTCGTGATGTGGGTCGTCGACACGGGGACCGCGAACACGGTCGCGGTGGTCACCATGACGCTCGACGCCACGGTCTGCGAGGAGAAGCCGCCGGCCGGGGTGAGCTGGATGATCCGCCGGCCCAGGGTGCGCATGATGCGGAAGCCGCCGGCGTAGGTGCCGGCGCTCAGGGCGAGGGCGGCGGCGAGGACGACCCAGAGCGGAACGGTGAAGTCGTCGATCTCGCCGGCGGTGAACAGGGCCAGGGTGATGACGCCCATGGTCTTCTGCGCGTCCTGCAGCCCGTGGCCCAGCGCCATGGTGGCGGAGCTGACGATCTGTGCGTACCGGAAGCCGCGGTTGGCCCGGCTGACGTTGGCGCTGCGGAAGGCCCACAGGATCGCCAGCATGAACAGGTAGCCCAGGCCGAACCCGACCAGGGGCGAGACCACCATCGGCACGATGACCTTCTCGAACACGCCCATCCACTGCACGGTGTGGGCCGCGGCGACCGCGGCGCCGACCAGGCCGCCGATGAGGGCGTGCGAGGACGACGAGGGCAGCCCGAACCACCAGGTGATGAGGTTCCAGGCGATCGCGCCGATCAGGGCCGCGAAGACGATCTTCAGCCCGTCGCTGCCCTGGGGTGGGCCGATGATGCCCTCGCCGACGGTCTTGGCGACCTCCGTGGACAGCAGGGCGCCGACCAGGTTCATGACCGCGGCCAGTGCCAGCGCGACCCGGGGGGTGAGCGCCTTCGTGGAGACCGCCACGGCGATGGCGTTGGCCGCGTCGTGGAAGCCGTTGGTGTAGTCGAAGGCCAGGGCCACCAGGATGATGAGGACCAGCGCGACGAAGGCCGCGTCCATACCGGGTCAGGACTCCTTGACGGTGATCGTCTCGACGACGTTCGCCACGTGCTCGAAGGCGTCCGCGGCCTCCTCGAGCTGGTCGGCCACCTCCTTGAGCTTGAGGATCTCCAGCGCGTCGAACTCGCCGCTGTAGAGGCGGGAGAGCAGCCGCCGGTACAGCTTGTCCGCCTCGTTCTCGATGCGGTTGACCTCGATCCAGTAGTCGGAGAGGTCCTTGAGCGTGCGCAGCCGCGGCATCGCCTCGGCGGTCGTCTGGGCGGCCCGCTGCAGCAGGGCAGCCTGCTGGTTCATCTCCGCGGGGAGGGTGCCCAGGCCGGTGAGGATCACCAGGTCGGCGGCGGCCTCGACGAAGTCCATGACGTCGTCGAGGTCGCTGGCCAGGTTGTAGATGTCCTCGCGGTCGAACGGCGTGACGAAGCTGGAGTTCAGCTGCCGGAAGATCGCGTGGGTGGACTGGTCGCCGACGTGCTCGAGCTCGCGCAGCTTGTCGGCCAGTTCGCCGCGCCGGGCGTGGTCGTTGATGAACTCGCTGAGGACGGCGGTGGCCGCGACCAGGTTCTCCGCGGAGGCGGTGAACAGCGGGTAGAAGCTCGAGTCCTTGGGGGTCAGGCTGAAGGGCACGGCGTGGGGCTCCCGATCGGCTAGGGGACCGTCCACCCGCCTGCCTGGCGGTCGCACGGCCGTCGGGCAGCATAGGTGCCCGTCCACCGGCCGTTCACGCAGGCGTCATGCCTGCGCCACGTCGGCGTCCTCCCCGCCCAGTGCGTCGACCAGGTCGGCCCGGGCCCGGGCGACCCGCGACCGGATGGTGCCGATCGGGCAGCCGGCGACCTCGGCGGCCTCGGCGTAGGGCAGGCCCAGCAGCTGGGTCAGCACGAAGGCCTCCCGCCGATCGGGTGCCAGGCGGGCCAGCAGGTCGGTGACGACGGCGCCCTCACCCACGTGGTCGGCGCCGTCGGCGACGTCGAGGGCCTCGAGGTCGGCGTCGTCCCGGACCAGGGTGAGTCGGCGCCGCCGGCGGGAGCGGACCGCGTCGGCGCAGACCCGGCGGGCGATGGCGAGCAGCCAGGTGCGCAGCGAGGACCGGCCCTCGAACCGGTGCAGGGCGCCGAAGGCCCGCAGGTAGGTCTCCTGGGTCAGGTCGTCGGCGGACTGCCGGTCGCCGAGCGCGGAGCACAGCCGCCAGACGTCGGACTGGGTGGCCCGCACCAGCGCCGCCGCGGCGAGGGGGTCGCCGTCGACGGCGGCGGAGGCCAGCCGCTCCAGTTCGTCCACGCCCTGCATCCTCCCCGAGGCAGCGCCGTCCGGGCTGCTCCCGAAAACGAGGGGGAACCAACCGGCCTCGCCAGACGACCATCCCATCATGCAGTGCACCCCCTACCGCGAGGCGCTCTCGGCGCGGCTCGACGGCGAGTCCCCCGGTCTGCCGGCCGCGGAGCTCGACGAGCACCTGGCCGCGTGCGCCGACTGCACGGCCTGGGCGCGGCGGGCCGAGCTGGTCACCCGGCGGGCCCGGCTGGCCCCGGCGCCCGCTGTGCCCGATCTCACCGTCGCCGTCCTCGCCGCGCTCCCGCGGGAGCTCCCGGGTACCGGCGCGGCCGCTCGCGCGCGGCTGGCCACCGCGGCGCTGCGGCTGGCCCTGCTGGCCGTCGGGGTGGCGCAGGCGGGGTTCGCCTGGCCGTCCCTCGCCTCGGGCGCGGCCGCGATGAGCGCGCCGGTGCACATGGCCCACGAGTCGGGCGCCTGGAACCTCGGCATCGCGGCGGCCTTCGTCGCCGTGGCCGCCGTCCCCCGCCTGGCCGCCGGGGCGCTGCCGTTCCTCGCCACCTCCACGGTGCTGCTCGTCGTCCTCACCGTCGCCGACCTGCAGGCCGGTCACGTGCACGCCGACCGCGCCGTCGCCCACCTGCTGGTGCTGGCCGGCGTCGCCCTGGTCGGCACCGTCGCCTGGCGCGGCCGCCGCCGGAGGCGGCAGCCGGTCCCCGCGGTCGGCCGCGAGCGGGTGCCCGCGTGACCCGGCGCTCCCCGGCCGCGGCGCTGCTCCTCCTGCTGGCCCTCGTCGGGGTCTGGCTCGGCGCGGGCGTGGCGGCGGCGCCGCCCGCCGCCGCCCACGCCGAGCTGGTCTCCACCGACCCGGGGGAGGGCGCCCGGCTCGCCGAGGTGCCGGCGGAGGTGACCCTCCGGTTCAGTGAGGGGGTCTCGCTGGGCGCGGGCTACGCCCGCGTGCTGACCTCCGGCGGCGAGCGCGCCGACACCGGCAGCCCGGGGGTGGACGGCGGGACGCTCACCGTGCCGCTGCGCAGCGGCCTGCCCGACGACGGTTACCTGGTCACCTACCGCGTCGTGTCGGCCGACTCGCACCCGATCTCGGGGGCGTTCTCGTTCGTGGTCGGCGACGGCGAGCTCGTGCCGGCGGGCACCTCGGCCGGTGCGGCCGGCAGCGACCCGGTCGTCGCCGCCCTGCTGCCGGTGTCCCGGTGGCTGGGCTACGCCGGCCTGGCGCTCGGGATCGGCGTGCTGGTGCTGCTGCTGGCCGGCTGGCCCGCCGGCTGGGCGTCGCCGCGGCTGCGCCGCCTGGTGACCGGCGGGCTGGCCGCGGTGGCGGGAGGAGCCGTCCTCGCCTTCCTGCTCCAGGGGCCCTACGCCGCGGGCAGCGGGCCGGCGTCGGTGGCCGACCCGGCGCTCCTGGGCGCGACCGCGTCGTCGGGGAACGGCATCACCCTGCTGGTCCGGGCGGCGCTGGCCGTCGCGCTGCTGCTCGTGCTGTGGCCGGCCCTGCGTGCCGGGCGGGCCCCCGCCCGCGGCCCGCTGGCCGTCTCGGGCGTGCTCGCGGCAGGCGTGGTGCTCGCCACCGCCGCCGTCGGGCACCCGGTCGCCGGCAGCTGGCCGGTGCTGGCCGTGGCCGCCGCGACCGTGCACGTGGCCGCGATGGCCGTCTGGCTGGGCGGTCTGGTCGGCCTGCTCGCCGGGGTCCTGCGCGAGGACGCCCCCGCGGTCGACCTGGCCCGCGCGCTCCCGCCGTTCTCCCGGCTGGCCGCCGGCTCGGTGACCGCGTTGGTCGTCACCGGCGTCGTCCAGTCGGTCCGCGAGGTCGGCTCACCGGCGGCCCTCGTGACGACGACCTACGGCTGGCTGCTGCTGGCCAAGCTCGGCCTGGTGCTCCTGCTGCTCGCCGCGGCCGGCATCTCGCGGGTGTGGGTGCAGCAGCACCTGGGGGTCACCCGCCACCGGCCGGCCGGACGCCGCCGGGTGACCGCGCACGCCTTCGCCGCGAGCGCCGACCCCGACGCCCACCCCGCGGTCGCGTCGGCCGCCGACGCGCGGGCCGAGGTCCAGGCGCAGGCCGCCGCCGTCGAGCGCCCCGTCCTGCGCCGGTCGGTGCTGGCCGAGCTGGGGATCGCCGTCGCCGTCCTGGCGCTGTCGTCGGTGCTGGTCGGCACCCCGCCGGCGCGTGCGGAGGCCACCCAGCCGGTCGACGTGACCCTGCCGCTGCAGACCGCCGCCGGGACCGACGGCAGCGTCCAGGTCTCCGTCGACCCGGCCACCAGTGGCCCCAACACCCTGCACGTCTACCTCTTCGACCAGGCCGGGCAGCTGGCCCAGCCGGTCGACATCCGGGTGACCCTCACCGAGCCGGCGCAGGAGATCGGCCCGCTCGAGGTGGCCCTGGAGCCGGCCGGGCCGGGCCACTACGTCGGTGATGGGATGGCCATCCCCGGCGCGGGCACCTGGACCCTCGCGGTCACCGTCCGGCTCGACGAGTTCACCGCCAGCACGGCCAGCACCACCCTCTCGGTGCGCTGACCCCCGCTGCACCCCCGTCGACTGGAGAACCATGTCCTCATCGCCCCCTCGGCCGCTGGCTCGGCTGGGCGTCGTCGTCCTCGCCCTGCTCGCCGCGCTCGCCGCCGCCGTCGCCGGAGCCGGCGTCGCGTCGGCGCACGTGACCGTGTCGTCGGCCGACGCCGCGCCCGGCGGGTTCGGCAAGCTCACCTTCCGGGTGCCGAACGAGAGCGACACCGCCAGCACCGTGGCACTGCGCATCTCCATCCCGGAGGAGTCGGCGATGGCCTCGCTGCGCACCCAGCCGGTGCCCGGCTGGACGGTCACGCTGACCACCTCGGACCTGCAGACGCCGCTGGAGAGCCACGGCGAGCAGGTGACCAGCTACGTGTCGGTCGTGGAGTTCCGCGCCGCGGACGGCGGCGGGATCCGGCCCGGCGAGTTCCAGGAGTTCTCGCTGTCGGGCGGGCCGCTCCCCGACAGCGACCAGCTGGTCTTCCCGGCGGTGCAGACCTACAGCGACGGCACCGAGGCCGCCTGGATCGAGCCCACGGTCGACGGGCAGGCCGAGCCGGAGAAGCCGGCTCCGGTGCTGTCCCTGGCCGGGGGCTCCACGGGTTCCCCCGCCGAGGAGCCGGCCGGCGACGGCACGGCCGAGCCCGCCTCCGGCGACACGGCCACCGGCACCGCGGCCTCGACCGAGGCCGCCGCGACCCACGGGGACTCCGGGCCCGGCGGGCTGGCGCTGTTCGTGGCGATCCTCGCGCTGCTGACCGGACTCGGCGGCGTCGTCCTGGGCTGGCGGGCGGGTCGTCGTACCGTGTCCTCGTGACCTCGTACCACCGCAGCCGCCTGGCCGCCCTGGCCCTCACGGCCGGGCTCGTGCTGGCCGGCTGCGGCGGAGGCGCCGCCGCCGAGGAGGGCGAGGGGCACGACCACTCCGGCGGCGTCGCCGTGGTCGAGGGGCCGGAGGACCGCTACGCCGGCCTCGACCTGCCCGATCCCTACCAGCGGCCGTCGTTCACGCTCACCGACACCGCCGGTCAGCCCTACGACTTCGCCGCCGCCACCGCGGGCACGCCGACGCTGCTGTTCTTCGGCTACACCAACTGCCCCGACGTCTGCCCGACGACGATGGCCGACGTCGCCGTCGCCCTGCGGGGCGTGGACCCGGCCCTGACCGAGGGGGTGCAGGTGGTCTTCGTCACCACCGACCCGGCGTTCGACACCCCCGAGGTGCTGGCCGAGTACCTGGGCCGGTTCGACGCCGACCTGCCCAACCGCTTCGTCGGCCTGACCGGCGACCAGGCCGCCGTCGACCGGGCGCAGCTGGCCACGGGCGTGCCGCTGGCCGAGGAGCAGGGACGGCTGCACTCCTCGCTGCTGCTGCTCTACGGCGAGGACGACCTGGCGCACGTGGCCTTCGACACGGGCAACACGTCCCGCGACATCGCCGGTGACCTGGCGCTCGTGGCGGGGACGTGACGCGCGCGGCAACCCGCCTGCTGGTCGTCGTCCTCGGCGTGCTGGCCGCGCTGCTGGTGGCCGGTCCGGCGCAGGCGCACGTCGGCGGCGGTGCCGCCGGCAGCGACTTCGACGGGCGCGTGCTGGCCGTCGAGCCGCCGGTGCCCGGGGTCTCGGTGCGGGTGCTGTCCTTCGGCGACGAGTTCGAGGTCGTCAACACGACCGCCACCGACGTCGAGGTCCCCGGCTACTCCGACGAGCCCTACCTGCGGATCGGCCCGGACGGCGTCTGGCGCAACGCCAACAGCCCGGCCACCTACATCAACCTCGACCGGTACGGCCGGACGACGCTGCCCGCGCACGCCGACCCGGCCGCCCCGCCGGACTGGGTGCAGGTGTCCACCCAGCCGCAGTACGTCTGGCACGACCACCGCACGCACTGGATGAGCGAGGGGCTGCTGCCGCCGGCGGTGGCGGCCGACCCGACCCGCGAGCACGTGGTCGCCGAGTGGGTCGTGCCGCTGTCCCACGGCGGTACCGGCGTCCAGGTGCGCGGCGAGCTCACCTGGAGCCCGCCGCCCTCGCCGTGGGTGGTGTGGCCCCTCTACGCCGCGCTGGCCCTGGCCGCCGCGGCCGCCGGGGTGCTGGCTCGCGGGCCCCGGCCGCTCGGGGGGCTGCTGCTGGTCGGCGGGGCAGCAGCGCTGTGGCACGCCGCGACCACCCCGGAGCCCGCGGTGAGTGTCTCCTCCCACGCGGGGGCGGTCGTCTCGGCGCTGCTGCCCGCACTCACCGCCGCCGCGGTCGCGCTGCTCGGGTTCGTCGCCGCCCGGCGCGGGCGCGGCGCGATGACCGGCCTGCTCGCCGTCGTCCTCGGCTGGCTGCTGCTGGTGCAGGGGCTGCCCGACGTCGACGTCCTGTGGACCGCGCACGTGCTCTCCGCCGGCCCGGCGCTCCCCGCCCGGCTGGCAGTGGCGGTGCTCGTGGCCCTCGGCGCGGGCTGCGTCGTCGGTGGCATCGCCGCGACCCGCCGGTTCCGGGAGCCCGGTGGCCGGCCTGCCCGCCCGCCGGCCGAGGAGCCGCTGCCGGTCGGCTGAGCGGCTCCTCGGGCCTCGGGGTCCCCGCCTACAGGCTGTCGCCCACCGGGTGCAGGTGTCCCCGGGCGGCGAACATCTCGTTGGCCCGCTCGAGGTCTGCCTCGAAGTCGACCTCGACGGCGGAGAACCGGGAGATGTCCAGCGGCCGGAAGCGCAGCCCCTCGTCGAGGATCGCCGTCTCGATGCCGCGCTCGAAGTAGTCCTGCGGGGCGCAGGCGGACAGGTGCTCGACGAGCACGGGCTTGTCCGCCGACGACACGTAGTTGATGCCCACAGCCTCGCCGAGGCCCCCGACGACGGTCTTGGACAGCTCGGCGATGCACCCGTCGGCGTCGAGGGTGTACTTGACCTCCTCGTCGGCCACGCTGGAGGTGTCGACGCAGACGAAGCTCTCGTCGGCCCGCAGCGCCGGCAGCGCCGCGTCGAGGACCGCGGGGTCGAAGACGACGTCCCCGTTGAGCCACAGGACGCCGCCGTCGCGGGTGGCACGCAGCGCGCGCAGCAGGCTCTGCGAGGTGTTGGTGACGGCGAAGTCGGGGTTGTAGGCGAACCGCACGTCCGGTACCGCCTGCATGACCCGCTTGGCCTTGAACCCGACGACGACGGTCACGTCCACCGACGGGCCGAGGACGGTGCGCAGGCCGTCGAGCTGGCGCTGCATGATGCTGCGCCCGTCGTGCAGCGGGGTGAGCGGCTTGGGCCAGGGCCGGCCGAGCCGGGTCCCCATGCCGGCGGCGAGGATCACGACCTGGACCGGTGCGGGCAGGGGCCCGGGGGCCGGGGCCGTGGGCAGTGTGCCGGTCAGGCCCAGGTGTGCGGTCGTGGCGCGGTCAGCGAGCACTGTCGTCCCCTCCTCGGGTCGTGGTGGTGGTCCCGGCGGGCGGGTCCGGCGGGAAGAGCAGGTCGAGGACGCGCTCGGCGGCGTGCCCGTCCTCCAGGTGGCAGAAGGTCTCCCGGAAGGAGGCGTAGCGCTCCGCGTGCCGGGCGGCCACCGCGTCCAGGTCCGCGATCGCCTCGACCACGTCCTTGCTGGTCGACAGCAGCGGCCCCGGCGCGACGTCCTCCAGGTCGAAGTAGAAGCCGCGCAGCTCGTCGCGGAAGTACTCGAGGTCGTAGGTGTAGAAGAGCATCGGCTTGCCGGTGATGGCGAAGTCGAACATGGTCGACGAGTAGTCGGTGACCATGGCGTCGGCGGTCAGGTAGAGGTCACGGATGTCAGGGTGGCTGCAGACGTCGCGGATCGGTGAGCCGTCGACGATCTCCAGCCGGTCCATGACCATGTTGTGCAGACGCAGCAGGAGCACGTGGTCCCGCCCGAGCCGCGCGGTGAAGTCGTCGATGTCCAGGGGGAACTCGAAGTCCTGCGGGCCGGTCTTCTGGAAGACCAGGTCGTCGCGCCAGGTCGGGGTGTAGAGGACGACGGTCTGCTCGTCGGAGATGCCGAGGTCGGCCCGGACGGCGGCCCGCACCTGGTCCCGCTCGGGGCTGCTGAGCAGGTCGTTGCGCGGGTAGCCGGTCTCGTGGATCGGCCCGCGGTAGCCGAACGCGCGCCGCAGCCGCTCGGTGCTGGCGGAGTTGGGGGACAGCAGCAGGTCCCACCGGGCGATGTCGTGCTCGAGGTAGGCCAGCCGGCCCTCCGGCGCCCAGCGGACGTCGTTGTGGATCCGCTTGAGCGGCGTGCCGTGCCAGGTCTGCAGGTAGGTGGTGCCCTCGCGCTTCTCCCAGTCCAGCGGGATGTGGTCGTTGGAGATGACCAGGTCCGCGCCCTCCAGCGCGGCGATCGACTCCGGGCTGCCGAAGGTCACCGTCGCGACGTCGTCGGGGAAGGTGGCCTGGGTGTGCGGCGCGGACAGCCAGGTGTGGGTCGCGTCGAGCCCGCGGGTCTGCAGCGCCTCGTAGAGCGCTCGTGGACTGTCGGAGAAGTGGCCCCGGAAGGCCACGTAGACGATGTTCACCGGTCACCTCCCGTGGTGAGCAGGTCGCCGGGCGCGGACCGGCGGCTGAGGACGGGCAGCAGCAGGTCGGCCAGCTGCTGCCAGGAGTCGACGATGGTCGCCGCGCCGGCGTCGGTCAGGGCGGCCGCGCGGTCGGCCCGCTCGGCCTCGGGCACGAAGAGCAGGTTGCCCACGGTGGGGCAGCCGGCGCGGACGGCCGACAGCACCCCGGGCACGGAGTCCTCGACGGCCAGGCCGGCCTCCGGCGCGATGCCCAGCTGCTCGCAGGCGTACAGGTACACCGCGGGGTCGGGCTTGCTGGTGGGCACCGGCAGCGAGTCCTCGGCGCTGAACCGGACCGCCGGCGGGATCAGCTCGTCGAGGCCGGTCGCGGTGAAGCAGGCCGCCAGCCGGGTCAGTGCGCTCGAGCTGACCGCGGCGAGCCGGAGGTGGGCCGCCAGGGCGGTCAGCGCGTCGGTCGTCTCCCGGTGGGGGGTCAGCGTGGCGCCCAGGTGCGCGGTGACCGCCCGCTTCTCCTCGGCGACCCACGGCTCGACGTCGACGGCCGGGTGCCCGGCCTCGTCGGCCAGCCGGCGCGACGTCGTCCGGAAGTTCATGCCGGTGGTGGCCCGCCGCAGCTCCTCGGCGGTGAAGCGCAGGTCCACCCCGAGGGCGCCGAGGAAGCGGTTGGTGACGTCCGCGGAGGCGACGAAGGCCGGTTCCTCGGAGGGGAACAGGTTGCCGTCGGCGTCGCAGAGCAGGGCCTCGAGGCGCGCGGTGAGCGTCTCGGGGAGGGCGGGCATGGGGGAGGTCCTCCCGGGGGTCATCGGGGCAGGGAGAGGGTCGGGCCGACGTCGGCGAGGGCGGCGGCGACCGTCACGCGGGCGCCGAGCCGGTCGATGCGCTCCATGGCCCGCCCCAGCGCGGCGACGAGGCCGGGGCGCTCGCCGAGGTCGCCGAACACCGAGCGCAGCGAGAGCAGCGGGCGCGGGTCGGTGCCCCCCGCGAGGGCCAGCGCCTGCAGCTCCTCGGCGTGCGGGTCGTCGAGGGGCACCGGGCGGCCGGCGGCATCGGTGCCCCGCAGGTAGCGGCACCAGCCGGCGACGGCGAGCGTGAGCAGGGTCGCCGGCCGGTCCTCGTCCAGTGCCTGCCGCAGGGAGGGCAGCAGGTGGTGGGGCACCTTGGTCGAGCCGCGCCGGCACAGCCGGGGCAGGCCGTCGGCGATCGCCGGGTTGGCGAAGCGCTGGAGCAGGGTGCGCTTGTACTCGTCGAGGTCCACGCCGTCGGGGCGGGGGAGCAGGGGGGTGACCTCGTCGTCCATCAGACGGGCGACGTACTCGGCGAAGACCGGGTCGGCCATCAGCTCGTCCATGCGGCGGTGGCCGGCCAGGGACCCCAGGTAGCCCAGCGCGGAGTGGCCGGCGTTGAGCAGCCGGGTCTTCATCAGCTCGTAGTCGCCGACGTCGGGGACGAACCGGACGCCGACCTGGTCCAGCGGCGGGCGGCCGTTGCTGAACGCGTCCTCGATGAACCACTGCGAGAACGGCTCGGTGATGACCGGCCAGCGGTCGTCCACCCCGTAGCGCTCGGCGACCGCCGCGCGCTCCTCGGGCGCGGTCTGCGGGGTGATCCGGTCGACCATGCTGCTGGGGAAGGCGACCCGGTCGGTGATCCAGCGGGCGAGCACCTCGTCGCGGAGCCGGGCCAGGCCGACGACCGCGGTGCGCGTGGCGTCGCCGTTGCGGTGGATGTTGTCGCAGGACACGACGGTGAAGGGGGTCAGCCCCGCCCGCCGGCGGCGGTCCAGGGCCTCGACGAGGTAGCCGAAGACGGTGGTGGGCTCGTGCGGCCGGGCCGCGTCGCGCCGGACGTCGGCGTCCTCGGTCGCGAACTCGCCGGTGTGCGGGTCGAGCGGGTAGCCCGCGCCGGTGATGGTGAGGGTCACCATCCGGGTCCGCGGGTCGGTCAGCCGGTCGAGGACGGCGGCAGGCGCGTCGGGGGCGAACAGGTAGTCGACCATCACCCCGACGACGCGGGCGCGCTCACCGTCGGGGCTGCGCTCGACGACGGTGTACAGGTGGTCCTGCGGGGCGAGGGCCTCCTGCATGTGCCGGTGGCGCAGGCCCACGCCCACGACGCCCCACTCGTCGGAGATCCGCCGCTCGGCCAGCTCGTCGAAGTAGATGAGCTGGTGGGCGCGGGAGAAGCCGCCGACGCTCAGGTGCACCACGGACGGGGTGAGGGCGGACCGGTCGTAGGTGGGCACGGTCAGCCGCGCGCCGTGGCTGTGCAGGGTGTCCTGGCTCAGCTGGCGGATCACCGGACGCACGTCGGGCGGCGCCGTGGGCAGTGCGGTGGAGGGCAGTGCGGTGGAGGTCGTGCAGGGTGCCGACTGGGGCAGTGCGGCTCCGGGGGAGCGCTCTGGCCTCGTCATGCGGCATCGGCCTCTCTCGTGCGTGTGGTGCGGTCGCCCCCTCGCGCCGGTTCCTGGTCCGTCGCCCGCCAATGCAGGGCAGGCAAGGGCAACGGGGGCTGCAGCATCGACCATCAGTACACGGGCGGAGCCGTCCGTGGCCAATCGGGGGCATCCCCGTGCGGCGGGCACCGCAGCAGTCGACCTGACGCCGAGGCGCGGTGTTTTCACGCCGGGTGGAGTGACATGCCCGTTGCCGGGGGGTCCAAACCGGACGCGCGTCACACGGACGCATGACGCGAGGGATCTGTGAGGCACGGCACTCGGCGTGTCGCAGACGACGCGCCCAGCAGAGGGTCACGGATCGGTCACGGCGTGTTTGTATCGAGGCAACCCCTCCGGCCCGGGAACGGGCGATCTCCCCCCTCGAGACGGGTAGGTGCATGGCCGGTCGACGTCGCGCGACGACTCCCGGCGACCGCTCGGTCGCCCGCAGCTCCGGAGTCGTCGGCTCCGCAGCCGGACCCCGGCGGGGGCCGCTGCTGCTGGCCGCGCTGGTCGCGGGCGGGCTGATCGCCGGTGTCACCGGGGTCACGGGCGCGCCCGACGCCGCGGCCGAGCCGACGTCGGTCCTCGAGGCGCAGCAGCAGCTGCTCACCGTCGACGACGACCTCGAGCTGCTCCCGCAGGCGTCGATCTCCGTCGCCGAGGCCGAGGCCCGGCTGGCGGAGGTGGCCGCGTCCCGGGCGGCGCGCGCGGCGGCCGAGGCGGCTGCGGCCGAGGCGGCACGCGAGGCGGCCCGGCCCAAGGCCGTCCTGCCCGTCGACGGCGCCCGCCTGACCAGCACCTTCGCCGCCCGCTGGGGCACCTTCCACTACGGCATCGACCTGGCCGCGCCGATGCACACCCCGGAGTACGCCGCCGTGGACGGCGTCGTGCTGCGGGCCGGGGCGGCCAGCGGGTTCGGCCTGGCCGTCTACGTCCTCCACGACAACGGCGACGTGACCGTCTACGGCCACATGGACGAGATCCTCGTCGAGCCCGGTCAGTACGTGGAGGCGGGGGAGACCATCGCCCTGCTCGGCAACCGCGGTCAGTCCACCGGCCCGCACCTGCACTTCGAGGTGCACCAGGGCGGCATCGACGGCAAGCGGATCGACCCCATCCCGTGGCTGGAGGCGCGCGGCGTCGAGGTGTGACCGCCGGCGTCCGTGGTGGGATGCGCGGCGTGGGTGCCGAGGACGCCATCCGCCGACTGCTGCGGGCCCGGGACGCGATGGACGGTGCCTACGCCCAGCCCCTCGACATCCCGACCCTGGCGCGGATCGCGCACGTGTCCGAGGCACACTTCATCCGCACCTTCCGGGCCACGTTCGGCGAGACGCCCAACCGCTACCTGCAGCGGCGCCGCGTGGAGCGGGCGATGTTCCTCCTGCGCTCCACCGACCGGAGCGTCACCGACATCTGCATGGACGTCGGCTTCTCGAGCCTGGGCACCTTCAGCCGGGTGTTCCGGGACGTCGTCGGTGAGCCGCCGTCGCAGTACCGGCGGCGGGGACCGCTGCCGCCGGTGCCCTCCTGCTTCGCGATGGCGTGGTCGCGGCCGAGCAGTTTCGGAGAAGCGCGCGGGGAGTGATCGTCTCTAGCGTCGCTCCCATGCTGACCGCGATCACCATCACCCAGATCTACGTCCCCGACCAGGACGCCGCCCTCGACTTCTACGTCGGCAAGCTCGGCTTCGAGGTCCAGTCCGACATGGACTTCGGGCCCATGCGCTGGCTCACCGTGAACCTGCCCGGCCAGCCCGACCGTGCCGTCCTCCTGGAGCGGCCCGGGCCGCCGTCGATGAGCGAGGAGACCGCCGCGCAGGTGCGCGACGCCATCAGCAAGGGCGTCGCCGGCGGGCACCTCTTCTTCGCCTGCGACGACGCCCACAAGACCCACGCCGAGCTGAAGGCCAAGGGCGTGGAGATCACCGAGGAGCCGGTCGACCAGCCCTACGGGATCGACTTCGGGCTGCGGGACCCCTTCGGCAACCACATCCGCATCGCCCAGATGAAGCAGGGCTGACCCTCCCGGACCCCCTGCGTCGGAGCGCCGACGCGGCCCTGTACAGTTGTCGACGGCTCGGGGACACCGACCGGGCGAGGTACGGGGCTGTGGCGCAGCTGGTAGCGCACCACACTGGCAGTGTGGGGGTCAGGGGTTCGAGTCCCCTCAGCTCCACCCCGATCGACCAGGCCGTCCTCCCACAGGGAGGGCGGCCTGAGTCGTCTGTGGTGGCAGTCGACGTGGGCGTCAGGAGCGGGACGGCGCCCGCGCGGCCGCCAAGGCGAGGGCAGGCGCGACGTGGCCGGCGTCGTCCATCGTCGTGCGCACCTGGGTGTGGGACCTCGTCACACGGGACCCCGGTGGGAACTGGACGGCGTCGCGGAGCGACAACCCCACTGCCTGGTCCGGCATCGGATCGGACCGACACCGATGAGGAGAAGTGCGCGTGAGATCTCGTCCCGCCCGCGTGGCGACAGTCCTGGCCGCCACCGTCGTCACCGTGCTCGCGGCCGGCGTGGGCACGGCCTCCGCACACGTCCGGGTCAGCTCGTCCGATGCTGCGCCCGGCGGGTTCGGTGAGCTGACGTTCCGGGTGCCGAACGAGAGCGACACCGCCAGCACCACCGTGCTCCGGGTGCAGATCCCGAGCGAGACCCCGCTGGCCTCGGTGGCGACCAAGCCGGTGCCGGGCTGGACGGCGACCACGACGACCGGCCCCATCGACCCGCCGGTCGACGTGCACGGCACCCCGGTCAGCGAGGCGGTCACCGAGATCACATGGACCGCCGACCCGGGCGCGGGCATCGCCCCGGGCGAGTACCAGACGTTCTCCATCAGCGGCGGCCCGTTCCCCGAGGCCGAGTCGATCTCCTTCCCGGCCGTCCAGGTCTACGACGACGGCACCGAGCAGGCGTGGATCGAGCCCACCGTCGAGGGGCAGGAGGAGCCGGAGAGCCCGGCTCCCGTGCTGACGCTGGCCGAGAGCGGGAGCACCGACGCCCACGGCGCCGCCACCGAGACCCCGGAGGCCACCGAGGTGGCGACCGCCAGCGAGACCTCCGCCGATGCGGGGAGCTCGGGCTGGACGATCACCGCCGTCGTGCTGGGCGCGGCAGGTCTGGTCGCCGGGCTGGCCGGGCTCGCCCTCGGCCTCGCTGCCCGGCGCCAGAGGACGACGGTCTGACCGGCGCGGACACGAGCCCCGGGCCCCCGGGGACGGCCCCGGCCCCCTCGCCGCGAGAGCGGGGGCGCCGGGGCTCCGGGCCGGGCCGACGACGGCCGGCCGAGGTGCGCCACCACCTCCGTGGCCATCCTCGACCGGCTCCCCGAGGACGCGGCCTCGCGGGGACAGTCGTCCGGACCGCCAGAGCTCCCCGCTCGGCGGCCTGCTGGGCGACGTGGGCGGGACCGTCCGCACCGACGGCCGAGACCCCCGGGCGCTCGCTGCAGGTCATGGGCAACAGGTTGGTCCTCACTGAGGGCGGCGGCCGACGAGCAGGCGGGAGACAGGGTGCTGACGGGGACACGGCGACGAGCGGTCCGGTGCACGGTGCCTTCGGGGGGCTACGTGAACGAGCTCCGGCTGCCCCGGGGCGCGACCCCGGGGCTGCTGGCCCGGGACGGCGCCACCTTCGCCGTCGCGCCGCACACCCGCCTGCAGACCGACGACGTGCTCCTGGTGTTCGCCGACCCAGCCGATCGGCACGCCACCGAGAGGCGCATCCTCGCCGTGCACCGCAGCGGCCGGCTGGCGCACTGGCTGGGCGACACCGGCTCGTGAGCGGACCGCCGGTCAGCCGGCCGGGTCCGGGGTCACCAGGGGCAGCCCGGTCCGGACCGGTGGACGGCGCAGCGGCTCCCGCGCCGTGGGGTCCTCGCCGTCCGCCGAGCGGGTCCGGCCCAGGCGCAGGCACAGCAGCACGACGTCGTCCTGCAGGCGGCGGTCGCCGATCAGCCGGGTGGTGACGACGTCCCGCCAGACCGCCGGGTCGTCGTCGTCGATCTCCGCGGCGACGGCCGCGAGCAGCTCCATCCCGGCGTCGAGGTCGCTGCCGCGGCGTTCGACCAGACCGTCGGAGTACCAGACGAGCACCGAGCCGGGCGGGATCGTGGCCTCCGCCTCGGTGCGCGCGCCGGCGGCCACCGCGAGCGGGGTGGAGCGGCCGCCCTGCAGGTACCGGGCGCGGTGGTCGGTGACGAGCAGCGGGGGCGGGTGACCGGCGCAGGCGTAGCAGAGCAGACCCGTCCGCGGGTCGTACTCGCCGTAGCCGAGCGTGGCGAACGCCGCCCCGGGGATGTCCGGGCACGCCGCGTCGAGTGCCTCGAGGACCTGCCGTGGCCCGGCGTGCCGCCCACCGGCGATGACCCGCAGGGCGGCGTGCACCCGGCCCATCGCGGCCGCCGCGGGGAGGTCGTGCCCCACGATGTCGCCGACGACCAGACCCGTCCGGCCGTCGGCCAGGGGGAAGACGTCGTACCAGTCGCCCCCGATGTCGTGCTCCTCGTCGGCCGGCCGATAGCAGCCGGCGACGTCGACCCCCGGAAGGCGGTCGGGCAGCGCCGGCAGGAACGCCTGCTGCAGCTGGTGGGCGGCCTCGTGCTCACGCTCGTAGAGCCGGGCGCGCAGCAGCGCCTGGGCCATGAGCTCGGAGAGGGTGGTGGCGACGGGGGCCAGGTCGTCGACCGCGGCGTCCGAGCCGAAGCCGAAGCCGAGGGCGCCGACGGTGACCTCGCCGATCCGGGCCGGCACCGCCAGGGCGCTGCGGGTGTCGGTGTCGGGCTCGCCGGCCAGGCCCGCGGGGAAGGTCTCGCGCAGCGGCGCCGGCGGCTGCGCGCGGACCTCCCCACCGCCGCGGACGGCGACGGAGAGGAGGGCGGCGGCGTCGAGCGGGAGCTCGCGTTCCACCGGTGGGGAGTCCTCCGGAACCGTGGCCCAGGTACGCAACCGGGCGCCGTCGGGGGTGAGGACGCCCACCGCGCCCTGGTCGGCGACCAGGCCGATGCCACGGCGCACGATCACCTGCGCGATCGCCTCGGACGTGGCCGCGGTGGCCAGCCCTGCCGTCACCTCCTGCAGCGCCTCGACCCGCCGGCGCAGCGCCGTCTCCCGCGCCGAGACGCTCCGGGCCTCCTGCCGCTCGCCGATCTCGACCGCCAGCAGCCAGGCGGTGAGGACGGCGACGGCGAGGAACAGCTGCAGGCTGGCGATCTCCAGGTTCGGGACGCCGGCCAGGGCCGCCCACGGCCCCCGGCCGGCCGCCGTCATGACGTTGGCGGTGAGGGCGACGGCCAGCCCGGCGGCGGTGACCAGCGGGACGCCGGAGCGGAAGGCGTACACCACGAGCAGCGCGAGGGCGGTGTAGGACAGCGGCACCGTCGTGGGCCAGAACGCCAGCACGGTGACCGCGGCCGCCACGGCGACCAGCAGCGCCCGCCGGAGCGTCGTCCCGAGGGAGGGCCAGGTGCCGCCGTCCCGCCAGGTGAGCACCGTGCCCGCCACGGTGAGGACGCCGAGGCCGTCGCCCGCCCAGAACGGGAAGAAGGCGTCCAGCCAGACGCGGGCCATCGCCAGGTCGTTGGTGGTCGCGCCGATCAGCGCGCCGACGAAGGGGCCGGCCAGCACGCCGCAACCGATGAACGCACCGAGGTCGCGACGGCGCCGGAGGTCGATCCGCGGCACGAAGCGGCGCAGCAGGAGGGCACCCACCAGCGGCTCGACGGTGTTGGCCAGCGCGAAGCCGACCACCGACGAGAGGGGCAGTCCGAACCACAGGTCGACGGCGACCTCGACGACGGCCACGGTGCCGAGGACCCACGGCCACCGGCGGGGCCCGGTGAGGACCAGCGCGGCGAACGTGACCCCTGCGGGCGGGAAGAGGACCGCGCCGATGGCCGAGGCCTCGAACAGCGCGAACGAGACGGCCGCGCCGGCGGCGTAGGCAGTCCCCACGGTGAGGACGAGCCGCCATGCCGGCACGGGAGGCGAGCGGTGGGGACCGGTCATCCGGCGCTCCGCGCATCGAGGCCTCGCAACGTCGTCACGGGGTCTCGTGACCGGCACATCATGGCCCGCCCCGCGATCGCCGTCACCCCTGCCGCGCGGCGCCGCCGCCGGTCGCTCAGGGGCGCTCGACGGACCGGCACGCTCCCGTGCCGGGTCCGTGCCGGCCGGGTCGGTGCTTGCCGGTGACACCGGCCCGGACGGGCGCTACGGGACCCGGACCGGGACCACCGGGCCCGGTGCGTGGGCCTCGGGTGCCGTGGGGGAGTGACCCAGCCCCATCGGGTCGGGGTCCTCGCCGCGGTCGAGGACGTAGCAGGCGGCGATGACGCCGGCGCGGTCGTCGCGGATCTTCTCGATGATCTCGTCGATCGTCTCGACGACGCAGTACTTCGCGCCGTCGGTCAGGAAGACCACGGTGTCCGGCACGGTCTCGACGCGCTCGATCGTGTCGGGATCAAGGCAGCAGTAGTCGCCGCTGCGGCGAATGAGACCGATCATGGCGGTCCTCCTGCTCGGCGGGGCATCGGGCCCCGGCGGCGGCCCCTCGGTTCGGGCAGCCACTCCTTCGGCGGCCGCGCGGTCGCCCTTGAGCCCGGCGACGGTGTCCGCCCCCATCGGGTGAGCGTTCCCCGCGGGAACACCTCAGCGGTCGCGGTCCGCGCACAATGAAGCCCCGGAGCGGCCCGGGCGCCGGAGCCGCGGCCGGACCCTCAGCCGGTGGCTGCGTCGCGTCACGCAGACCCAGGCGACCGGCTGTCCCGGCGGGCGGGCGTTCCCGCGGGAACGCCGGAGCCTGAGCCGGGGTGGGCCCGCGCGCCCGGATCGGACCGAGCCCGGCCGCCGCGACCGGCCGAGCAGGGCGCGGCGTCGGCACCGGCCGGCTGCCGGGTCCCCGCCGGGACGACCTCCGCCGCAGGCGTTCCCGCGGGAACGCCTCAGCGGTCGGACCTGCGGGAACTGTCACCACCGAGCCCTACCGTTCGAACGTGGGTTCGGATGATCGGGTGGCTGGTGGAGTGGCCGTGGTGGACGGGCCGGCCGGCACGGAGGCGGTGGACGTGGCGGAGCTGGCCCGGCGGATCACCTCTGGTGCGGTCCGGCTGGCCGCGGCCACCGCGGCGTGGCTGACGCTGGTCGCGGAGTTCGACCGGCGGGGGGATGGGGCGCGTACGGCATCCGCTCGTGTGCCCACTGGCTCGCCTGGCAGTGCGGCATGTCCCCGGGCACGGCGCGTGAGCACGTCCGGGTCGCGCGGGCGCTGGTCAACCTCCCGCAGGTCAGCGCGGCGTTCGCGGCCGGGCGGCTGTCGTACTCCGAGGTCCGCGCCCTGACCCGCGTTGCCGAGCCGGCCACCGAGGCCGAGTTGCTGACCTTCGCGCTGGAGGCCACCGCGTCCCAGACTGAGCGGGTGGTGCGTCAGTGGCGGCGGGCCGACGCCGCACATCGGGAACGGGTCACCGCCCGGCGGCAGTTCGAGTACTGGTGGGACGACGACGGCATGCTGACCGTCCACCTCCGTCTCGACGCCGAGGAGGGAGCTCGCTTCCTGGCCGGGGTCGACTCGCTGGCCGAGCGCGCCGCCCGGCGCGATCGCGCCCGGGTCGAGCGGGCCGCGTCCACTGGAGGGTCGGCCGGCGGTGCACGGGGTCCGGCGGAGCTGTCGGGCGCCGCCGAGGGCATCGGCACGAGGATCGACACCTGTTCGCCGGGCCGTGGAGACACGGCCGACGAGGTCGCCCTGGCGCGTGAACGGACCACCGCCCGTCGCTGCGCCGCGCTCGCCCACCTGGCCGACGCTGCCGCCGAGGCCGACCGCCGGGCCGGGGACCCGCCTCGGCGGGAGGTGGTCGTGCACGCCGATGTCGCCGTCCTCGCCGACGACTCCGCCGCGGGTCGCGCCTACCTCGACGGTGGCCCTGCACTGCACCCCGCGGACGTCCGTCGCATGCTGTGCGAGGCCACGGTCGTCTCGATGCTCGCGGCCGGCAGGGAGCCGCTGGCCCTGGGCCGCGCCCGACGGCTGGCCACCCGCACCCAGCGTCGCGCGCTGCACCGCCGCGACGGCGGCTGCGCCCGCCCCGGGTGTCCCGAGACCCGCATCGAACGGCTGCACGCCCACCACATGCGGCACTGGCTGTTCGGTGGGGCGACCGACGTCGCCAACATGGTGCTGCTCTGCGACAGCGACCACGGGCTGGTGCACGACCTGGACCTGGTGATGAGCCGTCGCGACGGCCGGCTGGTCGTCACCGCACCCGACGGCCGTCGGGTGTGGGGGGCCGCCGACGACGCGTTCACCGGCGGCGTGTCGAGCGTGGCCGCAGCGGCACCCTCGCACCCCGAGGGCCTCACCGACCGGTTCGTCGGGGTCCATCCCATCGACCAGCAGGTCGGTCGCCGGCCGGGTGCCGCACCTCCCTTCGACGGCCCGGACGGGCCCGGCCCGGTGCGGGGAGTGCCGACCGGGCGGTCGGCCGGCGTGGAGCCGGGCCCGGTGAGCGCGGAGCGGTCGGTCGCGCCGACGGCCGGAGGGGCTGCGACCGTCACCGACCTGCTCTTCCCCGGAGGGGCGCCCGGTCTGCCCGACGCCATGGACGTCAACGGTGAACGCATCGACCTCGCCTACGTCGTCAGCGTCCTCATGGGCCACCGGGACTTCGTGCGCCGGCTCGCAGCCGAGGCGGCATGACGGGCCGAGCCGCTGCGGCGTTCCCGCGGGAACGTGGTGGCCCGTCCCTGCTGGGGGCTCGGCCCCGACGCGTTCCGCCCACCCCGACGGCCCACAGGGAAGCCCGGGGACCGGCCGCACCTGCTGCCCTAGGTTCGGCGGCATGACCGATCTGGCCTCCCGCGCCCGCACGCTGCTGGACCTGCACACCGCTCCGGAGATCCTGGTGCTGGCCAACGTGTGGGACGTCGTCTCGGCGCGGGTCGTGGCCGCGACCCCCGGGGTCACCGCGCTGGCCACCGCCAGCCACTCGATCGCGGCCACCTTCGGGTACGAGGACGGCGAGCACATCCCGCTCGACCTGCACCTGGACATGGTGGAGCGCATCACCGGGGCGGTGGACCTGCCGGTGACGATGGACATGGAGGCCGGGTACGGCGACCCCGGCGAGACCACCCGCCGGGCGATCGAGCGCGGGGTGGTCGGCGGCAACCTGGAGGACCAGGGCCGGCCGCTGGAGGAGTCCGTCGCCGCGGTCGCGGCCGTGCTCGCCGCGGGCCGCGCCGCCGGCATCGACTTCGTCCTCAACGCCCGCACCGACGTCGTGCTGCACGCCGAGCCCGGCGCCGACCGCGGACGGTTGCTGGCGGAGGCGGTCCGACGCGGCCGCGCCTACCTCGAGGCCGGGGCGCCGGTCGTCTTCGTGCCGGGTGTGGTCGACCGCGAGGAGATCGCCGTGCTGGTCGAGGGGTTGGGTCCGAACCGGCTCTCGGTCCTCGCCGTGCCCGGGGCCTCACCGTCGGTCCGCGACCTGCAGGACCTCGGCGTCGCCCGGGTGTCCACCGGACCCTTCCCGCAGCGGGTGGCGCTCACCGCCCTGCAGGACGCCGTCACCCACCTGGTCGGCGGAGGCGTCCTGCCCCCGGGCACCCGCCGGTTGAGCTGAGCACCGTGGCCGCAGCGTCGGAGCGGATGGCCTGGGCCGCGGAGGTGGTCGCACCCGCCCCGGGGGAGCGGGTGCTCGAGGTGGGCTGCGGTCCCGGTGCCCTCGTCGCGCTGCTCGCCGAGCGCGGGGCGGAGGTGGTTGGGGTCGACCGCTCGTCGGCCCAGGTCGACGCGGCCACCCGCCGCAACCGCACCGCCGTCGAGGCCGGCCGGGTGCACCTGCAGGCGGTGGCCCTGCGCGACGCCGACCTCGACGCAGCGTCCTTCGACGTCGTGGTCGCGTTCGACGTCCGGGCCTTCTGGGACTCCGGCGCCGCGGCGACCTGGACCGTCGTCGATCGCGTGCTGGCTCCCGGCGGGCGGGTCGTCGTGGCCTTCTCGGTCATGCGACCGGACACCGAGGCCGCCGTCGTCGATTCGGTCGCCGCGCACGCCGCGCGCCACGGCCTCGGGCTCGGGGGACTGTCCCGGCGCCCGGGCACGCCGATCGGATCGGCCGCGGTCGCCCTGCACCGCGCCCGTCCCGACGAGGTCCCCGGGCGCTGACGCGGCTCGACCACTCCTCACCCCTTCGGGGGAGCCCCGGCCGTACTGCTCAAGGCGGCCGGAGGCGGCGCCGATCACCCGCTCAGGTGACGGGACACCGTCGCCCCAGTCCCGCCGGAGCGGATGGAGGAGAGGTCGTGGCCGAGCAGTCCGTGCTCGTCGTGGAGGACACCGAGGAGATCCGGGAACTGGTCTGCACGGTCCTGCGCAAGGCGGGGATGGACGTCCGTGCGGTCCCCTCCGGAGCCGAGGCGCTGGCCGAGGTCCGGCGCGCGGTCCCCGACGTCGTCGTCCTCGACCTCGGCCTCCCCGACGCCGACGGCACCGAGGTGTGCCGGCAGATCCGCGCCGAGAGCGAGTGCTACGTCCTCATGCTGACCGCGCGTGCCGAGGAGGTCGACCTGCTCATCGGGCTGGCCGTCGGCGCGGACGGGTACATGGCCAAGCCGTTCTCGCCCCGCGAGCTCGTCGCCCGCGTGCAGGCGATGCTGCGCCGTCCGCGCGTGCCCGCCCCCCGCCCGGCACCGGTCGAGGAGTCCGTCCTCCGCCTCGCCGACCTCGAGGTCGACGAGGACAGCCGCGAGGTCCGGGTGGACGGCGTCGTCGTCGACCTGACCCGCACCGAGTTCGACCTCCTGGCCGCCCTCGCCTCCCGGCCGGGCCGCGTGCTGCAGCGCGAGACGCTGCTGCGCGAGGTCTGGCAGACCGACTGGGAGGGCAGCGTCCGCCTCGTCGAGGCGCACATGTCCAACCTCCGCCGCAAGCTGCAGGCCGCCGGGCTGAGCTCCCCGGAGATCAAGACGGTGCGCGGCGTCGGCTACCGCCTGGTGGCGTACCCCCACACGGGCGGGGGGCCCGGACCTCGATCGAGGTCCGGGCCCGCTGTGCCTGGCGGCCCTACTTGCAGGGCTTGACCCAGACCACCGCGGAGGCCGTCCAACCGTGGGAGGTCCTGGTCACGACCGTGACCGGCAGCGAGTCGTAGTCCCTGTCGATCCACACCGGGCCGTAGTCGTACCGGGTGGCGCTGCCGACGTTGGCGTTGATGGGGTCCGGGCCCGGCACGGTCAGGGTGTACCCGCTGAAGTTCCGGGTCGGGACGGCGGTCCAGGTGGCACTGCCCGCGATCGTCGTGCGCTGGACGGTGGTCCGCGTGACGGTGACCGTGCTCCCGTCCCCGAGGCGGTACTCGTCCAGCGTCGTCGTGGAGGTGCCGTTGGCCGGCGACTTGACCTTGTCGGAGGTGGTCTCCTCGGGCGAGCGGGCGGTGGTCACCAGCCCGTTCGGCCACTTCCTGGTCGTGGTGGTCCAGGTCGTGGTCTGTGCCGTGCACGGCGCGGTCGCCTGCAGGCGGGTCACCGGGGCGACGGTCCCGGCGGTGATCGGCGCCGTGGCCGCGGTGACGCTGTCACCGAACGCCGCCTGAGCGGGGAGGCCGGCGGTCAGGATGACACCCAGCGTCAGGGCCAGGGTGACCAGGATGCGGTGGCGGGTGCGCACGTCTCCTCCTCGGGATCGTTCGGGCGGGGGATGGGGCGGCTCAGCGGGCGGTGCCGCCGCGCTGGGTGCCGGTGAACGTCAGGGACAGCGTGGCGGTCTTGCCCTGGAACTCGTTGCCCGTGCCGTTCGGCAGCTCGATCGTGAAGACGAGGTGGTCCCGGCCCCCCGGGGTCAGGCTGGCCGAGGTCAGCAGGGGCTCGTCGGACCGCAGGACGCCGCCTCGTGTGACCACGTCGCGCGCGCCGGTGGCGCAGGTGTGGCCGGCGCCGGAGGCGGTCCACGGCTGGGCGCAGGACTGCACCGAGAGTCGCAGCGCGCTGGTCAGTGTGCTGCCGGCCGCCTGGGTGACGGTGAGGGAGACCGAGGACATCGGGGAGTCGCCCCTGTTCACCAGGGTCACCGCGCGGGACATCCGGTCACCGGGGACGAACTGCGCGACCGGCGCGGCGATGGTGGCCGGGTCCTCGGCGAGGTCCAGGTTGACGGTGCCGGAGGCGACCTGGGTGGAGACCGGCGTGGTGGAGTCGGTGAAGGTGCCGAACGTGCCCAGGCCGGCCACGGCCGCGGCCGCACCGAGCACACCGAGCGAACCGACGACCTTGCGGGCGGTGGCGCTGCGGGTCCTGCGGGTCATGTCTGTCGTCTCCTGCGTCCGGCCGGGGCGGGGTGTCCCGGCGACAGGAACGACTCTGGAGGTCGTACCGCAGGGCACCCGCGGGCGTTCCGCAAGAGAGGCGCAAGGCTCCCGCGGGGTCCCGTGCGGGCCCAGCGGGGGCTCAGGCGCCGGCGACCGACCGGAGCTCGACGACGAGGTCGTGGGCGAGGATGCCGCGCCGGGCGTCGCGGGCGATGGCCCGGCAGACCTCGGCGACCTCCGGGTGGCCGAGCTGGGCGCTGGCCCCCGCGAGCGTCGTGGACGCCCGGGCCAGGGACGCCGCGTCGCCGCTCCGGGCGCCGTCGGCGATGGCGGTCAGCCGGTCGGGCAGCGCGCTGAGGTAGAGGTCCTGGAGCCGGTCCATGACGTCGGCGTCCACGTCGGCGTCGTCGAGGTCGCCGATGTCGGTTCCCGGCTGCGGAGCCGGTGTCCGGTCGCGGAGGAAGTCCAGCAGGAGCTCGGCGCCCACCGGCTCGGGCAGGCAGGCGACGGCGCCGGCGGCCAGCGCGGCCGCGCGGTCCTCGGGGGTGGAGTCGCCGGCGACGACCACCAGGTGTGCGCGGCAGCCGGCCAGGCGCAGGCGACGGAGCAGGGCCGGGGTCTCGCCGGGCGAGGCGGCCAGGTCGGCGACGACCAGGTCGAGGTCGAGCCGGCGGGCCAGCGTGAGGGCCTCGCGGGTGCCGGCGGCCTCCCGGACCTGCCAGCCGGTGACCCGCAGCAGGCCGGCGACGCGGGCGCGGTCGGTGTCGTCGGCGTCGACGACGAGGGCGGTCAGCACCTGATGAGTCCTGACCGGGCGGACTGCTCGGTCCAGCCGTAGCCGGTGACGGCGGTGACGCTGCCCCGGATGTCGTTGGCGGTCACCGACGCGGCGTAGGTGTCCTGGGCGGTGGTGGCCGGGGCGTTCACGACGGCGACCGGGTACGGGTAGGTGGTGCCGTTGGCGTGGGCGTTCACCACGTAGCGCACGACGCCGGGGGTCGTGCTCGCCTCCCACGACAGCTCCCCCTCGAGCGTGGTGTGCGGCCGACCGTAGGAGTCGTACCACGTCGAGCACCTGGTCCCGGCGGTGCTCGGGTTCGACGGCGCCACGACGTCGACGCTCGTCACTGCCGTGCCGGGGAGGGGCTCGACGGTGGTGTGGGCGGCCGTGGCGGGGAGGCTGGCGCCGACGGTGATGGCGAGGGTGAGGGCGAGCAGGACGAGGATGCGGCGGGTGGTGGTCACTGGCGGTCGTCCTCGTCGGTCTCGGTGGGGCGCCAGATGGTGAGCAGCAGCCAGCCGGCGAGCAGGGCTGGGGCACCGTAGACGAGCAGGTGGCTGACCCAGGGCGTCCGCAGGGCGGTGATCAGGTGGCCGATCTCGGGGATGACGGCCTGGACCTGGTAGGCGGTGTCGCCCTGGAGGACGGCGGCCCAGGGGTCGGGGTCGTCGTTGGCGTCGCCCTGGGTGTGCACGGTGACGGTGCCGTCCGGGGCGTGGGTGACGTCGGTGACCCGGTGGGTGACGACGCGGTGGTCGTCGATGGGGATGTGGTAGGTGATGACCATCCCGGCGGTGACGTCGGAGACGTCCAGGGGAGTGCTGATCACGACGTCGCCGGGGTCGATGGCCGGGGCCATGGAACCGGTGAGCATCGTCATGGTGCGGTAGCCCAGCAGGTGGGGGCCCAGGGCCAGGCCGGCGAAGGCCACCACCGCCACCGCCACGAGGGCCCGCACGGCCCAGCGGGACACGAACGCCAGGGCGGGGCGCAGCCGGCCGGTGCGGGCGGCCTCCGCGGCCGGGGACAGCGGGCGGGCTGCCCCCGCCGCGGCGAGGGGGAGGACGGCGGTCATGGCGGGCTCTCCGGGTGCTCGAGGGGACGGCGGGCGGGACCGTCAGCGGGCGGTGCCGCTGCGCTGGACGCCGGTGAAGGTCAGGCCCAGCGTGGTGTCCTTGCCGGCGAACGCGTTGTCGGCCGCGTCGGGGAGCGAGATCGTGAAGACGAGGTGGTCGACGCCGCCGGGGGTGAGGCTCGCGGGGTTGTCGAGCGTGCGGTTGTTGACGACCGGCCCAGAACCGAGCGAACGCTCCGTCCCCGAGCAGGTGTAGGTCGGGGCGCCGGCGGCACCGCCCTGCGTCCAGGCCACCGAGCAGGACTTCAGCGACAGCTGCAGGCCGCGGACGGTGTCCTTGGTCAGCACCGTGTCGGTGGACGACGTCACGCCGAGGGTGACCGAGGACAGCGGCGCGGTGCCGGTGTTGGAGAGCGTGACCGTGCGGGACATGGAGTCGCCGGGCAGGAAGCCGGTGGTCGCGGCAGGGATCGCGGCGGCCGGCTGGGCCAGGTCGATGTCCACGGTGCCCGAGGCGACCTGGGTGGTGACCGGGGTGGTCGAGTCGGTGAAGGTGCCGAAGGTGCCCAGGCCTGCGACGGCCGCGGCCGCACCGATCACGCCGAGCGAGCCGACGACCTTGCGGGCGGTGGTGGTGCGGGCCTTGCTGCTCATGTCCTGCGTCTCCTGTCGTGGGGACCGGAACGGGCTGTTCCGGCGACAGGGACGACTCTGGGGACCGAACCGCAGGCTGCCCGCCCGCCTCCCGCAAGAAAGCCGCAAGCCTCCCGCGGGAACGGTCCCGGGGAGGCTCCTGCGGTGCGGGCGGGGTTCAGCGCGGCAGGGTGAGGGTGAAGGTGGTGCCCCGCCCCTCGACGCTGGACACGTCCAGCGTGCCGCCGTGCGCGGTGGTGATCGCCTTGGTGATCGCCAGCCCCAGCCCGACGCCCGGGACCGCGGCGCGGCGGGCTGTCGAGGCGCGGAAGAAGCGGCCGGACAACTGCGCCTGCTCCGCGGCGGGGATGCCGATCCCGGTGTCGCTGACCGAGAGCCGCGCGACGGGCACCGCACCCGGCCGCGGGTCGCCGACGACCTCGCCGTCCGGCGCCCGCCAGCCCTCGCGCAGCGCGAGGGTGACCCGGCCGCCGCGCGGGGTGAACTTCACCGCGTTCGAGACGAGGTTGTCGCAGGCCTGACCGAGCCGGACGGCGTCCCCGCGGACGACCAGGCCGCCGTCGGGCACGTCCACCGCCACCTCGACGCCCGCGCCGGCCGCGGTCACCCGGGCGGTCTCCTCCGCGGCGCGGACCACCGCGGCGAGGTCGACGTCCTCGGGCTGCAGGCTGAACCGGCCGGCGTCGACCTGCGCGGTGAACAGCAGGTCGCCGACCAGCCGCAGCAGACGCTGGGCGTTGCGCTCCACGGTGCTGAGGTACTGCCGCTGGTCGTCGGTCAGGGGCTGGTCGGGGTCGTCGAGCACCAGTTCCAGGTAGCCCAGGATCGAGCTCAGCGGGGTGCGCAGCTCGTGGCTGATGAGGCTCACGAACTGGTCCTTCATCCGCTCGGTGGCGCGCACCTCGGTCATGTCGGTGCCGACGAAGTTCCAGCCGGCGTGCGCGCCGGTGTCGTCGGAGCGCGGGGTGACCGCCACGGAGACGGTGAGCTCCTCGCCCCGGGCGGTGACGTAGGTCCAGTCGCGGACGTCGCTGCCCTGCTCCTGCGCGGTGCGCACCAGCGCGGTCAGGCCGCCGCCGGCCTCCGCCAGTTCCTCGGGCAGGTGGAAGTCGGTGATCCGCCGCCGGCGGACGACGTCGGCGCGGGGCAGGCCGAGCATCCGCTCCGCGCCCGGGTTCCAGACCCGGACGACGCCGTCGACGTCGGTACCGATGATCGACTGCTCGGTCACCGCGTCGATGACGCTGGTCATCGTCTGCGCCCGGGCCTGCAGCATCCGGGTGGCGACCTCGAGCTCCCCGTCGCGGTGCTGCATCCGGGCGGCGAGGGCCGCGTTCTCCGCCCGCAGCCGGTCCACCTCCGCCTGCAGCGACGGGACGTCGGAGGGCGCCGGAGAGGCCTCGGCGGTGGTCATGCGGCTGCTCCGGCGGTCAGGTCCCGGATGCGGGCCACCAGGCCGGTGACCGAGAACGGCTTGGCGAGGTAGGCGTCGGCACCGGCGGCGAGCCCGCGCGCGACGTCGTCGGCGGAGGCACCGGCCGACAGCAGCAGGACCGGGACGGTGGCGGTGGCCGGGGCGGCACGCAGTGCGGCGCAGACCTCCAGCCCGGTCGCGCCCGGCATCGAGACGTCGAGGACGGCGAGGTCGGGCGGGCCGGCCAGCGCCGCGGTCAGTGCCGCGGTGCCGTCGCCCACGTCGGCGACCACGGTCCCGCCGGCCCTGCGGACGGCCAGGCACACGAGGGCGCGGATGTCGTCCTGGTCGTCGGCGACCAGCACGCGGGGCGGCGCGGTCGGCACGGGCGGGCTCCCTCGGTCGTGCGGCCGGTGCCCGCGGGCCCGCGCCGGTGGTGTCCTCTCCCCTCGGACGTCGGCGTCCCGGGCACCCACCTGGACCCGCCGGGGACGGCGCTCACCCTGGCGGGTGACCCCGGACAGCACCGCGCCCCGCCGGGGGTCCCGGCGGGGCGCGGTGGGGGAGTGGTGCGCGCGGCGCTCAGCTGCTGGTGCGGCTCTGCACCGTCTGCCGCGACTCCTGGGCCTGGCCCTGGACGTCCTGGGCCGCGGAGCGGCCCTCCTCCTTGACCGTCTGCGCGGCGTCCTGCGCGGTGGACCGGACCTCCTCCGCCGCCTGCTGCGCGGCGGGCCGGAGCTGCTCACCGATCTCCTGCGCGGCCTGCTTGGCCGGGGCGAGCAGCGCGTCCTTGTTCTCGCGGACCGCCGTCTCGGCCTGCTGGGCCAGCTGCCGCTCCTTCTCGGTCGCCGGCATCAGGCTGGAGACCAGCCAGCCCACCCCGAAGGCGATGAGCCCGGCGGCCAGCGGGTTGCCCTGCGTCTGCCGGACGATGGTGTCCGGCGCCTGCTGGACGGCGGTCGCCGCCGAGGAGGCGGCGTCCTGCACGGTCTCGGCCGCGCTGTGCGCCTTGTCCTGCACGGTCCCGGAGACGTTCTGCGCGTGGTACTGCGCCGTCGAGCGGGTGTCGTGCGCGGTGCCCATCACCGAGCTGCGGGCGTTCTGGGCGCTCCCCATCACTCTCTCCTTCGCGCGGGTGATGCGGCCCTTGGCCGCGGTGACCCGCCGGTCCATCACCCGGGCGGGGTTGACCTTCTCGTTGAGGGCGTCGACGTCGTAGCTCAGCTCACGCTGGGTGGCCTCGATCTGCCGACGGATGACTTCCGGGTCGTTGCTGGTGGTCATGTTCCAACTCCGATGTCTGGGAGGGCCGGTGGCCGAGGGTCAGTGGGGCTTCAGCGCGTCGGGCACCTGCTGGAGGGTGTCGACGGTCCGCTCGGGCTTCGGGTTGACGCGCTTGAGCTGCTTGCGGCCCATCACGAAGGTGACCGCCGCGACGACGCCCCAGATGACCGCCACGATCAGCGCGGCCAGCCCGGCGTCCATCACGTTCTCCAGCGCCCACCACAGGGCGATGGAGAGGAACAGCAGCACCATGTAGCCGGCGAACCCGGCCGCGCCCATGAGCCCGGCACCCTTGCCGGCCTTGCTCGCCTCGGCCTTGACCTCGGCCTTGGCCAGCTCGAGCTCCTGGCGCATCAGCGTGGACAGGTCCTTGGCGACCTCGCCCATCAGCTGGCCGACCGAGGTGCCCTCGACGTCCGGGCGCCCCTGCTCGGTCAGGGGCGTGCCCATGGCGCCGCTGTGCGCGCCGTAGGCCTGCGCCTGGTCAGGGGAGACGGTGTAGTTCCCCTGGGTGTAGGTGCCCTGCGACGGGTCCTGGTAGCCCTGCGGCGACCCGACCGGCGTCGCGCCGGAGTAGGGAGACGTCATCGGTCAGACCCCCTGACCGGGCCGGCGGGTGGGGTCGTCCCACCCGGACGCCGTGGTCGGCGGGACGGCGGCGCCCTCGGGCGGCACGGTGCCGTACGGCGGGGGCGGGACCGGCGCGGTGCCCGTGGTCGGGGCGCCGCTGTAGCCCGCGGTCTCCCCGTAGCCCGTCGTCTCGGTGTACCCGGTCGTCGTGCCGGTGTGGGTCGAGTAGGCCGGCGCCGGGTCCACGTAGTTGGTCTGCGTGTAGCTCGTCGCAGCGGCCCGGTGCTGCCCCGTCGAGGTGCTGGAGTCGCTGTGCGCGGCCTTGACCCCGCTGGTCAGCCGGCCGGCGACGACGCCGGCGAGGGCGGCGCCGAGCAGGAAGGTGCCCGGCTTGCGGCGGGCGAAGGAGCGGATCTCTTCGAGCAGGTCGGCGGGCTCGCGGTTCTGCAGCCAGGTCGCGAGCTCCTCCACCTTGGCGGTGCCCTGCTCCACCAGGTCGCGGGCGGGCCCGGAGGGGGCGCCGGTGCCGTCGACCATGCCGCGCAGCTGCGAGGCGATGCCCTGCAGCCCCTCGGCGGCCTTCTGCTGCGAGGTGACCGCCTGCTGGCGCACCTGGGAGCGGCCCTGGTCCAGCAGGTTGCGGGCCTGCTGCTTGGTCTCGTACGCGACCTCCTTGGCCTGGTCGGCGGCGGTCGAGGCGACCTGGCTGCCGGCCTGGGCCGCGGTCTGGCCGACGTTGCGGGCCTCGTCCTTGGCGACGTCGGTGGTGGACGGGGAGTCCGAGCCGTACGTGGTGGTCGTGGTCCCGATGGTCGTCGTGCCGGTCGTGCTCGTCCCGGCGGTCGCGCCCGAGCCGGGCGTGGACGGGGGCGGCGGGAGCGGGGTGTCCATGGAGTGCGTCATGGTTCCTCCTCGGCGTGCGTCGTGGTCGGTGCAGGCGCTACCCAGATCGCGATCACCCACACATCCGACGGACGGTCGTCGCGGCTGAATGTGCAGGTAGTCAGGGGTGCCGGCCCGCCTGGGGGGGTGGACCGGATCGCGCGGTGCTCGACCGCCGGATGCGTCGTCGCGGGCCGGCGGAGGAGACGTGGCGCTGGCCGTCAGCTCCGGGATCCCGGGTCCCGGACTGCGCGGCCGGTCGTGCTCACCGCGTCTTGGTGGCGCCGTGTCGCAGACCGCCGGATACCCCCTGTTCGGAGCGGCGAAACGGCCGCGTCCGCCGGACGGCCGCCGCGGCGGGCGGGATCCGGACTAAGGTGAGGCAGGCCTTACCCGCGAACAGAGGAGCTCCCATGGCCGACCAGGCCCCGCGCCGCCGGCGCACCCCCCGGCTGGCCACGGTGCTGCGCACCTCGCGGCCGACCCCGCACCTGGTGCGCCTCGTGCTGGGCGGGGAGGGGCTGGCCGGCTTCGCGCCGGAGCACGCCGACAGCTACGTGAAGCTGGTCCTGCCGCCGTCCGGCGCGCCCTACGCGCCGCCGTTCGACGTCGAGGAGGTCAAGGCCGCCCACGCGGAGGAGCACTGGCCGTGCCTGCGCACGTACACGGTGCGGGCGTGGGACGCCGCGGCCGGCGAGCTCACCCTCGACGTCGTCGTCCACGGGGACGAGGGGGTGGCCGGCCCGTGGGCGGTGGCCGCCCGGCCGGGGGACCCCGTGCAGGTGCTCGGCCCCGGTGGTGCCTACAGCCCGAGCCCGGACGCTGACTGGCACCTGCTGGTCGGCGACGAGACCGCGCTGCCGGCCATCGCCGCCTCGCTGGAGCGGCTCCCCGCGGGGGCGCCGGCGAGGGCCTTCGTCGAGGTGGCCGACCCCGCCGAGGAGCAGGACCTGGTCCTCCCGCCGGGGGCGGAGCTGGTCTGGGTGCACCGCGCGGGCCAGCCGGGCACCGCGCTGGTCGCCGCCGTCCTCGCCGCGGAGCTGCCGGCCGGTTCGGTGCACGCCTTCGTGCACGGCGAGGCCGGCTTCGTGCGGGACCTGCGCCGGTTCCTCCGCGCCGAGCGGCTGGTGCCCCGCGAGCTGCTGTCGGTCTCCGGCTACTGGCGGCTGGGCCGTACCGACGAGACCTGGCGCGCGGAGAAGGCCGAGTGGAACGCGGCGGTGGAGGCCGACGACCGGGTCCTGGCGGTCTGACGGTCGCGGGAGCATCGCAGCGAGCGCCGGCGAGCGAGGAGCGGACCGGGACCGGGAGCCGCCCCGGTGACACGGCGGTCCGACCCGGTCAGCCCGTCCAGGGGAACCGGGGCGGGCGCCGCTCGGCGAACGCGGCCACGCCCTCGGCGAGCTCCCCGGCCGCGATCGTCTCGCGGTACCAGCGGCCGGCCGCGGCCCGACCGTCGCCCCCGGCGGACAGGTCGGCCACGACCTCCTTGACCGCCCGCTGGGTCAGCGCCGAGCGGGCGGCGAGCACCCCGGCGAGGGCGGACACCTCCCGCTCGAGGTCCTCGGCGGGCACCAGCCGGTCGACCAGGCCGGCGCGCAGCGCCGTCGGGGCGTCGACCAGCTCCCCGCTGAACAGCAGGTACTTGGTCATCCCGGGGCCGACCAGGTCGAGCAGCGCCTTCGTCGACTCCGGTGTGTAGACGACCCCGACCCGGGCCGGGGTCACCCCGAACACCCCGGTCGGGTCGGTGACCCGCAGGTCGCAGCAGGTGGCCAGCTCCACACCGCCGCCGATGCAGTGGCCGCGGACCATGGCGATCGTCGGCTTCGGGAACTCGCGCAGCGCCGCCTGGGCGGCGAGGTTGTCCTCCCGCAGCGCCGCCATGGGGTCGTCGGGGTCCGGGCCGCCGAGCAGGTCGGCGATGTCGGCGCCGGCGCAGAAGCTGGTCCCTTCGCCGGTCACCACCAGCACGCGCACGGCCGGGTCACCGGCCGGCCCGGCCAGCACCTCGGGCAGCGCCGCCCACATGCCGGCGGTCAGGGCGTTGCGCTTCTCGGGCCGGGCGATGGTCAGGACGGCGACGGCGCCGTCGCTCTGCACCCGCAGGCGGGCCCGCTGCTGGGTCTCCTCGCGGGCCTGCGGGTGGCAGGGGCCGGAGGGGTCCTCCGCCATCAGCCGAGGTCGTCGGTGGCGAAGGTGTCGCACTGCGCCGGGTCACCGGTCTCGTACCCGGTGGTGAACCAGCGCTGCCGCTGCTCCGACGAGCCGTGGGTGAACGCGTCCTGGTCGACGGTGCCGCCGCCCAGGTCGCGCTGGATGAAGTCGTCCCCGATGCGCGCCGCGGCGTCCAGCGCCCGGTCGACGTCGTCCTGGGTGATCTCGGCGATCAGCGGCTGGCCGGACTCGTCGGGCACCGTCTCGGCGTGGTTCGCCCAGGCTCCGGCGTAGCAGTCGGCCTGCAGCTCGAGGCGCACGGTGCCGCTGGCCGGGCCGGTCTCCCCGGGCGTCACCTGCTGGTTGGTGCCGAGCAGGTTCTGCACGTGGTGGCCGTACTCGTGGGCGATCACGTAGGCGTTGACGAACAGCCCGCCCTCGGCGCCGAACTGCTGCTGGAGCGTGTCGAAGAACGACAGGTCGATGTAGACCAGCTGGTCGCCCGGGCAGTAGAAGGGCCCCGAGCCGCTGGTGGCCCCGCCGCAGCTGGTCTGCACCGAACCGTTGAAGAACACGGTGTCGGTCGGCTGGTACCGGTCGCCGAGCACGCCGGACCAGTAGTCCTGGATCGACTCGATGTCGGCGACCACCGCGCAGTCGACCGACTCGTTGGCGTCGGCCCCGGTCCGGCACTGCTGCTCGAGCTGGCCGTTGTCGGCGGTCTGCCCCTCGCCGAGGCTGTCCAGCTGGCCCAGCGCCGCGCCGGTGCCGCCGCCGCCTCCTCCGCCGAGCACCTGGAAGAGGACGACGACGAGGAGGCCGACCAGCCCCAGCCCCCCGCCCCCGACCGCCAGCCCGCGGCCGCCGCCGAACCCGCCCCCGCCGCGGCGGTCCTGGACGCCGGACGTGTCGAGGTCGGCGCCCTCGCTGTACCTCATCGAGCACTTCCCTCCCGGTCGTGGAGCGCGCCGGGACGGTGCCCGGCTCAGCGGCGGTGCCCCGGGCGGGCCCCGGTCATGCGCGCTCGGCGGCCTCCCCGCCGGTCGGCGTCCGGCTCGGCTGCTCGGTCGGCTGGTCGCGGAGGAATAGGTACCAGTAGGACGTCGCGACGAAGACCACCGCGCCGACCAGGTTCCCGAGCCCGGCCATCAGCCAGTTGAGCAGGACGTCGCCCCAGCCGAGGTCCGGGACCCCGGCGAAGATCGCGGCCGGGAGGAAGAACATGTTGGCCACGACGTGGTCGAACCCCATCGCGACGAACGCCATGATCGGGAAGAAGATCGCCAGCACCTTGCCCGACACGGTGGAGGCCGCCAGCGACATCCACACGCCCAGGCAGACCAGCCAGTTGCACCCGACGCCGCGCAGGAACACCTGCCAGGGGGACTCGTGCAGGCCCTTGGCCTCGGCGATCGCCGCCAGCCGGTCGTGGGTCAGCGCGGCGCTGCCCGAGGCGCCGGGCGTGCCGATGACCCCGGTCTGGACGGCGAGGAAGTACGCCACGAACAGGGCGCCGAGCAGGTTGCCCAACAGCACCAGGGTGAGGTTCTTGGCGACGTCGCCGGTGCTGAGCCGGCCCTGCATCGCGCCGAGCGGGACCAGCAGCATGTTGCCGGTGGCGAGGTCGGAGCCGGCGATGAGCACCAGGACCAGGCCGAGGGTGAAGGCGGCGCCCATGAAGAGGGTGGGCAGCGTGCCCCACGTGCCGGGGTCCAGGCCGGAGGACACCGTGATCGCCACCAGCGCGCCGAAGGCGATGTAGGCACCCCCGAGGAAGGCGCTGACCAGGACGCGGTCCCACGTCCGGTGGACCTTCTTGGCTCCCGTCTCGCTGGCCACCTGAGCCATCTCGGGGGGTTGGCGGTCGGACATCGCGCCTCCACGCGGCAGCGGGCCTCGGAGTCCGGACGCTAGTGCTCGGCGGCCGCTCCGGCTCGTCGACGACGGGAGGAGGGTGACCTCCTGCAGGTGTCGATCTAGGGTCGGGCGACATCCTCGACACAGCCGGGAGAGCACATGGCCGTCTCCAACCGCGTCCGCAGCGCCCTCACCACGACGGTGCTCGCGACCGCGGCCACCG
Source organism: Geodermatophilus sp. SYSU D01105 (assembly GCF_054050095.1). Classification (NCBI taxonomy): domain Bacteria; kingdom Bacillati; phylum Actinomycetota; class Actinomycetes; order Geodermatophilales; family Geodermatophilaceae; genus Geodermatophilus; species Geodermatophilus sp. SYSU D01105. The sequence goes on from NZ_JBJGYR010000001.1 coordinate 68,901, forward strand.
GGTTCCTCGCCGGGTGCGGGACGGACGACGACGAGCAGGAGCAGGTCGCCTACTGCACCAACGAGGACGGCGAGATCGTCGACGACGACTTCTGCGACGACGGCTACCGCGGTCCCGGCGCCGGGCTGTTCTTCCTGTACCTGGGCGGTTTCCGCCCCGGCCTGCCGCTGGGCACCGTGCTCCCCGCCGGCGGTACCCGCATCAACCCGGCCGACACCGCCGCCCGGCAGCGGGCCGGCCTGCCCGCCACCGGCAAGGTGACCGGCGGCACCCGCGTCACCGGGGGCATCGGGTCGGGCACCGGCGGACGGGTCGGGACGGCGGGCGGCTGAGGCGTCCGCGTCAGCGAGATCTGCACAGTGGCGGCCTTCAGCCGCGGCACGACCGCGAGTGTGCAGATCTCGCGGGTGGAGGAGAGGAGGTCCGGGTGAGGCGGGTCGAGGGTGGCGTGGTCCGGCCGGGGTGGGAGGCCGAGATCGAGGCCCAGGGCCTGGTCTACAACCGCACCACCACGCCCGGCGGGGAGGTCCGCAGCTACTGGCGCGAGGGCCCCTTCTACGACTTCACGATGGCCGAGGTGGAACGGCTGGAGGGCTGGGTCGCGCAGCTGTTCGAGATGTGCGTGGCCGCCGGTGACCACGTCGTCGAGCACGACCTGTTCGACCGGATGCGGATCCCGCCGGTCGCCCGGCCGGAGGTCCGCCGCACGTGGGAGGCCGAGCCGCCCAGCGTCTACGGCCGCTTCGACCTGCGCTACGACGGGCAGGGCCCGCCCAAGCTGCTGGAGTTCAACGCCGACACCCCGACCGGCCTGGTCGAGTCCGCCGTCACCCAGTGGAACTGGCACCTGTTCACCGGCCAGGGCACCGACCAGTGGAACGCCCTGCACGACCGGCTGGTCGCCGCGTGGCAGCGCAACCTCACCCGCTGGGAGCGGCGGACCGGTGTGCGTCCCCGGGTGCACCTGGCCTGGACGTCGGAGGAGACCTCCGGCGAGGACCGGATGACCGTCGCCTACCTGATGGACACCGTCGTGCAGGCCGGGTACGAGGCGATCGAGCTGGTCGTCGAGGACATCGCGCTCGACGACGGGGACGGCCGCTTCTACGACCCGCAGGGCCGCCACCTCGACGTCGTCTTCAAGCTCTACCCCTGGGAGTGGCTGATCGAGGACGAGTTCGGCGAGGCCGTCCTCGCCGACGCCGCCCGGCCCGGCGGGACCACCTGGGTGGAGCCGACCTACAAGATGCTGTGGAGCACCAAGGCGCTGCTGCCGGTGCTCTGGCAGCTGTTCGGCGGCGACGCCGAGCTCTCGCAGCTGCTGCTGCCGGCCTACTTCGCCGACGAGATGCCCTCGTCCTGGCGGGACTACGTCCGCAAGCCGCTGTGGGGCCGGGAGGGGGCCAACGTCTCGATCGTGCGCGGCGGGCAGGTCCAGGTCGCCCAGCCGGGCCGCTACGGCACCGAGGGGTGGGTGGTCCAGGAGTTCGCCCCGCTGCCCGACTTCCCGGGCGCCGACGGCCCGCACCACCCGGTGCTGGGTGCCTGGGTGGTCGACGGGGAGCCGGCCGGCCTGGGCATCCGGGAGAGCGACGGGCTGATCACCGACAACCTCAGCTGGTTCGTCCCGCACACCATCGACTTCCGGGCTCCCCAGGCCGGCGGGCGGCGGCCGACCTAGGGTCCGGGACATGCCGCTGGAGGGTGAGTACGAGCCGAGCACGCAGCAGTGGGTCCGCGACCAGGTGGAGCGCTACGAGGCCACGGGCGGGCGCGAGGCCAACACGCTGCGGGACACCGGGATCCCGATCGCCATCTTCTGGACCCGCGGTGCGAAGACCGGGAAGGTGCGCAAGAACGGGCTCATGCGGGTCGAGCACGAGGGTGCCTACGCGATGGTCGGCTCCGTCGGCGGTGCGCCCAAGGACCCGGCGTGGGTGGCCAACGTGCGCCGGTACCCGGACCAGGTGACCGTCCAGGACGGCCCGGAGCCGTGGGACGGCGTCGCCCGCGAGGTCACCGGCGAGGAGAAGGCGCAGTGGTGGGAGCGGGCCGTCGCGGTCTACCCCGAGTACGCCGTCTACCAGCAGCGGACCGACCGGGAGATCCCGGTGTTCGTCGTCGAGCGGCGCCCTGGTGATCGCGAGTAGGTGAGGCTGCCCTAAGTTGTCGTCCCGGGAGCCGGAGGGGCCGGCGGACCGGGAGGACGACTGTGCAGGGGATCGGACGGGTCCGCGGGGGAGTGCTGGCGGTGGCGGCGGGGCTCGTGCTGGCGGGCTGCGGCGGCGAGGAGGCGGCGACGGAGGCCGCGCCGGCCGCGCAGACCCGCACCGTGGAGCACGCGCTGGGCACGACCGAGATCGAGGGCGCGCCCGAGCGGGTCGTCGTCCTCGACACCGGCGAGCTGGACGCCGTGCTGGCGCTCGGCGTGACCCCGGTCGGCGCGGTGCGCACCGACGTCAGCGACGAGCTGCCGGCCTACATCGAGGACGCCGGCGCCGACCCGGCCGACATCGCGAACGTCGGCACGATCGCCGAGCCGGACCTGGAGGCGATCGCCGCACTCGATCCGGACCTCATCCTGTCCAACGCCGTCCGGCACACCGACGTGTACGACCAGCTCTCGGCGATCGCGCCGACCGTGTTCGCCGAGTCGATCGGCGAGAGCTGGCAGGAGAACCTGCGCCTGGCCGGCGAGGCCCTCGACCGCTCCGAGGAGGCCGAGCGCCTGCTCGACGAGCACGCGGCCCGGGCCGCGGAGGTGGGCGCGCTGTTCGGGGACCCGGCGGGCACCGAGGTGAGCGTGGTCCGCTTCCTCGACGGCACCGCCGTCCGGCTCTACGGGGAGGGCTCCTTCATCGGGTCGGTGCTCGCCGACGTCGGCTTCGCCCGCCCCGAGCAGCAGCGGACGGCGGAGACCTTCGTCGAGGTCAGCCCCGAGGAGATCGCCGCGGCCGACGCGGACCTGGTGCTCTCCGCCGCCTACGGGGAGGACGGCCGCACCGCCGCCGCGCAGGTCACCGCCGGCGGTCTCTGGCAGGGCATGTCGGCGGTGCAGCAGGGCCGGGCCTTCGAGGTGGACGACGACCGCTGGTTCCTGGCGATCGGGCCGATCGGTGCCCGGCTGGTGCTCGACGACCTGGAGCAGATCGCGGGCCGGCTGCAGTCCTGACCCCGGTCAGGCCAGCTCGTCGGTGATCCGGCGGGCCAGCGAGCCGCCCAGCTGCGCGTCGCCGCGGGCGCGGGCGCCGAGCAGTCCCCACCCGAGGTCGGCGACCCAGCGCGACCGCGAGGTCCAGGCGGTCCCCGCCGGGGTGGGCAGCAGCTCGGCGCGCGCGGCGGTGGCCACCTCGTTGAGGTGGACCAGCGTGTCGTGCAGCCGGCGGTCGGCCGCCGTGCCCGGATCGGCCGCGGCGGCGGAGACCGCGGCATCGGCGGTGGCGCGGACCGCGCCCGGGAGTCGGCGGCTGGCGGCGCGCGGCAGCAGGGACAGCCCGACGGCGAGGGCGAGGACGATGCCGACCGCCGTCTCGGCCAGCCGCTCGCCGATCAGGTCGGCCCCCGACCGCCCGGGCAGGCCGATGTGCACCAGCAGCAGCACCAGCGGGGTGATGGAGGAGACCGCCAGCACGTACTGGTGCGCGATGAGCAGCTCGACGCCCAGCTGCAGGACGCCGACCAGGGCGATCTCCACGCCGACCGGCAGGTCCAGCCAGATGAGCAGGCCCGCGACGAGGACGCCGAGCACCGTGCCGGTCGCCCGGTGCAGCCCGCGCGCCCGGGTGGCCCGCGCGTCGGTGCCCAGCTGGACGCCGACCGCGGTCGTCACCGCCCAGTACGGGCTCTGCAGGCCCAACGCCGTGGCGACCAGCCCGGCCGCGGCGGCGCCCACCCCGATGCGCAGCGCCGTCGCCGCCCACGGGGAGTGCCACCAGCGGTGGTCGGGCACCTCGGCCTCCGGCAGGGGAACGGGGTCGGGCCGGCTCTCGGGGAGGGCCCGCATGAACCGCTGCTCGACCTCGTCGAGGCGCCGGCGCAGCGTGCCGTCGTCCCGCCTGCTGCCGCTGCCGACAGCGGCCTCGGCCACGCGGACGGCGCGGGCGACCGTGCCGGGCCGCTGGGTGCCCGGCTCGCCGCGCTCGACCACCCCGACCGCCGCCTCGGCGGCGGCCAGCGCCCGCCGCTCCGGCCCGGTGGGGTCCCACAGCCACGGCAGCATGCAGCCGGCCCAGGCCAGCCCCGCACCCCCGGCCGCGGCGAGGGCGTGCAGGCCCAGGTCGGCCGGGGTGGTGCCCAGCGCGCTCGACCCGCCCGCCACCAGGACGACGCCCAGCGGCCCGGGCGGGCCGACCCGCCACAGCACGGTGACCGCGGCCGCCGCCGCGGCGAGCGCGCCGAGCAGCAGGGAGAGGGCGACCGGGTGCCCGCCGGCCAGGGCGCCGAGCGCGCTCGCCACGGTGGACGACACGGCGACCGCCGCGACCACCACCGCCCGGCGCCGGTAGGGCAGGGCGTGCCCGTAGACGGCGGTCAGGGCGGCGAGTGCCGCGGCGGAGCCGAGGTCGGCCCGGCCCGCGCCGACCCCGAGGGCGAGCGGCACGGTCATGCAGACCGCGGCCGTGACCCCCCGCCGGCCGCCGGACTGCCACAGCGCGGACAGCCCCGGCAGCGGTGGGCCGACGAGGTGCGGGCGCACCCGTCGCGCGCGGGAGGGGGCAGCGGACACGACCCTCATCCTCACCGCTGGGCAGGCCGCGCACCGCGCGGCGGCGCAGTGATCCCGGTCCCTGGTCCCTGGTCCCTGGTCCCTGGTCCCTGGTCGGCGTCTCCCGGGCCGAGGACCATCGCGGTCACGACCACCGACCGGCTGCTGCGCGCCGCGCTGTTCCTCAAGGGACTCGACGGCGCGGTCGAGCTGCTCGCGGGCGTCGCGCTCGCCGTCGCGGGGCCGCAGGCGCTCGCCGGGCTGACCCGCCGGGTGGTCGAGCACCACCTGCTCGGCAGTCCCCGCGGTGAGCTGGCCGAGCGGTTCGCCGCGGGGGAGGCCGTGCTGGCCGGCGGCGACCGGACGTTCGCGATCGTCTACCTCACCCTGCACGGCCTGGTGAAGCTCGGCCTGGTCGTCGCCCTGCTGCGCGAGGTCCGGCCCGCCTACCCGGTCGCGGTCGCCGTCCTCGGGGTCTTCGTCGGCTACGAGCTGCTGCGGGCGCTGCGCACCGGGTCGGTGCTGCTGGGGGTCGCCGCCGCGCTCGACCTCCTGATCGCCGTCCTCGTTGTACGGGAGTACCGGCGGCTGCCCCGGACCCGGCGCCCGCGCCCACCCGGTCGGCCCGATCGCGGGCGTGTCAGGGCAGCGCCGCCGCGACGGCGGGGAGGGCCGCCGCCACCTCCTCCGGGAAGGCGGTGAACGGCGTCGCGCCGACCGTCCGCCGCGCGCCCTTCCCCTCCCACCGCCACGTCCCGAGCACCCGCCCGCCGTGGACGACGGTCGGCCGGAAGACGCCGTTGTTGCCGGGGACGATGCGGTCGGCGAACTCGGGCGGGACGGCGCAGCTGCGGTCGGCGTAGCCGAGGACGAACTCGTCGAACCCGGGCAGCAGGAACAGCCCGGCGGCCTCGGCGCGGTGCTCGGCGAGCAGGTCGGGCGTCTGCGGCGCCATCAGGTACTCGCGGCCGTCGACCTCCACCGCGGCCAGCTGCTCCCGGACGGCGGCCACCCCGGCGCGGACGGCGGTCACCGGCAGCCCCGCCCACCGCGCGAGGTCGGCGACGGTCGCCGGGCCGTGGCCGGTGAGGTAGCCCAGCGCCAGCTCGGCGAGGGCCTCGTCGCGGGCGAGCCGCCGCGGCGCGCGCACCCACTCGTCGAGGAGGACGAACAGCTGGTCGCCGTCCCGCACCGGACCGAGGCAGAGGGTCCCGGTCTGCGCCAGGTACCAGAGCAGGTGGTAGCCGCGCTGCCCGGTGGTGGCCACCCCGCCCTGGGCGACGGCGGCCAACAGCTCCCTGCGGCCGCAGCGCCGGCCGCCGCTCAGGACGGCGGTGACCAGCTCGCGGGCCCGCTCGACCTCCGCCTCGGTCAGCCCCAGGCCGGCCCGCCGCTGCGCCGCGCCGGCCAGGACCCGCGGCCCGAGCAGCTCCAGCATCCACGGCAGGTCCTCGGCGAGCAGCAGGTGGAGGGTGCCGCGCATCGGCCACGACCGGACGACCTCCCCGGCGTCGAGCGCCGCCTCCACCCCGGCCCGCGACCGCTCCGCCGTCCGCAGGGCCACCGAGGTCAGCGCGCCGGGGAACTCCTGCGCCTGCAGGCAGGTCAGCCGGCGCACCGCCTCGGCCGCCGTGGCCGGCCGGGGCCCGGCGATCCGCTGGGCCACCAGCCGCAGCAGGGCCAGCTCGCGTGCCGTCGTCATGGCCGGAGCCTGGCAGGCCGGTCCGACGATCGGGGCTCAGCGCCGCAGCCGGAGGTGGACCATGTCCTCGGCGTCGGGCTCGGTGGTGAGCGGCTCGAACCCGGCCGCGGCGGCGGCGCGCAGGCTCGCGGTGTTGTCCGGCTCGATGCCGAGCACGAACTGCTCGACGTCGGCGGTCTCCGGCGCCTCGACCAGGGCGCGCAGGACCGCCCGCCCGTACCCCCGACCCCAGCGGTCCGGGTCCACGACGTAGGCGGCGCCCATCGTCCGGAGGGGGTCGGTGGAGAGGACGCGCTCCCGCACCGGGTCCCACGTCGTCCACCGGTCGTAGACGTCACCGCCGATCTGGGCCACCGGCCGGCCGTCGGCGTCGAGCAGGACGAAGGTGTGCGCCCGCAGCACCCGGCGCCCGCGGAACTCCTCGGTCCAGGTCGTCGTGCGCAGCGCGAGTTCGCGCTCCGGCCACTCCCGTCCGCCGAGTCGCCGCTGGACCTCGGGGGAGTCGAACCACGGCAGGACGGCGAGCAGGTGCTCCGGCTCGAAGGGGACCAGGCGGACCGGGTGCTCGGGGCGCACCCGGCCACGATGCCGCCGGGAGGGAGGGCGCGCACGCCGGCGGGCCGGACGCCCCGCGCGGGACGTCCGGACCGCCGGATCGCGGCTACCGCCGGACCGGGTCCCGCCAGAGCCGGCCGCGACCGGCGGCCAGCAGCAGCCCGGCTGCCACCAGGAGGCCGGCCGAGGCCGTCAGCGGCCCGCCGACCGCCGCCGTGGTGGAGGCCGGCCGCGTGGCCGCCGCCGGGGCCGAGCCGGTGCCGCAGGCGTCCGCGGTCGCCGGACCGGCGCGGCCCGGGTCGCTGCCGGGGGCGCCACCGGCGGAGGGGCCGCCGGGAGCCGGACCGGTGCGCGGGGAGGTGCCGCCCCCGGCCGTGCCCGGGACCCGGCCGGTGCCGGCGCAGTCGCCGTCGGTGCCGCCGGTGGAGGTGCCGCCGGTGGAGGTGTCGCCGGTGCCGGATCCGCTGGCGCCGGTCCCGTCGTCGCCGGTCCCGGGAGCGCCCGAGTCGGGTGCCGGCCCGTCCGCGTTCCCGGTCCCGGGGCCGTCGCCCTGGCCGCTCCCGCTCCCGCTCCCGGTCCCGGTCCCGGGGCCGGAGCCGTCGCCCTGGCCGGAGCCGTCGCCCCGGCCGCTCCCGCTCCCGGTCCCCGAGCCGATGCCGTCGCCCTGGCCGGTGCCGTGCCCGTCGTCGCTGTCCGCGCCGTCCGCACCGCCCCACAGGCCCGGGAGGCCGATCGGCAGGGTGACCCGGACCAGCAGGTCGCTGCCGGTACCTGCGCCGCCCCCGTCCACCGGCACGGCGACCACGGTCCCGTCGTCGCCCAGCAGGCCGCCGAGGTCCACCTCGATGGAGTCCCCGGACAGCGGACCGTCGTCCTCGGTCCCCGGGACGGGCAGCCCCACCGTGGTCGGGCGGTCCCCGTCGACGGAGACCGGCACCTCGAGCACCGGATCCCGGCCGGTCGCCGGGTCGTCGTCGCCGACGGACACCGCGTCCTCGAGGTCCAGGAGCACGCCGGACCCGCCCGGGCCCGGCACGACCGGGTCGGTCAGGTCGACGTCGACCGCAGTGCCGGTGCTCGGGTCGCCGTCCAGGACGTCGCCGAGGTCCCCGGTCGCGACCGGCACGGTCACGGTGGTGCCGGCGGTCCCGCCGCCGGAGGTGCCGACCGGGACGGTGACGGCCAGGCCGTCGGTCGGGTCGGGCGGGGCGTCGTCGTCCTCGGTGACGCGCACCGGGGCGCTCAGCCCCCCGCTCCCGGCGTCGCCGAGGACGGTCGTCCCCGGCGACGTGTTGGTGTCGACGGGGAGCACGAGGCCGTCGCCGGCCCCGTCCCCGACGGTGAGGTCCTCGCCGGTCCCGGTGACGACCGGGGTGTGGAGGACCGCGCCGTCCTCCACCGGGACGGTCGCGGTCACCCCCAGCACGTTGGCGGTGACGTCGTTCTCGTCGGCTGCGGCGACGCCCGCTCCGGCGGCCAGGAGGCCACCGGTGAGCAGGGCGGTCCGCAGGCCGCGCTGCACCCATGTGTTCATCGCTGTCTCTCTCTCCGGGTCTGAGTGGACCGGCCCCGGCCGGGACCGGTGACGTGCCGTGCCGGCTGTGCGGGCCGGCCCGGGGCACTCAGTCGGGGGAGGAGGACGGGTCGGAGGCGAGGTCGGCGGTCGCGTCCCGGGCGTCGGCCCACCGGGCCCTCGACGCGGCCAGGACGGCGCCCGGCACGCCGGCGGCCGGGAGGGCGCTGCCGGCGTCCGGAGCGGAGCCGGCCGAGCCGGCCGCAGGCGGCGGGGGCGGGGTGCTGCCCGCCCACGGTGCGGACGGGGCGGCCGGTGGGGTGCCCGGCGACGGGGTCGGCGCGGCGTCGGAGAGCGGGCGGTCCGGAGCCGTGGCGGGCACCGGGGCCGACGCCGGGCCGGCGCCGGGTGTCCCGTCCGCGACGACCGGGAGGTCGGCTCGGGGTGCACCCGGCTCGGCGGCGGGGGGAGCGGGTGGCACGGCGGCGGGCGGAGCTGCCGCGGCACGGGGCTCGGCGTCCGGGAGAGGAGCCGGTGCAGCGCCGGCGTCCGTGGGTCGCTCGAGGCCGCCGGTGCCCGGCGGGGTCAGGGCCGGGACGACGGCCTCGAGCGACGGCTGGAGCGGACCGGTCACCGGCTCGACGACCGCCGTGCCCGACCGGACGACCTGCGGGACCGCGGCCGTCAGCGGAGCGACCACGGGCTCGACGGCGGCGCGCACGGCCTCGGTCACGGGGGCGACGACCGGCAGGTCGGGCACCAGGGACGAGACGGTGTCCACCGGAGCCGTCACGACCTCGGGGACCGCGACCTGCAGCGCCCGGGGGACGCCGCCTCGGGACTCGACGAGTCCGGAGACCGCCGAGGGGACGGCGAGGGGGGAGCGGGCGTCGTCGGCCGAGGCGGACGACGTCCCGAGCAGCCAGAGGCCCAGGCCCAGCCCCCCGAGGAGCGCCGCCCGGCCGAGCACCCGGCGCCGACGACCGGCGCGGGGGAGGGCAGGCGTCGCGTCGGACATCGCGCCCCTCCACCCCTCGTGGTCGGTCGGTCACCTGAGGTTAGGAAGGGAGGTGCCCGGCCCGCGCGCCGAGAGCCGTCCCCTCTTCGGGTGGCTCTCGGGCGGCCCGGTGACGCACCGTGATCGCCGCGGCTCGTGTCGGGCGCTGTTGCGGAACGTGCCGGTCCGGTGGCGCAGGGATGTGAGTCGGCGGGCCGAGTGGGTACCGGCGTCCGCGGACTGCACCCGACGGAAGACCTCCCCCATGATCCACTTCCTCCTGGCCCCCGCACGCCCGTCCCCGGGCGCCTCCCGTGACGGCCGGGCGGCCCGGTGATGCGGCTGCTCGGACGACGGGTCGTGGTCACCGGCGGCGCCCGGGACATCGGTGCCGCGATCGTCCGCGCGTTCGCCGCGGAGGGGGCCACGGTGGCGGTGCTCGACCCGCGCGCCGAGGAGGCCGCCCGCCTGGCCGAGGAGGTCCGCGGGCGGTCCTACGCCGTCGACCTCTCCGACGTCACCGAGACCCGGGAGGCGATGGAGAAGGCCATCGCCGGCCTGGGCGGGATCGACGTCCTGGTGAACGACGCCGGGGTGCAGCAGTTCGCGCCGCTGCTCGAGATGGACCCCGCGGAGCTCGGCGAGGCCTTCGCGATGCCCGCGCAGTCGATGCTCATCGCGATCCAGGCCGCGGCCTGCGCCATGGTCGGCTTCCGGGCCCCCGGTGACGACTGCGCCGGCAAGGTCGTCAACGTGGCCAGCGCCGGCGGCACCGCCGGGGGCGGGCAGGCGCACTACGCGGCGTCGAAGGCCGCGGTCATGGCCCTGACCCGGGCCGCGGCGCACGAGCTCGGCCCGCACGGCATCACCGTCAACTGCCTGTGCCCGGGCTACGTGGTCGAGCCGGCCGAGGCCGCGGCGCTCAGCCGCCGGCACGTCGCCGGCTGGTCGGCGCTCTCGCCGCTCGGCCGCCTCGGCGAGCCGCAGGACGTCGCCCGCGCCGCGCTCTTCCTGGCCTCCAGCGACGCCGACTACCTCACCGGGGACGCGCTCAACGTCGCCGGCGGCATGGTCCTGCACTGACAGACTCCCGGTGTGCAGGCATCGGACTGGGACGCGCGCTACGCCGAGCAGCAGCAGTGGTCACCCGGGCCCAACGCGCTGGTGGCCGAGCTGCTCGGCGACGTGCCGGCCGGAGCGGCGGTCGACCTGGCCGCGGGGGAGGGGCGCCACGCGCTGTGGCTGGCCGACCGCGGCTGGCGGGTGACCGCCGTCGACTTCTCCGCGGCCGGGCTGGCCCGCGGCAGGGCGCGCCCCGGCGCCGAGCGGGTCACCTGGGTCACCGCCGACGTCCTGGCCTGGGCGCCCGCCGGCGACGCGCTGGACCTGGTGCTGGTCGCCTACCTGCACCTGCCGGAGCGCGACACCACCGCGCTGCTGCGGCGGGCGGTCGGCTGGCTGCGGCCCGGCGGTCGGCTGCTCGTCCTCGGCCACGACGTGGACAACGTGGCGCGCGGCGTCGGCGGGCCGCAGGACCCGGCGATCCTGCACAGCGTCGAGCGGCTGACGCCGGTCGCGGAGCTGCTCGACGTCGACCGGCTCGAGCAGGTCCGCCGGGAGACCGCGGCCGGCACCGCGCTGGACACCGTGCTGTGGGGACGGCGGAGGAGCTGACCGGTCACGCCCCGGCGGTACGGTGCCGCTCGTGATGGGGATGGGCGGTGCCGGCGGCCCCCGAGCCGAGCGGCGACGGCGGCTGGTCGCGGCGGTGGTCGTGCTGGCCCTGGTGCTCGCGGCGGCGGCGACGGTGCTGTCGCTCGCCCTGGGCTGAGGAGGCGCCGGTGACCGGGTCCGACGAGATCGAGCAGTGGTTCGCCGCGGCCGGCCCGCGCGAGGAGGAGTTGCGCCGGGCCGACGCGCTGGTGATGGCGGCCGCGCCGGGGATCGACCGGCAGCTGGTGCCCGTCGGCAGCGGCGCGATGCTCGGCTACGGCCTCATGCCCTACCGGGCGAGGTCGGCGAAGGAGACCACCACCTGGCCGCTGATCGCGCTGGCCGCCCAGAAGCGGCACCTGTCGCTCTACGTCTGCGCCGTCGTCGACGGGGAGTACCTGCCCGAGGCGAGGGCCGAGCGGCTCGGGAAGGTCTCCTGCGGCAAGAGCTGCATCCGGTTCACCGCGCTGGACAGGGTGGACCAGGCCGAGCTGCGCACCGTGCTGCAGGACGCCGTGGCGGCGACCGCGGCCGGCCGCAACGCCTACTCCGCCGCCTGACCCGGCCGGCCCACCAGGTCGCCGTCCGGGGTCGGTCGCAGCCGCAGCGCGCACCGGCCGCCGGCGTCGGCGAGCCGCTCGGCCAGGTACGCCGCGTCGGCCACGGGCGCGCGCTCCAGCCGCAACCGCCGGGCCCGCAGCACCGTTCCGCGCAGCCCGGTCAGCGCGCCGTCCGGCCCCAGGGTGGCCAGCCAGCCGACCCGCAGGTCCGGCCGGTGGTACTCGTGACCGCCGATGCCCTCGTAGTCGTCGACGAGGTCACCGCACCCGTGCAGCACCAGCCGGCCGCGGTGCAGCTCGACCGGGCGCGGGTGGTGCGAGGAGTGGCCGTGCACCACGTCCACCCCGCCGTCGACCAGCCGGGCGGCGAAGGGCACCTGCTCCGGCGGCACCGGCCAGCCCCAGTTCGACCCCCAGTGCACCGAGGCGACCACGACGTCGCCCGGGCGCCGCACCTCCGCCACCCGGCCGAGGACGCGGTCGGCCGTGGCGTCGGTGAGACGGTCGAGCCGGGCCACGCCGGCCCGCCGTCCGGTCGCGGCCCACTCCGCCGGGATGCCGCTGGACGGCGTCCCGAAGGCGGTGACCACCAGCCGGCGCCCGCCTGACAGCGGGACGACGGCCGGCGCCCACGCGGCGTCCTCGTCCACGCCCGCCCCGGCCACCCGCAGGCCGGCCGCGGCCAGTGCGGCCAGGGTGTCGGCCAGGCCGCGGGGTCCGAAGTCGAGCACGTGGTTGTTGGCCAGCACGCAGACGTCCGGCCGCACCGCCGCCAGGCACGGCAGGTTCGCCGGGTGCACGCGGTAGCAGACCGGCTTGCCGGGCGCGGGGTCCCCGTCGGCGGTCACGCTGGTCTCGAGGTTGACGATGCGGGCGTCGGGCCGCGCGGCGTCGAGCACGGCCAGCAGGTCGCCCCAGGGCGCGGCGGGGTGCATCGGACGGGGGATCGGCCCGTGCGCCTCCTCGGCCAGGCGGACGTAGGTGCGGGCGTCCCGGACGGTCCGCTCGCGCAGCTCCGGGCCGGCGGGGGAGGGCAGCACCTGGTCGACGCCGCGGCCGAGCATCACGTCGCCGCCGAGGAACAGCGTCACCGACCGGTCGGTCACGGCGCCCTCAGCCGGTGTGCCCGGGCGCACGGGCCAGGTGGGCGACGAACCAGTCGCGGGCCAGCTCCGCCGCCGCCTGCAGGGTCCCCGGCTCCTCGAACAGGTGGGTGGCGCCCGGGACGACGGCCAGCCGGTGCTCGCACCGCAGCCGCGCCGCCGCCTGCCGGTTGAGCTCGAGCACCTGCTCGTCGGCGCCGCCCACGACGAGCAGGGTCGGCGCACGGACGTCGGCCAACCGCGGCCCGGCCAGGTCCGGCCGGCCGCCACGGGAGACCACGGCGTCCACCCCGTCGTCGTCGGCGGCGGCCACCAGCGCCGCGGCCGCGCCGGTGCTGGCCCCGAAGCAGCCGATCGGCAGCCCGCGGGCCGCCGGGGAGCTGCGCACCCACGCGAGGACCTCGCCCAGGCGGGCGGCCAGCAGCGCGATGTCGAAGACGGTGGCGCGGTCGGCCTCCTCCGCCGGGGTGAGCAGGTCGAACAGCAGGGTCCCGAGCGCGGCCTCGTGCAGGACCCCGGCCACGTACCGGTTGCGCGGGCTGTGCCGGCTGCTGCCGCTGCCGTGGACGAAGACGACCAGCCCGCGGGCGTCCGGCGGCACGCTCAGGGAGCCCGCCAGTTCCGCCGACCCCGCCGGCACCGTGACCTCCTCGTCGACGGCGGGCCGGGTGGTGGTGGTCGTCGGGTGCGCGCAGGCGGTGAGCAGCTGCACCACCTCGGCGTCCTCGGTGGGGCGGAAGTCGTCGTAGAACTGCCCCACCGCGGCGAACCGCCGCGGCGTCTCCAGGCACACCAGCTCGTCCACCTCGGCCGCCAGCGCCCCGGCCCCGTCGCGGGCGCACACCGGCGCGGCGAGGACGACGCGGGCGGCGCCCTGCGCCCGCACCACCGCGCAGGCCGCCCGCGCGGTGGACCCGGTCGCGATCCCGTCGTCCACCACGACCGCCGTGCGGCCGGCCAGCGGCACCCGCGGCCGGTCGCCGCGGAAGGCGCGGGCCCGCCGGTCCAGCTCGGCCCGCTCCCGCTCCTCCACCCGCGCGAGGTCGGCCGGGCCGACACCGGCCAGGGCGAGGACCCGCGCGTCCACCACCGTGACGCCGCCCTCGCCGACGGCGCCCATGGCGAGCTCCGGCTGGACCGGGACGCCCAGCTTGCGCACCACGACGACGTCCAGCGACGCGCCCAGGGCCCGGGCGACCTCGGCGGCGACGGGCACCCCGCCGCGGGGCAGGCCGAGGACGACCACGTCGCTGCCGCGCAACGGGGCCAGCAGCCGGGCCAGCCGCCGTCCGGCGTCCCGGCGGTCGAGGAACGGCACGGGCACCTCCTGCCCCGATGCTGCGCGCCGGCGGTGGCCGCCGACAGGGGACGTTGGTCACCGCCGGGGCTGCCGGGGACCTAGGTCCCTGGTGGGGGCCCGGAGGGCCAGCGACGGTGTACGGGACCGACCGACCGGGCGCCCACGGCGCCACCGGTGCCAGACCCGGCACGCCCGCACGAGGGGGCTCCCCGCATGACGCTGACCGACGACCCCGCCGTCGACCAGGCCGTCGCCCGGCTCGCCGACGAGTTCCGCGCCCGGCTCCGGCCGCAGGTCATCGGCACCGTGGTGCGCAGCTGCCGCCGGGACCTCAGCGGCGTGCCGGCCACGGCGTTGCCGGAGCTGGTCGAGCGCCTGGCGCGGGAGCGGCTGCAGTCGGTGGCGTGAGGGAGGACTCCTCGGCAGGGTCCCGGTAACCCGGTTGCGGCCGCCCGGACGATGTCCCGGTGGGCTACGTCGACGTGACCGCGGTGCGGCACACCCTCCCGGACGGGCGGGTGCTGCTCGACGACGTGTCGTTCCGGATCGGTGAGGGCGCCCGGGCGGCACTGGTCGGGGAGAACGGCGCCGGCAAGACGACGCTGCTGCGGGTCATCGCCGGCGACATCGTGCCCGAGGCCGGGGCGGTGGCGCGCAGCGGTGGGCTCGGCGTGATGCGGCAGTTCATCGGCTCCCTGCGCGACGACACGACGGTGCAGCGGTTCCTCGTCGAGCTCTCGCCGCCCGCCGTCCGCGCGGCGTGGGAGGCGGTCGAGGCCGCCGAGCTGACCCTCATGGAGACCGACGGCGACGCCGCGCAGCTGGCCTACGCCGACGCGCTGGGACAGTGGGGGGACGCCGGCGGCTACGACGCCGAGGTCACCTGGGACACGGTCACCGTGGCCGCGCTCGGCGTCCCTTACGACCGCTGCAAGTACCGCGAGCTGTCGACGCTGTCGGGCGGGGAGCAGAAACGGCTGGCTCTGGAGGCGCTGCTCCGGGGTCCCGACGAGGTGCTGCTGCTCGACGAGCCGGACAACTATCTCGACGTCCCGGGGAAGCGCTGGCTGGAGCAGCGGCTGCTCGAGACCCGGAAGACGGTGCTGTTCGTCAGCCACGACCGCGAGCTGCTGGCCCGCGTCGCCGACCGGGTGGTCACCGTCGAGGGTGGGACCGCGTGGGTGCACGGCGGTGGCTTCGCCTCCTACGCCGACGCCCGGACGGCGCGGCACGACCGGCTCGCCGAGCTGCGCCGGCGCTGGGACGAGGAGCACCAGCGGCTGGTCGAGCTCGTGCGCACGCTGCAGCAGCAGGCGGCCAACTCGCCGGACATGGCCTCTCGTTACCGGGCGGTGCAGACCCGGCTGGCCCGGTTCGAGGCCGAGGGTCCGCCGCCGGACCGCCCGCCCGAGCAGCGGGTGGCGATGCGGCTGCGTGGCGGGCGCACCGGCGTCCGGGCGGTGGTGACCGAGCAGCTGGAGCTCAGCGGTCTCATGCAGCCGTTCGACCTGGAGGTCTGGTACGGCGACCGGGTCGGCGTCCTCGGGGCGAACGGGGCGGGCAAGTCGCACTTCCTGCGGTTGCTGGCCGGGCAGGACGTCGCACACACCGGCTCCTGGCGGCTGGGCGCCCGCGTGGTCCCGGGCTTCTTCGCGCAGACCCACGCCCACCCGGAGTGGCTGGAGCGCACCCTGGTCGACCTGCTCTGGCACGGCGAGCCCGGACGGCCGGGGGTCGACCGCGGACGGGCGATGTCCGCGCTGCGCCGCTATGGACTGGCCGCCGAGGGCGACCAGCTCTTCCGGACCCTCTCCGGCGGGCAGCAGGCGCGCTTCCAGGTGCTGCTGCTCGAGCTCTCCGGCGCGACCCTGCTGCTGCTCGACGAGCCGACCGACAACCTCGACGTGCTCTCCGCGGAGTCGCTGGAGGAGGCGCTGGCCGCGTTCGAGGGGACGGTGCTCGCCGTCACCCACGACCGCTGGTTCGCCCGCTCGTTCGACCGGTTCCTCGTCTTCGGCGCCGACGGCCGGGTGTACGAGTCGGCCGAGCCGGTGTTCGACGAGGGGCGGGTCGTCCGGGCCCGCTGACGCGGCCGGCCCCGGCCTGGCCCCCTGCAGGGTCCCGACGCGAGCTTGCGAGTGGCGGGGGCAGGGGGTCCTTGATTGACAGTCAGGGCGACCTGACGGACGCTCGTCCCATGGTCGACGTGGACACGCTCGAACGCGAGCACACGCTGCTGACCGCCGTCCGCCGGTACGAGGAGCTGCGCACGCGCGACTCCCTCACCGACCTCGACGACCCCGGCGGTCCGCGCCCGCTGGACCGCGCCGAGGCGCTGGAGCTGCTGGCGCTGGGGGAGGTGATCGCCCGCCGGGCGGGTCAGGGGCGGCAGCTGACCGTGCGGACGGCGCGGGCGGCGGGCGCCTCCTGGGCCGAGATCGGGCACGCGCTGGGCACCACCCGGCAGTCGGCGTGGGAGGCGCACCGCCGGTGGATCGACGGGCAGGCGGAGCAGCACGGGACCGTGGGCGCGATCGGCTTCGACGAGACCGACGCCGCCGCGGCCCGCGCCCTCGCCGGCACCGAGGCCGACTGACGTCGGCACCGTCTGACCGGCGGTCCCACCGCGGTCAGCCGAACGCCTTGCCCTCCCCGCGGTAGGTGGGGACGGCGCCGGTGAGCGTGTCGCCGACCAGCGTGTGCAGGACGTCGACGTGCTCGCACAGCTCCCCGGCCTTGGCGTGCCGGAACCACACCCGGTCCCCGACCCGCAGCCGGGAGGCGCCCGGCCCGCGCAGCGGCGTCTGCACCTCGCCGGCGCCCTCGGTGCCCAGCAGCCTCAGCCGGGGCGGGTACACCGGCCGAGGCGCCCGGTCCGCCCCCGGCGGGCCCGAGGCGATCCAGCCGCCTCCCGCGACGGTCACGGTGCCCGGCGCCGGCACCCGCGTCACGGGGAGCGCGAAGAGCGCGGCGGGGCGCGGGGTGAAGGCGCGGTACCCGTCGAACAGCGTGGGGCAGTAGAGCCCGGAGCCGGCCGCCAGCTCGGTCACGGACGGATCGGCGGCGGTGCGCTCCAGGCTCCCGGTGCCGCCGCCGTTGACGAACTCCAGCGGGGCGACCCCCCGGACCGCGGCCACCGCGGCGGCCCGCCGACCGGCCAGCTCGCGGGCCGACAGCGCCTGCACCCCGCGCACGGCCAGACCCCGGGTCGGGTGGCCCGGCGGCGCGTCGGGGACGCCGGCGATCTGCGCCTCGTAGGCCATGAGCCCGACCAGGCGGAACCCCGGACGGTCCACCACGGCCCGCGCGAGGGCGGCGGCCCGCGCCGGCTCGTGCACCGGTGAGCGGCGCACCCCCACGTGCAGCCGGCCGACCCGCAGCGAGGCGTCGACGTCGAGACACGTCCGCACGACCGGCCGGCCCCCGGGCGGGAGGACCGCGTCGACCAGGTCGAGGTGGTCGGGGGAGTCCACCATGAGCGTCACCCGCGCCGCGGCCGTCTCGTCGGTGAGCAGCTGCCGCAGTGCGCACCGGTCCACCGACGGGTAGGCCACGACGACGTCGTCGGCGACCGGGTCGTCCCCGCCGGCCAGCCACAGCGCCTCGGCCAGGGAGTAGGCGAGCACGCCGGCGAAGCCCGGCCGCGCCAGCACCCGGCGCAGCACCGCCTGGCTGCGCACCGACTTGCTCGCCACCCGGATCGGCCGCCCGCCCGCGCGCGCCACCAGGTCGGCGGCGTTGGCGTCCAGCGCGTCGAGGTCGACCACGGCCAGGGGCGGGTCGAGGTCGGCGGTGGCCCGGTCCAGCCGGTCGCGGGCCGCCTCGACCGGAGGCTGGCGGACGACGGTCACCCCGGCGAGCGTGGCCGCCCGACCGCGGAGGGTCAACCCCCCGGACAGGCCGTTGACCTGCACTCTCCCGCCCGTGCATTGTGCCCGGGACCGATCGCGGACGAGGAGGTCGGCGTGGCGGACGTTCCGGCGGCTCCCGCGGACGTGCGACGGTGGCGCAACTGGTCGGGCAACCACCGGGCCGAGGTGGTGGTCGTGCACCCCTCCTCACCGGACGAGGTCGCCGCCGTCCTCGTGGCCGCGGCCGACGACGGCCGGCGCGTGCGGCCCATCGGCAGCAGCCACTCCTTCTCGCCCATCGGGCGGCCGGAGGACGTCCAGCTGGTCCTCGACGAGCTGTGCGGCGTCTCGGTGACCGGCGACGGCCTGGTCACCGTCGGCGCCGGGACGCCGCTGTACCGGCTCAACGCGGAGCTGTCGCGCACCGGCTGGGCGCTGACCAACCTCGGCGACATCGACCGGCAGACCGTCGCCGGAGCGCTCGCCACCGGCACGCACGGCACCGGTGCCCGCTTCGGCGGGCTGGCCACCCAGGTCCGGGCCCTCGACCTGGTGACCCCGTCGGGGAAGCAGCTGCGCTGCGACGCCGACAGCCACCCCGACGTGTTCGCCGCCGCGCGCGTGGGCCTGGGCGCGCTGGGCGTGGTGACCGCGGTGACCCTGCAGGCCGAGCCGGCCTTCGCCCTGCACGCGGTGGAGGGTCCCGGGCGGCTGACCACCGCCCTCCGGGGCTTCGAGGAGCTCATGACCTGTACCGACCACGTCGAGTTCTACTGGTTCCCGCACACCGACGCGACGCTGGTCAAGTGCAACACCCGCGTCCCCCTGGCCGGGGGGCTCGACCCGCTGCCGCGGTGGCGGGCGGTCTGGGACGACGAGGTGCTCGCCAACGCCGCCTTCGCCGGGGTGGTCGCGGCCGGACGGCGGGTCCCGGCGCTGGTGCCGCCGCTGGCCCGCGTCTCCGCCCGCGCGCTGGGCGCCCGCAGCTGGACCGACCACTCCCACCGCGTCTTCGTCAGCCGCCGGCGGGTGCGCTTCCTCGAGATGGAGTACGCCGTCCCGCGCGGCGAGGCCCCGGCGGTGCTGGCCGAACTGCGGCGGGTGCACGAGGCCGGCGACTGGCGCACCGCCTTCCCCGTCGAGGTCCGGCTGGCGGCGGCCGACGACATCCCGCTGTCGACCGCCTCCGGCCGCGACACCGCCTACATCGCCGCCCACGTGCCGGCCGCCACCGACCCCGGTCCCTGGTTCAGCGCGCTCGAGTCGATCGCCGGCGCGGTCGGTGGGCGGCCGCACTGGGGCAAGCTGCACGGACTGGACGCCGACTCGCTGCGGCAGCGCTATCCCCGGTTCGACGAGTTCCTCGCCGTCCGCGACCAGCTCGACCCCACCGGCGTGCTGGCCAACGCCCACCTCGACCGGCTGCTCGGCCCGGCTCCCGGCCGCTGACCCCTCAGGCCGCGGGCGTGCCCCCGATCCGGTCGAGCTCCTCCAGCTCCCGCGGGCCGAGCACCAGCGCGGCCGCCATGAGGTTCTCCTCCAGGTGGGCCACCGACGAGGTGCCGGGGATGAGCAGCAGGTTGGGGCTGCGGGCCAGCAGCCAGGCGAGCGCCACCTGCATGGGGGAGGCCTCCAGCCGGCGGGCCACCGTCTCGAGGGCGGCCGACTGCAGCGGCGTGAACCCGCCCAGCGGGAAGTACGGCACGTAGGCGATGCCCTCGCGGGCGAGCGCGTCGATCATCGGGTCGTCGTGCCGGTGCACCAGGTTGTAGTGGTTCTGCACGCAGGCCACCGGGGCGATCGCCTGCGCCTCGGCCAGCTGCTGCGTGGTCACGTTGCTGACCCCGAGGTGCCTGACCAGCCCCTCCTGCTGCATCGCTGCCAGCGCCTCGAACGGCTCGGCCAGCGACCGCTCCACCGGCTCGGCGAACCCCGGCATCCGCAGGTTCACCAGGTCCATGGCGTCCACCCCGAGGTTGCGCAGGTTGTCCTCGACCGCGGAGCGGAGCTCGTCGGGGGAGAGGGCCTCGGGCCAGGCGCCGTCCGGCGTCCGGCGCGCGCCGACCTTGGTGACGATGACCAGGTCCTCGGGGTAGGGGTGCAGCGCCTCGCGGATGATCTCGTTGGTGACGTGCGGCCCGTAGTAGTCGCTGGTGTCGATGTGGTCCACGCCGAGCTCGACCGCGCGGCGCAGGACGGCGACGGCGGCGTCGCGGTCGGCCGGTGGCCCCATGACGTGCGGGCCGGCGAGCTGCATCGCGCCGTAGCCCAGCCGGTGCACCGACCGGTCGCCGAGGGTGAACTGTCCGGACCGCTCCGCGGTGATCGTCGTCATGGCCCCGCCCTACCCCGGCCGGCGCCGGCTCAGGCGGTGGCGGGGGCCACCGTCACCGGGTCACGCCGCGGCGCGGTGGACCTCGGCACCGACCTGCGGAGCACCGGCCTGCGGAGCACCGGCCTGCGGAGCTCCGGCCTGCGGGGCGGCGGCGACCGGGGCGGCCTCCCGCCGCCCGACCGGCCGAGCCAGGACGGCGATGACGGCACCGACCAGGGCCACGACGGCACCGACCCACATCGGCGCCGTGTAGCCCATCCCCAGCGAGAGGACCAGCGCGCCCAGCGCCGCGCCGACGGCGTTGGCCACGTTGAACGCGCCCTGGTTGGCCGCCGACACCAGGCTGCCGCCGGGCACCCGGGCGGCCACGATGACGCCGTTCTGCACGACCGGCCCCAGGGAGAAGGCGATGGCGCCGAACAGCACCAGGAGGACCACCGCGGCGACCGGCGTCCGGGCCAGGAAGGCGAACGCGGCCAGGACCACCGCCGTGCCCACCAGGCCGACGGCGACGAAGGAGAAGCCGTACCGGTCCCCGAAGCGGCCCCCGACCAGGGTGCCCACGGTCGTCCCGATGCCGAACAGCGCCAGGACCGGCGTCACCCACTCGACCGGGATGCCGCCGAGCTCGGTGAGGATCGGGCTGACGTAGCTGTAGACGGCGAACAGCGCGGCAAAGCCGACCATCGTCAGCCCGAGCACCAGCCACACCTGGCCGCGCCGGAAGGCGGCGAGCTCGCTGCGCAGGTCGCCGGGCTCGCTCATGCCGCGGGGGATCCACGCGAGCAGGCAGGCGATGGTGACCAGGCCGATGACCGCGACGGCGCCGAGGACGACCCGCCAACTGGTCTGCTGGGCCACGAACGTGCCGAGCGGGACCCCGATGACGTTGGCCAGCGTCAGGCCGACCATCATCAGCGAGATGGCCTGGGTGGCCCGGTCTGGGCTCACCAGCCGGCGCGCGGCGACCGCACCCACGCCGAAGAACGAGCCGTGGGCCAGCGCGGTGAGGACGCGGGCCGCGGCCAGCGTCTCGTAGGTCGGTGCGAGCGCGGAGAGCGCGTTGCCGACGACGAACACGACCATCAGGCCGACCAGCGTCTGGCGGGGGGAGAAGCGCACCCCGAGCGCGGTCAGCGTGGGCGCGCCGACGACCACGCCGATCGCGTAGGCGGAGATGAGCATGCCGACGGCGGACACCGACACCCCGAGCCCGGCGGCGATGTCGGGCAGCATGCCCATCACGACGAACTCGGTGGTGCCGATGCCGAAGGCGCCGATGGCGAGGGCGAGCAGGCCACGGGGCACGGGGTGGACTCCAGGGGACGACGGCGAGTACGGGTGTGGCGTGGACTGCGTCGTCCTGCCGGGGTCGGTGTCCGACCCTCTCTCAGGCCAAGGCACTGCCCGGCCAGGGCATGCCCGTAACCCCGGGTGGGGCTCCTCACACGCGGGACCTCCCGGTCCCCCGGGAGGTCCCGCGGTACGGCTCAGGGCTTGAGCAGCACCTTCACCGCGCCGTTCTTCTTCTCGCGGAAGTCGGCGTACGCCTGGGGCGCCTGCTCGAGCGGCACGTGGTGGGTGGCGAAGTCGTCGACGCCGAGCGGATCGCCCTCGGTGAGGATCGGCAGGATGTCGGGCACCCAGCGCCACACGTTGGCCTGGCCCATGCGCAGCTGGATCTGCTTGTCGAACATCCGCATGAGCGGCAGCGGGTCGGTCGCGCCGCCGTAGACGCCCGACAGCGAGATGGTGCCGCCGCGGCGGACCGCGTCGATGGCGGTGTTCAGCGCGGCCAGCCGGTCGACGCCGGCCACCTGCATGACCCGCTCCATGATCGCGTCCGGGACGATCGCCGTGGCCTTCTGCGCGATGCTCGCCAGCGGGGAGCCGTGCGCCTCCATGCCGACGGCGTCGATGACCGCGTCGGCGCCGCGGCCGGCCGTCGCGTCCTGGATCGCGCTGACGACGTCGTCCTTCCGCGTCGAGCGGATGACCTCCGTGCCGCGGGCGGCGGCCCGCTGGACACGCTCGGGGACGATGTCGGACGCGAACACCTTCTCGATGCCCAGGTGGTGGGCGATGCGCGTGCACATGTCGCCGATCGGGCCCAGGCCGAGGACCAGCAGCGTCCCGCCGGGCGGGACGGCCGCGTACTGGACCGCCTGCCAGGCGGTGGGCAGGACGTCGGAGAGGTACACGAAGCGGTCGTCGGGGAGGCCCTCGGGGACCGTGATCGGCAGCGTGTTGCCGAACGGCACCCGCAGGTACTCCGCCTGCCCGCCGGGGACCTGGCCGTAGAGCTTCGTGTAGCCGAACAGCGAGGCCCCGAAGCCCTGGTCGCGGTTCTGGGTGGTCTCGCACTGCGACTGCAGCCCCTGCGAACACATCCAGCAGGTGCCGCAGGAGATGTTGAACGGCACCACCACGCGGTCGCCGGGCCGGACCGCCGTCACCTCCGCCCCGACCTCACGGACCACGCCCATCGGTTCGTGGCCCATCACGTCGCCCACGGTCATGAACGGCGCCATCACCTCGATCAGGTGCAGGTCGGACCCGCAGATCCCGCTCGAGGTCACCTCGACGACGACGTCGGTGGGCTCCTGGATGGTCGGGTCGGGCACGGTCTCCACCCGGACATCGGCACGGCCGTGCCAGGTCACTGCGCGCATGGCGGGTTGCTCCTCAGGTCGGCTGTCAAGGGGCTGCGACAGGGGCCTTCTGCCCTGTCGTGAGCTGGATCGCCCCTGTATCGGGCCGCGCACGGCGAGTCAGGCACGCAGCGTGATGTCAATTCGACGCACCGTTTAATGACAATGGCGAAAGCCTGTGGTGCAGATCACGAAAGCGCAGGTCACCACCCCAATCTTTACATCACGAACCGATAACGACGTGTTTACATGGGTCCCGCTCGCTCCCCCGAGCACCGCACGACGTCCTGTCCCCTCCGGAAGCCAGGTGCATGACTCAGCTCCACTTCGACCGTCTCCTCGCCGAGCGGCCGGCGCCCGTCCCGGGCACCGAGACCCCGGCTGCGGCCCCGTCCTCGCGACGGCTGCCCGCGACGGAGCCGTCGACCCAGACCGTTCCGACGCCGCGCTCGGGGGATGCGCAGCCGTCGGAGGACACCTCGCCCACGACGCGGGAGGACCGGCCGGCACGCGAACTGGCCGAGGTCACCGACCTCGCCGGGCTGACCGGGCTGGCCGAGGCCACCGCTCGCGCCGGCATCGACCTCCCGGAGGTCCGCGCCGAGGACACCCGCCCGGCCGACGCCGCGGCGGCGCCCGCCGCTCCCCGGGGACCGCGCGGCCGCACCGCGCCCCCGGCCCGGCACCGCCGTCCCGCGATCTACCTGGCCGCCGCTCTCGTCGGCGCCACGGGTCTCGGGCTGTTCTCGGCCGGTGACCGTGCCGCGCAGGCCGACTCCGCCGAGTCGGCCAGCCGGTCGGTGAGCGTGGCCGCCGAGCTCGGCCTGGACACGCGGTCGCAGGCCACCCTGGTCGAGTCCGAAGCGGCCCGGCTGGAGGAGATGACCGCCAGCCGCACCGCGCGCGAGGCCGAGCAGGCCGCCGCCGCCCAGGCGCAGGCCGAGGCCGACCGGCTCGCCGCCGAGGCCGCCGCGGAGGCCGCCCGGCCCAAGGCCGTGCTCCCCGTGTCCGGTGCCCGGCTCTCCAGCACCTTCGGCGCCCGCTGGGGCACCCTCCACGCGGGCATCGACCTGGCCGCCCCCATGCTCACCCCCGAGTACGCCGCCATGGACGGCGTCGTCCTCGAGGCGGGCCCGGCGAGCGGCTACGGCAACGCCGTCTACGTCCAGCACGATAACGGCGACGTCACCGTCTACGGGCACATGGAGCAGATCCTGGTCTCGCCCGGGCAGGTGGTCCGCGCCGGCGACACGATCGCGCTGCTCGGCAACCGCGGGCAGTCCACCGGGCCGCACCTGCACTTCGAGGTGCACGTGGGCGGGATCAACGGGCAGAAGATCGACCCGCTGCCGTGGCTGCGGGAGCGCGGCGTCCAGATCTGAGGGAACTCCCCCCGTAGCGGGGCCGCTCGGCGCCCTCCTCCCGGCTCGTCCCGGGCGGAGGGCGCCGTGCGTTGCGGGACACTCCAGGGGCGCAGACCGCGGGGAGGATGGGCTCATGGGGCACGGCCACGACCACGGGCACGTCCCGGGTACCCCGTCGGCCCGGCACCGCCGGCGGCTGGCCGTCGTCCTGGGCCTGACCGTCGCCGTCATGGTCGCCGAGATCGTCGGCGCCGTGGCGTCCGGGTCGCTCGCGCTGCTCGCCGACGCCGGGCACATGGCCACCGACGCCCTCGGGCTCGCGCTGGCCCTCGGTGCGGTCTCGCTCGCCCAGCGGCCCGCGCGCGGCCGGCGGACGTTCGGCTGGCAGCGGGTGGAGATCCTCGCCGCGGTGGCCAACGGCCTGCTCCTGGTCGGGGTCGCCGGGTACGTGGTGGTGGAGGCGGTCCGCCGGTTCGGCGACGCCCCGGAGATCGGCTCGGGCGTCATGCTCGCGGTCGCCGCGGCGGGCCTCGCCGTCAACCTCGGCGGTCTGGCCCTGCTGCACCGCGGCCGAAGGGACTCGCTCAACGTCCGCGGCGCCTACCTCGAGGTGCTGGGCGACGCGCTGGGCTCCGTCGCGGTCATCGTCGCCGCCCTCGTCGTCGCCACCACCGGCTGGACCCCTGCGGACACCGTCGCGTCCCTCGTCATCGCCGCGCTCGTGCTGCCCCGCGCCTGGGCGCTCCTGCGCGAGGCCGTCGACGTCCTGCTCGAGGCCGCTCCCCGGGGCGTCGACCTCGACCAGGTCCGGGCGCACATCCTCGGCGTGGACGGCGTCCTCGACGTGCACGACCTGCACGCCTGGACGATCACCTCCGGGCTGCCGGTGCTCTCGGCCCACGTCGTCGTGACCGACGAGGCGCTCGAGGCCGGGCACGGGGGACGGGTGCTCGACGCCCTCTGCGCGTGCCTGGGCGGCCACTTCGACGTCGCGCACTGCACCTTCCAGCTCGAGGCACGGACCCACGCCGGACACGAGGCGCCGGTCCACGACTAGAAGGACCCCGTCCCCCCCCACCCTTCGCAGGCTCAGGGTGGGACCCGGGACGGGGCCGCCCGTCCCGCACGCCTCGCAGGCTCAGGGTGGGACCCGGGACGGCGCCGCCCGGTGGGACAGTGGAGGCGCAGTTCGACGGACGGGCAGGAGGTACCGGTGGACCACGGTTCGCACTCGGGCATGTGGGTGCCCGCCGAGCCGCCGACCTGGGGGCGGATGTTCCTGCCCCACCTGGACGCCTGGTCGGTGCTCGCGGTGCTCAGCCTGCTCGGGGTGGTCGGCTACCTCGTCGCCCTGGTGGTCCTGCGCCGCTCGGGTGTGGCCTGGCCGTGGTGGCGCACCGCGTCGTGGATCGCCGGCTGCCTGTCGCTGTTCGCGGTCACCGGCACCTGGCTCAACGGCTACAGCATGGTGCTGTTCAGCGTGCACATGGCCCAGCACATGGTCCTGTCGATGATCTCGCCGCTGCTGCTGCTCCTCGGCGCCCCGGTGACCCTGGCGCTGCGCACGCTGCCGCGCGGCAAGGGGGTGGCCGGCGTCCCGCGGGCGCTGCTGCTCGACGCCCTGCACAGCCGGGTGGCCCGGTTCGTCTCCCACCCGGTGTTCACGCTGCCGCTGTTCCTCGGCAGCCTCTACGGCGTCTACTTCACGCCGATCTTCGACGCCCTGATGGGCAACCCCGTGGGGCACCAGTTCATGCTGGCCCACTTCACCGTGACCGGGCTGCTGTTCTTCGGTCCGATCCTGAGCCAGGACCCGTGGCCACGGACGACGGGTCACGGCGGCCGGATGCTCGAACTGCTCATCCCCATGCCGCTGCACGCCTTCTTCGGCGTCGCGGTCATGATGGCCGGCTCGCTGGTCGTGCAGACGTTCGCGCACCCGCCGGCCGGGTGGGGCGTGGACCCGCTCAGCGACCAGAGCACCGCCGGCAGCATCGCGTGGTCCTTCGGCGAGCTGCCGACCGTCTTCGTGATGGCGATCGTCCTGTTCTCCTGGATGGGCTCCGAGGACCGCAAGGCCAGGCGCCTGGACCGGGCCGCCGTGCGCACCGAGGACGCCGAGCTCCAGGCCTACAACGAGCGGCTCAAGGCGCTCGCGGCCCGGGACGGCTGACCGCGGCAGCGGCTGGGCCGTCCTCCGCCGCAGCGCGTCCTCCCGCACGGTGTGCGCTGCGGGAGGACACGCCGGGGACCAGGTCACCTGGTCGTGGCCGCTCAGCCCACGTGGACGACGGCGTCGCCCTCGGCGGGCAGGTCGGCCCGGGTGGCCTTGATGAGCACCGCGGAGACCAGCGCGCCGAGCACCAGCAGCGCGGCCGCCCAGGTGAAGGCGGTCGTGTACCCCTCCACCTGTGCCTGGAGGCCCACCGCAGGGTCCTGCGGGTTGCCGCCGGAGGTGGCCACGCCGGTGACGTGGTCGGTGATCGCGCCCACCGACAGCGTCGCCAGCAGCGCGGTGCCGATCGAGGCGCCCACCTGCTGGGTGGCGTTCAACACGGCGCTGGCCGCGCCCGCGTCGTGCGCGCCGGCCCCGACGAGGGCGAGGTTGGACAGCGGCACGAAGGTGAACCCGAGGCCCAGGCCCAGGAGCAGCTGGCCGGGGAACGCGTGGGTCCAGAAGCTGCTGTCCACCGTGAGGAAGGACAGCACGAACAGGCCGCCGGCGGCGAGCAGGCCGCCGAGCACCATCAGCGGCTTCGGGCCCACCTTCGGGACCATCGCGCTGGCCGTGCCGGCCGAGACGAGCACGCCGAGCGTGGTCGGCAGGGAGGCCAGCCCGGCGTGCACCGGCTGGTAGCCCAGCACCTGCTGGAAGTACAGGCTCAGGAAGAAGAAGGCGCCGATCAACCCCGCACCGACCAGCGTCGAGGTCAGGTAGGCGCCGCCGCGGTTGCGGTCCAGCACGATCCGCATGGGCAGCAGCGGGTTGCGCACCCGCAGCTCCACGACGACGAACGCCACCACCAGCAGGACGCCGACGCCGATGAACGCCAGCGCGGACGGGTCGGTCCAGCCGTTCTCGGGGATGCCGGCGGCCGCGTTCTCCTGGGACTTCTCGGCGACCTGCGTGAAGCCGTACACGACAGCGGCGATGCCGGCGGTGACGAGGACGGCGCCGGGGATGTCGTACTTCGTGTCCCCGGGCGCCCGGCTCTCCGGGACGATCGGGATGGCGGCCGCCACGGCGACGATCGCGACGGGCAGGTTCACCCAGAAGCACCAGCGCCAGTCGGCGTACTCGGTGAGGACGCCGCCGAGCAGCAGCCCGACGGCCGAGCCGCCGCCGGCGATCGCGCCGTAGACCGCGAAGGCCTTCGCCCGCTCCTTGGCGTCGGTGAACAGCACCGTGAGCAGCGCCAGGGAGGCGGGGGCGAGGAGTGCCCCGAAGGCGCCCTGCAGGGCCCGGGCGGCGAAGAGCATGCCCTCGTTCTGCGCGACCCCGCCGAGCGCCGAGGCAACGGCGAAGCCGGCGGCGCCGACGAGGTAGGTGCGCTTGCGGCCCCAGAAGTCGGCGATCCGCCCACCCAGCAGCAGGAAGCCACCGAAGGTGAGGGTGTAGGCGGTGACGATCCACTGCTGGGTCGCCGCGGTGATGCCCAGGTCGGCGGAGACCGCCGGCAGGGCGATGTTGACGATGGTGGCGTCCAGGATGACCAGCAGGACGGTCATGGCGATGACCCCGAGGGCCAGCCACCGCCTCGGGTACGGCTCCTCGCCGACGTGGCCGGCGCCGGAGGCGCGCGTGGTCATGGGGTCTGTCATGTGGGGGAGTCCTCGAGGTCGTCCAGGGGGAGTGTCCGATCGCCGGACGACAGAGGAACCTAGCCGCCTGGGAGCATGGACACGTGCCGTCCTCCCTGGTGTTCACCTCGGACACGCACGTCCCCAAGCGCGCGCGTGACCTACCTCATGCGTTGTGGGCCGCGATCGACGCGGCCGACGTCGTCGTGCACGCCGGTGACTGGGTGGACGTCGCGCTCCTCGACCGGTTCGAGGCGCGCGCCCGCCGCCTGGTCGCCGTCCACGGGAACAACGACCACGGTGCGCTGCGCGAGCGGCTGCCGGAGGTGGCCCGCGCCGAGATCGAGGGGATCCGCCTGGCCGTCGTCCACGAGACGGGGGACAGGAAGGGCCGGGAGGCCCGCTGCGCGGCCCGCTTCCCGGACGCCGACCTGCTGGTCTTCGGGCACAGCCACATCCCGTGGGACACCACCGCCGCGACCGGGCTGCGCCTGCTCAACCCCGGGTCGCCGACCGACCGCCGCCGCCAGCCGCACGGCACCTTCGTGACGGCGGTCGCC
Organism: Geodermatophilus sp. SYSU D01105; assembly: GCF_054050095.1. Taxonomy (NCBI): domain Bacteria; kingdom Bacillati; phylum Actinomycetota; class Actinomycetes; order Geodermatophilales; family Geodermatophilaceae; genus Geodermatophilus; species Geodermatophilus sp. SYSU D01105. The sequence continues at coordinate 97,611 of NZ_JBJGYR010000001.1, forward strand.
GCCGACGGCGCGCTGCACGACGTCACCTTCCACCCGGTCGCCCGGTGACGTCGGGGGCCGGCCCCCGCCGGCCGTGGCCCCCGGGTGCGGTGGACCTGCTGGCCTGCCCGGTCTGCGGGGCCCCGCTGGCGGCGCTGCCGGCGGCCACCGGCCTGCACTGTCCGGCCGGCCACTCCTTCGACCGGGCGCGGCAGGGGCACGTCACCCTGCTGCCCCCGGGGCACGTGCCGCCGTCGGGGGACACGGCGGAGATGGTGGCCGACCGGGTGGCCTTCCTGGCCGCCGGTCACTACCGGGGGATCACCCGCGCCCTCGAGGACGCCGTCGTCGCGGAGGGACCCCCGCCCGGCGCCCTGCTCGACCTCGGCGGTGGCACCGGGCACCACCTCGCCGGCGTCCTCGACCGGCTGCCCGACGCGGTGGGCGTCGTCCTGGACTCCTCGCGGTACGCCGCCCGCCGCGCGGCGGGGGCGCACCCGCGCGCGCTGGCGGTGGTCGCCGACGCCTGGGCGCGGCTGCCGGTGCGGGACGCCGCCCTCGACCGGGTGCTGGTCGTCTTCGCGCCGCGCAACGGCCCCGAGATCGCGCGCGTGCTGCGGCCCGGCGGCCGGCTCGTCGTCGTCACCCCCGCCGCCGACCACCTCGCCGAGCTGGTCGGCCCGCTGGGCCTGCTGCGCGTCGACCCGGACAAGGGACGCCGGCTGGCGGCCACCCTGGAGCCGCACCTGAGGGCCGGCGCGGCCACCGGGCACCGCGAGGTCCTGCACCTGGACCGGACGGCGGTGCGCACGCTCGTGGGCATGGGCCCCCACGCGCGGCACCTGGGTGCGGACGCGCTGGCCGCGGCGGTCGCGCGGTTGCCCGAGCGCTCGTCGGTGACCGTGTCGGTCGACGTCACCACCTGGGCCCGCGAGGAGTGACCCGTGGAGTCGGTCACGGTCGGGTCACGGCGCTGCGGCCCTGACCGGCGCGCCTGCCCCCGTCGGCGGGAGGTGTCACACAGGCACCGCATATGCTGCGACGGTGACGATCGCACCGGCGCCGATCGTGAGCCGGCCGAGCCCGGCTCACGAGGTCGAGAAGGGCTCGCGGCTCTCGAACCTGCTGCGGACCACCGACCACAAGACCATCGGCCTCATGTACCTGGCCACCTCGTTCGCATGGTTCATGATCGGCGGGCTGATGGCCCTGCTGATGCGTGGCGAGCTGGCCCGGCCGGGGCTGCAGTACCTCTCGCCCGAGCAGTACAACCAGCTGCTCACCATGCACGGCACGGTGATGCTGCTGTTCTTCGCGACGCCGCTGTTCTTCGCGTTCGCGAACCTGATCATGCCGCTGCAGATCGGTGCCCCCGACGTCGCGTTCCCGCGGCTGAACTCCTTCTCCTACTGGCTGTTCCTGTTCGGCAGCACGATCGCCGTCTCGGGCTTCCTGACCCCGGGCGGGGCGGCCGACTTCGGCTGGTTCGCCTACACGCCGCTGTCCGACGTCACCAACAGCCCCGGCGCCGGGGCCGACCTGTGGATCGCCGGCCTGGCCGTCTCCGGCCTGGGCACGATCCTCGGTGGCGTCAACTTCATCGCGACCATCGTCTGCCTCCGCGCGCCGGGCATGACGCTGTTCCGGATGCCGATCTTCACCTGGAACGCGCTGGTCACCAGCGTGCTGATCCTGCTGGCCTTCCCGATCCTCACCGCGGCGCTGTTCGCCCTGCTCGCCGACCGGCAGCTGGGTGCGCTGGTGTACTCCGAGGAGAACGGGGGGCCGATGCTGTGGCAGCACCTGTTCTGGTTCTTCGGCCACCCCGAGGTCTACATCATCGCGCTGCCGTTCTTCGGCATCGTCACCGAGATCATCCCGGTCTTCGCCCGCAAGCCGCTGTTCGGCTACAAGGGCATGGTCTTCGCCACGCTGGCCATCGGCGGTCTGTCCCTGACGGTGTGGGCGCACCACATGTACGCCACCGGCGCGGTGCTGCTGCCCTTCTTCGCCTTCCTGACCTACCTGATCGCCGTGCCGACCGGCATCAAGTTCTTCAACTGGATCGGCACCATGTGGCGGGGGCAGCTGACCTTCGAGACGCCGATGCTGTTCTCGATCGGCTTCATGGTCACCTTCCTGCTCGGTGGCCTGACCGGCGTCCTGCTGGCGTCGCCGCCGCTGGACTGGCACGTGTCCGACAGCTACTTCGTCGTGGCGCACTTCCACTACGTCGTGTTCGGCACCGTCGTGTTCGCCGCGTACGCCGGGATCTACTTCTGGTTCCCGAAGATGTGCGGCCGGATGATGGACGAGCGGCTGGGCAAGCTGCACTTCTGGCTGACCTTCATCGGGTTCCACGGCACGTTTCTGGTCCAGCACTGGCTGGGCAACGAGGGCATGCCGCGCCGCTACGCGAACTACCTGCCCACCGACGGGTTCACCACGCTGAACACGGTCTCGACGATCTTCTCGTTCGTGCTCGGCGCCTCGACGATCCCGTTCCTCTACAACGTCTACAAGTCCTGGCGCTTCGGGGCGCTGGCGCTGCGCGACGACCCCTGGGGCCACGGCAACTCCCTGGAGTGGGCGACGTCGTCCCCGCCGCCGCGGCACAACTTCCTGGAGATCCCGAAGATCCGCTCCGAGCGCCCGGCGTTCGAGGCGCACTACCCGCACCTCCTCGAGCGCCTGGAGCGGGAGAAGCACGTCGGCGGCCGGCACAAGCCCTACGCCGGCGTCAGCGAGATCGGGCTCACCAGCGGCGAGCGCCAGGGCTCGCGCGACCCCGACCCGACCTGAGGGAGGACCTCTGCCCCCGCTCACGGCGGGACCCTGCAGGGGGCCGTTCCAGCTCGTCACCAGCGACACCCCGTCGGCCCCGGCCGGCGGGGTGTCGCCGCGTGTGCGGCACCATGAGGCCGTGCCGCTCGAGCCCGCGCCCCGCACGCCGCCGGACCCCTGCCCGGAGACGCCCCGGGCCCTGCTGACCGTCACCGGTGTGGACCGGCCCGGCGTGACCGCGCGGCTGTTCTCGGCGCTGGCCGAGGCCGGGGACGGGCGGCGGGCCATCGAGGTGGTCGACGTGGAGCAGGTCGTGGTCCACGGCCAGCTCGTGCTCGGCGTGGAGGTCACCGCCGTGCGGCTGGACGGCGGGCCGCCGGTCGACGAGAGCGCGTTCCTGTCCCGCCTGGCACGTCTGGCCGCGGAGGTCGCCGACGCCACCGGCATGCAGGTGCAGGTCGACTCGGTCGACGAGGAGAAGCGGCCCAGCGGGCGCGCGCACCACGTCATCGTGCTGGGCCGCCCGGTGCCTCCCGCCGCGGTGGCCGGGGCCGCCTCGGCCGTCGCGGGCCTCGGCGGCAACATCGACGCCATCCGCCGGCTGTCGGACTACCCGGTCCTGAGCTTCGAGCTGACCGTCTCCGGCGCCGAGGCCACCGAGCTGCGCACCGCGCTGGCCTCCGTCGCGGCGCGCACGGGCGCCGACATCGCCGTCGAGCAGGTGGGCCTGACCCGGCGCAGCAAGCGGCTCATCGTCCTGGACGTCGACTCGACACTGGTCCGCGGCGAGGTGATCGACGAGCTGGCCGCCCGCGCCGGCCGCGCCGCCGAGGTCGCGCGGATCACCGCCGCGGCCATGAACGGCGAGCTGGACTTCGCCGAGTCCCTGCGGGCCCGCGTCGCCGCCCTCGCCGGGCTGCCGGTCGAGGTGCTCGACGAGGTGCGCACGGCCCTGGTGCTCACGCCGGGGGCGCGCACGCTGATCCGGACGCTCAAGCGGCTGGGCTTCCGCTGCGGCATCGTCAGCGGCGGCTTCACCCAGATCACCGACCCGCTCGCCGAGGAGCTGGGCCTGGACTTCGCCGCGGCCAACACCCTCGAGGTGGCCGAGGGCAAGCTCACCGGCGGGCTGGTGGGGGAGATCGTCGACCGCGCCGGCAAGGCGCGGGCGCTGGCCCGGTTCGCCGGCGAGTACGGCATCCCGCTCGACCAGACGGTGGCCGTCGGCGACGGCGCCAACGACCTCGACATGCTCAACGCCGCCGGGCTGGGGATCGCCTTCAACGCCAAGCCCTACGTCCGCGAGCAGGCGCACACGGCGCTCAACCAGCCCTACCTGGACGCCGTCCTGCAGGTCCTCGGCTTCACCCGCGACGAGGTCCTCGACGCGACCTGATCTGTCGGCACTCGCGGTGTTCCCGCCGCTCCTGCGGTGCTGCAGCGCCCCAGGAGCGGACGGGACACCGCGAGAGGCGTTCCCCTCAGCCGGGCTGGTGGACGGCGCCCTCGAGTTCCACCCCCGCCGTCCGCAGTTGCTGGAGCGCGGCCTCGACGGTGGCGTCGCTGACGCCGGCGGTGAGGGGGAGCAGCACCCGGGTGGCGAAGCCCTCGCGGACGGCGTCGAGCGCGGTGGCGCGGACGCAGTGGTCGGTGGCGATGCCGACGACGTCCACCGCGTCCACCCCGTGCCCGCGCAGCCAGTCGGCCAGCGGCACGCCCTCGGAGCTGCCCTCGAACCCGGAGTAGGCGGCGGAGTGGTGGCCCTTGTCGAAGACCGCCTCGATCGGGTCCCGGTCCAGCCGCGGGTGCAGCTCCACCCCGTCGCTGCCGGCCACGCAGTGCGCCGGCCAGGTCTCGACGAAGTCCGGCTCCTCGTGGAAGTGGTCCCCGGGGTCGATGTGGTGGTCCCGGGTGGCGACGACGTGGGCGTAGTCGCCGGCGTGCGCCCGGACGTGCGCGCTGATCGCGTCGGCGACCGCCGTGCCGCCGGCGACGGCGAGGCTGCCGCCCTCGCAGAAGTCGTTCTGCACGTCGACCACGACGAGTGCGCGGGTCATCGCGGACCTCCTCAGGCCGTCACGGTCTCGATGGCGCAGTCCCCGCGGGAGAGCGCCCACGCCTCGGCTGGCAGCGCCGCGCGCGCCCGCTCGTGGTGGGCGCGCGCCTCGGCCAGCGCCTCGCTCGGCGTGGCGGGGGCCAGCACCGCGCCGCCCTTCACCAGCGGGACGACGAGGTCGCGGTCGCCGTCCTGCGGGGCGACCGGCGCGCTGCTGATGACCTCCGCCGTCGCCGTCCCGGAGGCGTCGTGCCGGCGGACGGCGTGCTTGCGGCCGCCGACGGAGTTCTTGCCCTCCGACTTCTTGGCCACCGGCACCCCGTCACGCTCGACCAGCTTGTAGACCATCCCGGCCGTGGGGGCACCCGAGCCGGTGACCAGGGAGGTGCCCACCCCGTACCCGTCGACCGGCGCGGCCATGAGCCCGGAGATGGCGAACTCGTCGAGGTCGCTGGTGACGATGATCCGGGTCGAGGTCGCGCCCAGGGAGTCGAGGAGCTCACGGGCGTGCGTGGCCAGCGTGGGCAGGTCGCCGGAGTCCAGCCGGATCGCGCCGAGTCCGGGGCCTGCGACCTCGACCGCCGTCCGGATGCCCTGGTCGACGTCGTAGGTGTCGACCAGCAGCGTCGTCCCGACGCCGAGGGCGGCCACCTGGGCGCGGAAGGCCGAGGCCTCGTCGTCGTGCAGGAGCGTGAAGGCGTGCGCGCTGGTGCCGGTCGTGGGGATGCCGTAGCGCCGGCCGGCCTCGAGGTTGGACGTCGAGGCGAAGCCGACCAGGTGGGCCGCGCGCGCGGCGGCGACGGCGGCCTCCTCGTGCGTGCGGCGCGAGCCCATCTCGATGCACGGCCGCTCGCAGGCGGCGGCCACCATGCGGGCGGCGGCCGAGGCGATCGCGCTGTCGTGGTTGAGGATCGACAGGATCAGCGTCTCCAGCAGCACCCCCTCGGCGAACGACGCCCGGACGGTGAGCACGGGTGAGCCGGGGAAGAACAGCTCGCCCTCGGTGTACCCCTCGACGTCGCCGCTGAAGGCGAAGTCGGCCAGCCAGTCCAGCAGCCGCGCGTCGGTGAGGCCCTGCTGGCGCAGCGACGCGAGGTCCTCGTCGGAGAAGCGGAACCGGGGGAGCTGCTCGAGCAGCCGCCCGGTGCCGGCCACCACCCCGTAGCGGCGGCCGTGCGGCAGGCGGCGGGCGAACACCTCGAAGACGCAGTCGCGCTCGGCGGTGCCGTCGGCGAGCGCGGCGGCGACCATCGTCAACTCGTACCGGTCGGTGAGCAGGGCAGGACCCGTCGACATGGCTCCGGAGCCTAGGCGGCTGCGGCGGTGGCGACCCGTCGAGCTCCGGCGTCCTAAGGTGAGGGTGTGGCCGGACCGCTCGCGCCGACACGGACGCCCGACGAGACCGTCGAGGAGCACGGTGACCTCGACCGACCGTGGGTGACCGTCGTCTGGAACGACCCGGTCAACCTCATGAGCTACGTGACCTACGTGCTGCAGGAGCTGTTCGGCTACGACGAGCCGACGGCGACGACGCTCATGCTCCAGGTGCACCACGAGGGCAAGGCGATCGTCAGCTCCGGCCCGCGCGAGCGCATGGAGCACGACACCAGCCGGCTGCACGCCTACGGGCTGTGGGCCAGCTTCCAGCGCGACTCGTGAGGGCGGTCGCGTGAAGCCGTTCCGCCGCAAGGGGGACGACGTGGTGGCCCGGCTGGAACCGGCCGAGGCCCACATCGTCGCGCTGCTGCTCGACCAGCTCGAGCAGCTGCTCACCGTCGACGCCGAGGACGTCAGCGGGGACCCCGTGATCGCCCGGCTGTTGCCCGAGGGACACCGCGGGGACCAGGAGCTGGCCGCCGACTACCGGGAGATGACCGAGTCGGCGCTGCGCGCGGGGAAGGCCGACGACCTGGCCATGGTCCGGGCCACCCTGCCGCCCGACGGCGGGGCCGTGCGGCTGGACGCCGACCAGGCGGCGGCGTGGCTGCGGACCAGCAACGACCTGCGCCTGGCCCTGGGCACCCGGCTGGGCGTGACCGAGGACACCGAGCCGCCGGAGGACCTCGGTGGTGAGGAGGGCCAGCAGCTCGCCGTCTACTACTGGCTCACCGGCCTGCAGGGGTCGCTCGTCGACGCACTCGTCGCCGGTCGCGCCGGCCGAAGGTGAGCAGGACCAGCGCCACGAGCAGCGCGTCCAGCACGAACAGGACGTAGACCATCCCGTGCAGCTCCACGCCGCGGACCACCGCGCCGACGCTGGAGACCAGCAGCACCGCCGAGAGGGCGAAGACCAGCAGCACCACCAGCGAGCGCAGGGTGACCAGCAGGACCAGGGAGGCCCGGTCGGCCCCGACGTCGCTGCTGTAGTGACCGCTGCGGCGGCGCAACCCGCCGATCCCGAGCATCAGGGCCGGCGGCGCCATCAGCAGGACGCCGACGGCGATGAGCAGCGAGGGGACCACGAGAGGGCACCGTATCGGGCGGCCCCGTCCGGGCACCGCCCCGAGCCTGGGGACGTACGGGAACGCCCCCTGCCGGGGCCCGCCACGAGCCCGCGAGCAGTGGGGGGCAGGGGGTCCTCCTAGACTGGGGTCGTGCTGCGCATCGACCGCGCGACCTACGACGCCATCGTGGCCCACGCCCGGGAGGACCACCCGGACGAGGCCTGTGGCGTCGTCGCCGGCCCCGAGGGCAGCGACCGGCCCGAGCGCTTCATCCCGATGCTCAACGCCGCGCGGTCGCCCACGTTCTACGAGTTCGACTCCGCTGACCTGCTCACGCTCTACCGGGAGATGGACGACCGGGACGAGGAGCCGGTGGTGATCTACCACTCGCACACCGCCACCGAGGCCTACCCGTCCCGCACCGACATCAGCTACGCGTCCGAGCCGAACGCGCACTACGTGCTGGTCTCCACGCGGCACCACGGCGCGCAGACCGGGCTGGCGGGTGACGAGGTGGAGTTCCGCAGCTTCCGCATCGTCGACGGCGAGGTCACCGAGGAGGACGTCGAGGTCGTCGAGTCCTACCTGTTCGGCCACTCGCCGACGACCGTCGTCTACGACTGAACGAGGACCCTCCTGCCCTCACCGCTCGCAGGCTCGCGGCGGGCCCCTGCAGGAGGGCCGCAGGGGCCGCCCCCAGGAATGCCCCGCGGCGACCGGGCGTTGCCCGTCCAGACGCACGGCCCGCTGCCGGCAGCGGGCCCGCCACCCCCACACACCGAGGAGATCAGCACGCCATGGCCATCGAGGTCCGGATCCCGACCATCCTGCGCACCCACACGGGCGGCAACAAGACCGTCGAGGGCAACGGGGACACCCTGGCCGCTCTCGTCGACGACCTCGACGCCAGGCACCCGGGTCTCAAGAACCGCCTCGTCACCGAGGAGGGCAAGCTGCACCGGTTCGTCAACGTCTACGTCAACGACGAGGACGTCCGCTTCACCGGCGCCCTCGACACCCAGGTCAAGGACGGCGACTCGGTGACGATCCTCCCGGCGGTCGCGGGCGGCTGCTGAGCGCTCCGCTCGGCCCCCGCCCACCCGCCTCCCGGAAGAGCACCCCCATGGCCCGCTTCGCCTCCCTCGTCGACTCGCTCGGCAACACCCCGCTGGTGGGGCTGCCGAACCTGTCGCCGTCCCCTGACGTCCGGCTGTGGGCCAAGCTCGAGGACCACAACCCCACCGGCTCGATCAAGGACCGCGCGGCCATCTCGATGATCGAGGCGGCCGAGAAGGAGGGGAAGCTCAGGCCGGGCGACACCATCCTGGAGCCCACCAGCGGGAACACCGGGATCTCGCTGGCGATGGTGGCCCGGCAGCGCGGCTACCGGCTCATCTGCGTGATGCCGGAGAACACCTCCATCGAGCGGCGGCAGCTGCTGGAGATGTACGGCGCGCAGATCATCAGCTCCCCGGCGGCCGGCGGCTCCAACCAGGCCGTCGCCGTCGCCAAGGGGCTGGCCGCCGAGCACGACGACTGGGTGATGCTCTACCAGTACGGCAACCCGGCCAACGCCGAAGCGCACTACACCGGCACCGGCCCGGAGATCCTCACCGACCTGCCCTCCATCACCCACTTCGTCGCCGGCCTGGGCACCACCGGCACGCTGATGGGGGTCTCCCGCTTCCTGCGGGAGAAGAAGCCCGAGGTGCGGGTCATCGCCGCCGAGCCGCGCTACGGCGAGCTGGTGTACGGCCTGCGCAACATCGACGAGGGGTTCGTCCCCGAGCTCTACGACCCGACCCTGCTGGACTCCCGGTTCAGCGTCGGGCCGCAGGACGCCGTCCGCCGGACCCGTCAGCTGGTCGAGCAGGAGGGCATCTTCGCCGGGATCTCCACCGGCGCGATCCTGCACGCGGCGCTGGGCATCGCCGACAAGGAGGTGGCGGCCGGGCGCAAGGCCGACATCGTCTTCATCGTCTGCGACGGCGGCTGGAAGTACCTCTCGACCGGCGCCTACGCCGGCACCCTCGAGGAGGCGACCTCCGCGCTGGAGGGCCAGCTGTGGGCCTGAGCCGGATCTGGCTCTGCCACTGAGCCGGCTCCCGCTCCACCGCCCGAGCCGGGTCCTGCTCTGCGCCCGAGCCGGGTCCTGCTCCGCGCCCGAGCCGGGGCCTGCTCTACCGCCCGAGCCGGGTCCTGCTCCGCGCCCGAGCCGGGTCCTGCTCCGCGCCCGAGCCGAGTCCTGCTCCGGGCGTGAGCCGCGTCTCGCGGCGGCGCCCGCTAGCCTGACCTGCGTGTTGAGGGCGGCTGCGTGAGGCTCACGATCATCGGCTGCTCGGGCAGCGGGCCCGGGCCGGAGTCCCCTGCGTCGTGCTACCTCGTCGAGCACGACGGCTTCCGGCTGCTCCTCGACCTCGGCAACGGGTCCTTCGGCGCGCTGCAGGCGCTGGCCGACCCGGCCACGGTCGACGCGGTGTTCCTCTCCCACCTGCACGCCGACCACTGCCTGGACGTGGCCCCCTTCGTCGTCTGGCACCGCTACTCGGGCCGGTCCTCGCGGCAGCTGGTGCCGATGTACGCCCCGGTCGGTGCCGAGCGCCGGCTCGCGCTGGCCTACGACTCGGACGGCGAGGGCCTCACCGACGTCTTCGACTTCGTGCCGGTCGGCGCGGGCGACCTGGAGCTGGGGCCGTTCGAGGCCGCGCTGGCCCGCACCGCGCACCCGGTGGAGTGCTACGCGATCCGGCTCACCGCCGATGGCCGGTCGCTGGTCTACACCGGGGACACCGGCGCCAGCACGGCCGTCGTCGACCTCGCCCGCGGTGCCGACGTCCTGCTCGCCGAGGCCGCCCACCCCGACGTCCCGGACCTCCCGCCGGCGCTGCACCTCACCGGCCGGGAGGCGGGGGAGCACGCCGCCGCTGCGGGGGTGGGCCGGCTGCTGCTGACCCACGTCCCCGCGTGGGTCGACCGCGAGGCCCAGCTGGCGTCGGCGCGGGAGGTCTTCCCGGCCGCCGAGCTGGTGGTCCCGGGCGCCACCTACGACGTCTAGGTGCCGCGGGCCGGCGGCTCCGACCAGGTGACCCGATCGGAGCGTGTCCTGCCGCACGGCAGACGGTGGGGGAGGACGCCGCAGGTCCCGGTCGTGTCCCGCTTGCCCGCGTCACCGACGGCGGGCACGGTGGGCCGGGTGGTGGACGACGAACGGGACGGCGTGCGACTGACCAGCCTGGACGCACCGCTGGGCGACGGGCTGGAGGTCACCAAGGGCGACCTCGTCGACCACCTCGACGCGTTCGCCGACCGCCTGGTGCCGCAGCTGGCCGGGCGGCCGCTGTCGGTGAAGCGGGTCCGCCCGGGCCAGGAGCCCTTCATGCAGCGCAACGTGGCCAAGGGCGCGCCGGAGTGGGTGCGGACGGTCGCCGTCTGGTCCGCCGGCGCGCACCGCGAGGTGCACCAGGTGCTCTGCGACGACCGGCGGACGCTGCTGTGGCTGGCCAACCAGCGGGCGGTGGAGTTCCACGTGCCCTTCATCCGGGCCGACGAGGTCGAGCCGACCGGCATCGTGCTCGACCTCGACCCGCCCGAGGGCGCGGAGTTCGACGTCGTGGTGCGCGCCGCCGAGCTGGTGCGCCGGGCCCTGGCCGACTCGGGGCTGGCCGGCGCGGTCAAGACCAGCGGCTCGAAGGGGGTGCACGTCGTCGTCCCGGTGCGGGGCGCGCGGGCGGACGACGCCGCGGCGGCGACCCGGGCGCTGGCGGTGCGCGCCGAACGGCTGGACCCCGAGCTGGCGACCACGGCCTACATCAAGGCCGACCGCCACGACCGGGTCTTCCTGGACTCGACGCGGTCCTACTCCTCGACGATCGTGGCGGCCTACAGCCCGCGCATCCGGCCCGGCCTGCCGGTGTCGGCCCCGGTGGCGTGGGAGGACCTGCCGTCGGTCGGCCCCGGCGAGTTCACCGTGCGGACGGCCGCGGAGCGGCTGGGGGACGGCGACCGGTGGGCCGAGCTGCTGCCCGAGCCGCAGGAGCTCCCGGCCGACCTGGTCGCCGAGGGGCACACCATCCCGGTCGCCCGCGTCCAGGCGATGCACGAGGGCCGGCGGCGGGCGCGGGCCCGTCGCGCGGAGGACGGGCACTGACGGTTCCGCGGTCCCTCCACAGTCGGGGCCGCCGTCCACAGCCGGACCCGCCGCGGCCCGCAGGGACACCGGCCGGCGTCGCACGCTGCCGGCATGACGATCGATCCGCAGACCACCGCCTGGCTCGACCAGGAGGACGCCCACCTCGCCGCGGTCATCCGCAGCCGCCGCTGGGCGGTCCAGTACGTCGGTGCGGGGGATGAGCCGGACGAGCCGGCCTTCGGCTACACCATCGGCCTGTTCGGGCTCGGCCACCCCGAGGTGGTGCTGGCGGGTCTCGGCCCGGACGACACGCACGGCCTGCTCGACGAGGTCGCCGGGCTGGTGACCGGGGGGCGTGACCTCGTCCCCGGCGAGTTCGTGTCCTGCGCCGGGTGGGCGGGGCGCCTGTACGCCGAGGTGTGCCCCAACCCCGGCGAGGTGCTGTTCTCCGCCAACCGCTTCTACCGGCGTCCGCCGGAGTACTCGGTCCCCGCCTACCAGCTCACCTGGCCGCACGGGGACGGCACGTACCCGTGGGAGCCCGGGCACCCCTGCGGCCCCGCCTGCCAGCCCCGGCCCGGCAGGTGGCGGGCGTGAGCGGCTCCGGTCCGACCGGCGCCGGTCGCGGCTCAGGCCAGGCCGAGGTCGCGGCGCAGCTTGGCCACGTGCCCGGTGGCCTTGACGTTGTAGGCGGCCTTCTCGATGCGGCCCTCGGCGTCGACGACGAAGGTCGACCGGATCACGCCGATGACCTCCTTGCCGTAGAGCTTGCGCGGCCCGTACGCGCCGTAGGCCTTGAGCACCTGCTTGCCCACGTCGGAGACCAGGGTGATGCCCAGGCCCTCCTTCTCGCGGAAGCGCAGCAGCTTGTCCGCGGGGTCCGGCGAGATGCCGATGATGTCCAGCCCGGCCTCGGCCAGCTCCCCGGCGGCGGCGGTGAAGTCGACCGCCTGGGTGGTGCAGCCCGGGGTCAGCGCGGCGGGGTAGCAGTAGACGATCACCCGGCGTCCCCGGTGGTCGGCCAGGGACACCGGGTTGCCGTCGGCGTCGGGCAGCGTGAACTCCGGCGCCGGGTCCCCGGGGGCCAGGCGGACGGGCGCAACGTCGGTGTCGGTCACCCCGTCATCCTGCCCTGTGCGGGCGACGCCTCTCCACGGGGAAGTCCCCGGACGCACCGGGCCACCGGGCCGTCGGATGGTCGTCGCCGCAGGTCCGCGCGGCGGGCCGGGGACGGGCCGCGCGTCCCGTCGTCGTCTAGAGTGCCCGCCCGGTGGGGCGCGCGTGGGCGACCACTGCGCACCCCTCGGTCCCCGCAGCCTCTGGAGGAGATCCGACATGACCCGGTTCGTGCTGGTGCACGGAGCGTTCGGCGGCGCCTGGTGCTGGGAGCCGGTGGCTGCCGGGCTGCGGCAGCGCGGGCACGAGGTCGTGGCGGTCGACCTGCCCGGGGCCGGCGCCGACCGCACGCCCGTGGAGCAGGTGACCCTCGACGCCTACGCCGAGCGGGTGTGCGAGGCGCTGACGGCGGCACCGGAGCCGGCCGTGCTGGTCGGCCACAGCATGGGCGGGGTGGTCATCACCCAGGCGGCGTCCCGGTGCCCGCAGCAGGTCAGCCGGCTGGTGTACGTGGCCGCTTTCCTGCCGCGCGACGGGGAGAGCCTCAAGGCGCTCACCGAGCTGCCCGAGGGCGCCGGGGACGGCGTGCAGAGCAACATGACCGTGCGCGGCGAGCCGCCCGTCGCGGAGATGTCCCGGGACGCGGCCCGCGAGGTCTTCTACGGGAACTGCACCGAGGAGCAGGCGAGCTGGGCGCTGCAGCACCTCGGCCCCCAGCCGGTGCTCCCGTTCATCACCCCGGTGACGCTCGACCCGGTCGCGGCCGACATCCCCCGGCGGTACGTCCTCTGCACCGCCGACCGGGCCATCCCGCCGGCCCTGCAGCGCCGGATGGTCGAGGCCAGCCCGTGCGAGGAGGTCCTCGAGCTCGACGTCGACCACTCGCCCTGGCTGTCGGCGACCAAGCCGCTGGTCGACTTCCTGGAGGCCTGAACCCGGGCCTGGACCGGGGCCAGGACCGGGACGGGTGCCAGGGGCCGGGGTCCGGTCGCGAGGACCGGGCCCGGCCGCGCGCACGGTCAGCCGGCGAGGAAGGACAGCCGCACGTGCCGCTGCGGGTTGTCGCTGTTGGTGTCGACCAGGCAGATCCGCTGCCAGGTGCCCAGCTGCATCCGGCCCTCCAGCACCGGCACGCTGGCGTGCGGCGGGACGAACGCCGGCAGCACGTGGTCGCGGCCGTGGCCGGGGCTGCCGTGCCGGTGCCGCCAGCGGTCGTCGCGGGGGAGCAGCTCGTCGAGCTGGGCCAGCAGGTCCTGCTCGCTGCCGGAGCCGGTCTCGATGACCGCCACCCCCGCCGTCGCGTGGGGCACGAACACGTGCAGCAGGCCGTCGGCCTCGGTCCGCACGAACTCGGCGCACTCGTCGGTGAGGTCGACGACGGCCGGCATCCCGCCGGTCCGGACCGCTCGCAGCTCCGATCGCATGCCGGTGATCCTGCCGGGCCGGGAGAGCGCCCGCCCGCGGCGCACTACTGTCGGAGCACGTGACGGCGACACCGGGGAAGACCCGACCCGACGGCCGGGCGGCCGACCAGCTCCGCCCCGTGACGATCACCCGCAACTGGCTCGACCACGCCGAGGGCTCGGTCCTCGTCGAGTTCGGGCGCACCCGGGTGCTGTGCGCGGCGAGCGTGACCGAGGGGGTCCCGCGCTGGCGCAAGGGGTCGGGCCTGGGCTGGGTCACCGCGGAGTACTCGATGCTGCCGCGCGCCACCCACACCCGCAGCGACCGGGAGTCGGTGAAGGGGCGCATCGGCGGCCGCACCCACGAGATCAGCAGGCTGGTCGGGCGCTCGCTGCGGGCCTCGATCGACCTGGCCGCCCTGGGGGAGAACAGCATCGCGATCGACTGCGACGTCCTGCAGGCCGACGGCGGCACGCGGACCGCGGCGATCACCGGCGCCTACGTCGCGCTGGCCGACGCCGTCTCGTGGCTGGGCGACCGCAGGAAGCTGGCGAAGAAGGACGCCATCGTGCAGTCGGTGGCGGCGGTCAGCGTCGGCGTCATCGACGGGCAGCCGCGGCTGGACCTCGCCTACGAGGAGGACGTGCGGGCCGGCACCGACATGAACGTGGTCTGCACCGGGGGCGGGAGCTTCGTCGAGGTGCAGGGGACCGCCGAGAACGGCGTGTTCGACCGGACGGCCCTCGACGCGCTGCTCGACCTCGCCGTGGCCGGCTGCGCCGAGCTGACCCGCATCCAGACCGCGGCGCTGCAGGGCACCACCCGATGAGCACCCGGCTGCTGCTGGCCACCCGGAACCCGGGCAAGCTGGCCGAACTGCAGCGGTTGCTGGAGTCCGCCGTCCCCGGGGTGACCGTGGTCGGCCTGCGCGACGTCGAGGACTACCCGGAGGCGCCCGAGACCGGCGCCACCTTCGCCGAGAACGCGCTGCTCAAGGCGCGGGAGGCGGTGCGCTACACCGGGCTGCCCGCGGTGGCCGACGACTCGGGGCTGACCGTCGACGCGCTCAACGGGATGCCGGGGGTGCTCAGCGCCCGCTGGTCGGGGCGGCACGGGGACGACGGGGCCAACACCGCGCTGCTGCTCGGCCAGCTGGCCGACGTGCCCGACGAGCGACGGGGCGCGGCGTTCGTCTGCGCCGCGGCCGTGGCGACCCCCGAGGGGGCCGAGCGGGTGCTGGAGCGGGCCTGGCGGGGGCGGGTCATCCGGGAGGGGCGCGGCACCAACGGCTTCGGCTACGACCCGGTGTTCGTCCCCGAGGGGCTCGAGGTCACCGCGGCCGAGCTGGCCCCGCAGGAGAAGGACGCCCGCAGTCACCGAGGCCAGGCCTTCGCGGCGCTGGTCCCGCTGGTCGCCGAGCTCCTTGGCCGCGCCTGAGCCGGCCCCTCCGGTCGCCGCTCACCGCGGGGAGCCACCCACTCGACGAGCCACACCGAGGAGGACGCGGTCCGGGCGGGTGCGATTCAGCGGGCGGCCGGCGAGAAGCCCAGCCAGTCGAGCAGCTCGCCGTCCACCTCCGGGTCCCAGGCGCCGGGGTCGTCCGGGCTGAGCACCGTCCGGGCACGCTCGAGCAGGCCGGTGAGCGGACCGGCGGCGCGGCGGCGCGCGGACCAGGGGAGGGGCAGGCGGAGGGAATCGGGGCGCAGGAGGGTCACGCACCGGACGTCGGCACGAGTCCGGCGGCCCCCGAGCCCCGGACCCGGCCGGGGGACCCGATCGGGGGACAGGCGTCGCCCGGGCGGGATCCCCCGACGGGGGGGCGGGCCGTCCCGCACTCGGGCCGCCCACCGGCCCGGCCGATCCGGTCTCCGAGCACCCTGCGCGAGGCGGGTGTCCGACGGTGGGGGACCTGACATGGGGACCGCTCGGCCTCCTGCGACCACGTGGTGACCGCGGCGCTCTGCCCGGCCTTCTCGGCCGCGGAGGCATTGGCCACGGCGGCGGTGACCGAGAAGACGGTCAGCACCAGGAGGACGACGACGAGCCCGGCGGTCGCGGTGTGCGTCGACTACCCGCGGTCGCGGCGGCCCCGGAGCCGGAGTGCCCGGAGGAGGGACGTCCACGTCCGGTTGCTCATGTGCGGGGTCGAGGCGCTCGTGCGGTGGCAGCACCCCGAGCGCGGGCTCGTCCCGCCTGCCAGTTCATCCCGCTGGCCGAGCGCACGCTGCTCATCCGGGGGTGCTCGCGACGTCGGCCGAGATCGACTGCGTCGGCCGGTGAGCAGGGCAGGCGTCGGTGTGCGGGAGGGGGGAGTCGAACCCCCACGCCCGAAGGCACCAGATCCTAAGTCTGGCGTGGCTGCCGTTACACCACTCCCGCGTGGGGTGCCGAGTCTAGAGGCGCCAGCCGGAGGACCTCCGGGTCCCGGAGGTCGCGGCGCGGAGCCCTTCCGTTCCCGGATCGCCCGTGCGGGTGCCCGTGTCGAGGGGAACGCGCTGGTTCGGGCGGCGTCTGGCAGGCTGTCGCCGTGCCTCGCGACCCTCGACAGATCCAGCTGGAGATCGACGCCGCCCGTGAGTCGCTCGCGGCCACCCTGGACCAGCTGGTCGCCCGGAGCAGTCCGCAGCGCCTGAAGGCCAAGGGGCAGGCCGCCGTCCAGTCGTTCCTGCAGACGCCGGCGGGCATGGCCACGGTGGGCGCGATCGGCCTGCTCATGACCCTGGTCGTCGTCCAGAAGGTGCGGCACCGCAACGACTGACGTGCCCCGCCCGCGCCCCGACCCCGTGGGTCCGGGGCAGGAGTCGGTCTGGAGCTACCCCCGCCCGCCCTCGGCCGAGGTGACCGGGCGGCGGGTCGTCGTGGAGCTCGGCGGCCGGGTGCTGGCCGCCAGCGAGCGGGCGGTGCGCGTGTGCGAGACCAGTCACCCGCCGGTGTACTACGTCCCGCGCGCGGACGTCGCCGACGGCGTCCTGCTCCCCGGGGCCGGGGCCTCGTGGTGCGAGTGGAAGGGCGCGGCCACGTACTGGGACGCCGTCGTCGACGGCCGCCGGGTGGCGGCCGTCGGCTGGTCGTACGAGGAACCCGCCCCGCGGTACGCGCTCCTGCGCGGAGCCGTCGCCTTCTACCCGGGACGCGTCGACCGGGCCCTGGTCGACGGTGAGCCGGTCCGTCCCCAGCCCGGTGGCTTCTACGGCGGCTGGATCACCGCCGAGGTGGTCGGCCCCTTCAAGGGGGAGCCGGGCACGCTGGGCTGGTGAGTCAGGACTCCGTCGGCCGCGCGTTCTCGATCAGCGGCAGGACGACCACCTCGAGCACGCGGTCGACGTAGTCGTCGTCCACGGGCTCGCCGGTGAGCAACCACCGCTGCACGATCAGTGCGCTCGTCGCCTCGGCGGTGACCGACTGGGCCAGGCCGGGGCGGACCTCGCCGCGGGCCTCCGCGCGCGCCCACATCTCCGCGTAGGCCCCCCGCCAGACGGCGAGCGGGCCGCTCCGGAAGGCCTCGACCAGCGCCGGCTGGTACTGCATCGCGGGCAGTAGGGACCGGATGGCAGCCCCGGCGGGGCTCGCGGTGGCCTCGGCCACCAGGTGCATCATCGCGCGGAGGTCGCCCGCGATGCTGCCGGTGTCCGGCGGGGCGGCGATGAACTGGTTGAGGTCGGAGATGGTGTCGACGACCAGGTCCTGCTTGGTCCGCCAGCGACGGTAGATCGTGGCCTTCCCGACCCCGGCCTCCGCCGCGACGGCGTCCATCGTGAGCGCCCCGTACCCGACCTCGGCGAGCAGCCGCAGGATGGCCGCCCGGATCACCCCGTCCCGGCTCGGGTCACGGGGGCGCCCGCCACGGGTGGAGCGCGGCGGGTCAGTCATCTGGAGAGCGACCATGGAGTTGACCTTAGACATTCAAGTTGACGACGACCGACAGGTCTGGGATGTGTGCGTGGCGGGTGTCGTTCCGTCCCCCCGGTCGGGGGACAGCGCGCCTGTGCGGCGACCCGGACGCGCTCGGTCATCCTGCAGAGGTGGCGAGCACCCATCCCGGAGCCCGGCGCCGGGAGTACTGGCACGTCCCCGGTCACGCGAGCCGGGTCCTCCTCGGGACCGAGGACGCGCACCTGCTCGCGGAGGTGGCCCGCACCGCACGAGGGCTTGGTCTGTCGGTGTCCGCGGCGCCGGACCTCCTCGACCTCACCGACGAGGACGGTGAGCGCGGAATCGAGCGGCTCTTCCGCCGGCTCGCCCGGGAGCTGACCACCGCGGAGGCCGAGGGCGTGCGGGTGGTGACTGATCCGCCGGCCGAGCAGACGGCGCTCACGGCCCGGCTGCTGACCGCGCCCGCGCTGGCGGTCGAGCTGGCCCGCCGCGGGGTGACCGCCGACATCGGCCTGCTCGCCGAGGCCGAGCTGTGGTCGGCCTACCAGCCCATCGTGCGCCTGGGGGACCGGCGGGTCGTCGCCCACGAGGCGCTGCTGCGCGGCCTGGTGGACGGCCGGGAGGTCGGCGGCGGGGACCTGTTCTTCGTCGCGGAGTCCGCCGGCTGGCTGCCCCGGCTGGACCGCATCGGCCGCGAGACGGCGATCGCCGGTGCGGCGCCCTGGCTGGGGGACGCCGACCTGTTCGTCAACTCCCACCCGGCCTCGGTCCACCGGCCGGAGGTCTCGCTGGCCGGCACCGAGCAGGCGCTGGAGGACGCCGGCATCGACCCCGGGCGCCTGGTGGTCGAGGTCGGCGAGGTGTGGGCCGTCTCCGACCGCGGGCACCTGTTCTCCGTGCTCGAGCACCACCGCTCTCGGGGCTGGCGGGTCGCCCTGGACGACGTCGCGGCCGGCTGGTCGAGCCGGGAGCTGCTGGCCGCCGTCCGGCCGGACGTGGTCAAGCTCGGCAAGGCGCTCGTCCAGGCCCTGCCCGACGACGGTGCCCGGACGATGGTGCGGTCGGTGGTGGACGTGGCCCACCGGCTCGGCGCGCTGGTGGTGGCCGAGGGGGTCGAGGACGAGCAGGTCGCCGAGGAGGTCGAGCACCTCGGGGCCGACCTCGGGCAGGGCTGGCTGTTCGGCCGGCCGGTCACCCCCCGCTCGGCGTGAGGAGGGCCGGCCGCTCCGTGCACCGCCGGGGCCGCCCGGTGATCCTCGTGTGACCACGACCGCAGCGTGCGCGCCACGGCCCGCCCGCGCGCGGGCACGACGGCGCGTGTCGAGGGGTCCGAAGGGCCCTGGCCCGCGGGCGCCGCGTCCGCGTGCCGTCGCTCCCGTCGTCACACCATCGGAAGACGCCTCCGCCGACGGTGCATGACGAGCGCGCCGGTCAGTGCAGGCCCCAGCCGGTCAGGGTCGGGCGGCTGTGCTCGTGGCCGAGGACGCCGTAGGAGCCGGCCGGCAGCGCGAACAGCGCGCCGGCCGCCGGCTCCAGGCCGAGCCAGCGCGCGGTGAGGATCCGCAGGACGTGCCCGTGCGCGACCAGCATCACGTCGCCGTCGGCCAGCAGCGGCCGGGCCCGGTCCAGCACCCGGTCCACCCGCACGCCGACGTCGGCCAGCGACTCCCCGGGGGTGTCCCCGGCGATCGTGCCGTCGACCCAGATCGACCACGTCCGGCCCAGCTCCTCGCTGATCGCCGCCGTCGTCCGGCCCTCGTAGCCGCCGTAGTCGAGCTCGACGAGGTCCTCGTCGGTGGCCGTCGGGGTGAGCCCGGCCAGCTCGGCGGTCCGCCGGGCCCGCAGCCGCGGGCTGACCCACACCGCGGAGAAGGTCCGGTCCCCGAAGGTGCCCGCCAGCCGGCGTGCCTGCTCCTCGCCCTCGGGCAGCAGGGGCAGGTCCGTGACGCTGGTGTGCTGGCCGCTGAGGCTCCACTCGGTCTGCCCGTGCCGGAGCACGACGATCTCGCCCATCGGGCCTCCTGACTGTCTGGCGGGTCACATCCTGGAAGAGCAACCCCCGGTGCGGCAGCTGTCGCGCACCGTGGCCCCGCGGCGTCCGCCGTGGGGTGTGCCGACTCCCCGGAGGGACCATGACCACGGTCGCGCCCACTGACACCTTCGCCATCGGCGGAGACCTGACCGTCCACCGTCTCGGGTACGGCGCGATGCAGCTGCCCGGGCCGGGCGTCTGGGGTGAGCCGGTCGACCGCGCGGGCGCCCTGCGCGTCGTCCGCTCGGCGGTCGAGCAGGGCGTCGACTTCATCGACACCGCCGACTCCTACGGGCCCTTCGTCAGCGAGCAGGTCATCGCCGAGGCGCTGCACCCCTACCCGGAGGGGCTGGTCGTCGCGACCAAGGCCGGGCTGACCCGCCAGGGCCCCGGCATCTGGACGCCGGTCGGCCGCCCGGCCTACCTCAAGCAGCAGGTGGAGCTGTCGCTGCGGCACCTGCGGGTCGAGCGGATCGACCTCATCCAGCTGCACCGCATCGACCCGGAGGTGCCGCTGGCCGACCAGCTGGGCGCCTTCAAGGAGCTGCAGGACGAGGGCAAGGTCCGCCACATCGGCGTCTCGGAGGTCTCGGTGGCCGAGCTGGCGGCCGCCCGCGAGATCGTCGACGTGGTCACGGTGCAGAACCTCTACAACCTGACCGACCGGGGGTCCCGGGACGTCCTCGACTACGCCACCGAGCACGGGATCGGCTTCATCCCGTGGTTCCCCATCGCGACCGGGGACCTGGCCGCGCCCGACAGCCCCGTGGCCGACATCGCCCGCGAGCTCGACGCGACGCCGTCCCAGGTGGCGCTGGCCTGGCTGCTGCACAGCTCGCCGGCGGTCCTGCCCATCCCGGGCACCCGGTCGGTCGAGCACCTCACCGAGAACCTCGGCGCCGCCCGGCTGCGCCTCTCCGACGAGGACATGGCCCGCCTGGACGCGCTGGCCGCCTGAGCGGCGGGCCGGGTCTCCGTCAGCGCCAGCGGCGCAGGCTGCCCAGCCGGAGGCGGCGTCGGCGCGGCCGGTCCTCCGCCCGCCGCGCCGCCCGCACCGGGCGGGCGGTGACCGCGCGGCCGGCCGGGGCGGCCCCCACGGGCGCCGGCGCGGGGGCCGGCGTCGGGGTGGGCCGGACCGGGTCGTCCCCGGCCAGCGGGCCGTCGAGCTCCAGCCGGTCGGCGAGCCCGGCGGACCGCACCAGCCGCCGGGTCGCCGCGGGGGCCCCGACGACCCGGCACTGGCGCCCGGTCGGGGCCAGGACAGCGGTGAAGACGGTGAGGGCGTGCAGGGCCGAGGGGTCCGCGAACCGCGCCCCGGCCACGTCCACGACCACGCGGTGCGTGCCCAGGGCTGCCGCCTCCTGGAGGGCGGTGGTGAGCCGGTCGACGGTGGAGGTGTCCGCGTCGCCGGTCACCCGGACGACGACCTGGTCGGGGGCGGGGACGAGCGCGACTCGAAGGTGCGGCACGGGCACTCCGGCAGGTTGGTGCGAGCCGCCTGCGGGTTCGGGCAGCTGCCGTCGACGCTAGTTCCGATCGCCGATCGCCACAACTCGCAGTGGTCAGCTGACTGCGCTGTGCTCTGGCGTGTCGCGCACGACCCGCCGGAGCGGTCCGGCCCCGTGCGCGGCACCATGACCGTCGTGGACGCCGAGGACTTCAGGCAGGTCGTGGACGCCGTCCGGCAGCTGGTCCGGGAGGTCGTGATCCCGCTCGAGGAGCGGATCGAGGACGAGGACCGCATCCCCGACGAGCTGCGCGCACGCGCCGCCGAGATGGGCCTGTTCGGCTACGCGCTGCCCGAGGAGTACGGCGGCCTGGGCGTCACCATGGCCGAGGACGTCGAGCTGGCCGTCGAGTTCGGCTACACCACGCCCGCGTTCCGGTCGCTGTTCGGCACCAACAACGGCATCGCCGGCCAGGTCATCGCGAAGTTCGGCAGCGAGGAGCAGAAGAAGGCCCACCTGCCGCGGCTGGCGTCGGGGGAGCTGATCGCCTCCTTCGCCCTGACCGAGGCCGAGGCCGGCTCCGACCCGGCCGGCCTGCGCACCACCGCCCGCCGGGACGGCGACGCGTGGGTGCTGAGCGGCAGCAAGCGCTACATCACCAACGCGCCGGTCGCCGACCTGTTCGTCGTCTTCGCCCGCAGCGACCCGGACCAGCGGGGTGGGCGCGGCATCTCCAGCTTCGTCGTCGACGCGAGGACGCCCGGGGTCACCGTCGGGCCCAAGGACCGCAAGATGGGACAGGCCGGCGCCTGGACCGCGGAGGTCTTCTTCGACGACGCCCGCGTGCCCGCCGACGCGCTGGTCGGCGAGGAGGGCCGCGGCTACGCCCAGGCGCTGACCGTGCTCTCCCGCGGCCGGCTGCACATCGCCGCGCTGTGCGTCGGGATGGCCCAGCGGGTGCTCGACGAGTCGGTCGCCTACGCGGCCACCGCCCGGCAGGGCGGGGCGCCGATCGGCCGGTTCCAGCTGGTCCAGGCCCAGCTCGCCGACATGCACGCCGAGCTGCTCGCCGGCCGCGCCCTGGTCCGCGACGTCGCCGCCCGCTACGACACCGGCGAGGACACCTCGATCGGCCCGTCGTCGGCCAAGCTGTTCTGCACCGAGATGGTCGGCCGCGCCGTCGACCGGGCGGTGCAGGTCCACGGCGGCCTGGGCTACCTGCGCACCACCCCGGTCGAGCGCTTCTACCGCGACGCCCGCCTCTACCGGCTCTACGAGGGCACCAGCGAGGTCCAGCGGGTGGTCATCGGCGGCGGGCTGCTCCGCGACGCCGGCATGCCCCGTGGTTGAGGGAGGGCCCTCCTGCCCCCCGCTGTTCGCGGGCTCGCGGCGGGACCCTGCAGGAGGGCCGGCGGAGGACCGGGCCGACCGGCGGGAGGTCGTGGGCGAGCTCGGCGCCGCGCTCCGGGACCTCGTCGACGCCGCCGTCCGCACCGAGGTGCCCTCCGACGAGCTGGCCGCGGTCGCGGCCGCGGCACGCGAGCTCACCGCCCGTCTGCGGTCGCAGAGCCGGGGGCTGCACGACGTGGCCCGGGTCGACGACCCGGACGCCGGCGAGCGCTGGTACAGCCCGGTCCACGGCCCGGGCAGCCCGGTGGCGCCGCCGCTGGAGGCGGCCGACACCCCCGACGGCCGGGCCACCGGCCGGGTGACCGTGGGCAAGGCGCACGAGGGTCCGCCCGGCCTGGTGCACGGCGGGGTCGTCGCCACCCTGCTCGACCACGTCCTGGCCCGGGCCGTGCGCGCTGCCGGCCGGGGCGGCCTGACCGCCACGCTGACCGTGCGGTACCGCCGGCCGGTGCCGCTGGGCGTCCCGCTGCTGCTGTCGGCGGAGGCGGGTCAGGCCTCCGGCCGGCGCACCCCGGCCACCGCACGGCTGGTCGCCGCGGACGACCCGGACACCGTGCTCGCCGAGGCCGAGGGCCTGTTCGTCGCCCCACGGCCGGAGCGGGCGGCCGGCGTGTCGGCGCCGATGAGCCGGCCGATCGGCGCCTGGACCACCCGCGGCGACTAGTCCGCCCGCGGGCCCGGGGTGTTGGCCGGGTCACCGCCCGGGTCGCGCTCCGGGCCGCCGGCGGGCTCCAGGAGGGCACCCGGAGCGCCCTCGCCGCGGCCCATCGCGGCCACGAACTGCGCCAGGACCTCGTCGCCGCTGTGGAACGGCGCCCAGTCCAGGAGCCGGCGCGCCCGGGTCGTGTCGAGGGCCGGTGCCTGGGTCCCGAGGTCCAGCCAGCCGGGCTCGGTCGGCACGAGGTGGGCGGTGAAGGCGGCCGAGAGGGCCGCCCGGAGCACGAACGCCGGCACCGGCACGCGGACGGTGCCCAGGGCGCGGGCGATGCCGTCGGCGTCCATCAGCGGCTGGGCGGCCAGGTTGAACGGGCCGGCGGCGCGGCGGTCCAGCATCCGGGTGAGGGCGTCGGCGACGTCGTCGGCGTGCACGAAACCCACGTGCACCGACGGCAGCGGGAGGGGGAGCAGCCTGGCGACCTGCCCGGGCAGCAGCCGCGCCGCGCCGAACAGCAGCGGGCCCAGGAAGTAGCGGCCGATCTCGCTGCTGGCCTCCGGCTGCAGCACCAGCGTCGGGCGGACGACGGTCAGCGTGGTCTCCGGACGGCGGCCGATCAGCTCGCGGACCACCCGCTCGGCCTCGGACTTGTCCCGGCTGTACTGCGACGTGGGGATGCCCGTGGTCGGCCAGTCCTCGGCCACCTCCTGTCCTGCGGCGCCGGCGGCGTAGGCACCCAGCGAGGACAGGTGGACGACGTGCTGCACCCCCGCGGCCGCCGCGGCGCGGGCGACCCGGCGGGTGCCCTCGACGTTCACCCGGTGCAGCCGCTCGGGCTCCCGGCCCGGCTGCAGCGCCCAGGCCAGGTGGACGACGGCGTCGACGCCGTCGAGGAACCGGGTGAGCTCGTGCTCGCTGCGCGTCTCCCCGAGGTCGGCCAGGTGCCACTGGACCCGGTCGTAGGGCGCGGTGTCGGGCGGCTGGCGACGGGCCAGGCCGCGCACCTGCGCCACGCCGCTGGTCGGGGCGGTGAGCCGGCGCAGCAGCGCCGTCCCGACGTTGCCGCTCGCGCCGGTGACGGCGACCGTCAGGCCCTGGAGGCGGTCGCGGGACAGTTCAGCCATGCAGGGCCGCTACCCGCATCCGGGCCGGTGAACCCGGGGCCGCGCGTCACCCGATCGTCACAGACGACGACGCCGGCGGTAACCGGCACACCGTCTACTGGCGCGCAACCGCGAACACCGCGAGTAGACGATCGAGAGGTCCAGCATGGACGTCGGAAGCACCGCATTCATCCTCGCCGCCACGATGGCCGTCGCCCTGATGATCCCCGGGCTGGCCCTCTTCTACGGGGGCATGGTGTCCTCCCGCGGCATCCTCAACATGGTCATGATGGTGTTCGGAGCCGTCGCCGTCGTCGGCGTGCTCTGGACGCTGTTCGGCTTCTCCGCCGTCTTCGGCGACTCCTACGGCGGCGCCGGGCTGCTCGGCGACGTCACCGAGTACCCGGGGCTGGGGTCGCTGGTGGCCGGCGACGAGTCCGCGGCGCTGCCCCCCGCCCTCGTCGCGGTCTTCCAGGCGCTGTTCGCCGTCATCACCACGGCGCTCATCGCCGGCGCGGTCGCCGACCGGGTCCGCTTCGGGCCGTGGCTGCTGTTCGCGGGGCTCTGGGCGGCGCTGGTCTACTTCCCGGTCGCGCACTGGGTGTTCGCGTTCGACTCCGCCGACGGCAGTGTCGTGGGCGGCTGGATCGCCAACCGGCTGGCCGCCGTCGACTTCGCCGGCGGCACCGCCGTCCACATCAACGCCGGCATCGGTGCGCTGGCCGTCGTCCTGGTGATCGGCAAGCGCACCGGCTGGCCGCGCCAGGCCCGCCCCAACAACCTCCCGCTGGTGGCGCTGGGCGCGGGCATCCTGTGGTTCGGCTGGTTCGGCTTCAACGGCGGCTCCGCCCTCGCCGCGGGCAACAGCGCCTCGGTGGTGGTGCTGACGACCTTCAACGCGACCTGTGCGGCGATCCTGTCCTGGCTGCTGGTCGAGAAGCTGCGCGACGGCCACGCCACCACCCTCGGCGGGATGTCCGGCGCCATCGCCGGCCTGGTCGCGATCACCCCGTCCTGTGGCGCGGTGACGCCGATGGGCGCCCTCGCCGTCGGCGCCATCGCCGGCGCCATCTGCCCGCTGGCCATCTCGCTGAAGTACCGCTTCGGCTACGACGACGCGCTCGACGTGGTCGGCGTCCACCTGGTCGGCGGCATCGTCGGCACGCTGCTGGTCGGCGTGTTCGGCTCGGCGGAGGCGCCCAGCGGCCGGGACGGCCTCCTCCACGGCGGCGGCTTCGAGCTGCTGGGCGTGCAGGCGGTGGCCGCGGTCGCGGTGATCGGTTACTCCTTCGTCGTCACGCTGGTCATCGCCCTGGCGATCCAGAAGACGATCGGCCTGCGGGTGGGCGAGGAAGCCGAGATGGGGGGCATCGACGTCGCCCAGCACGCGGAGGTCGCCTACGACCTCGACGGCAGCCTGCACACCCCCGGTGCGACGACGTCGCCCGAGAGCGTCATCGCCTCGGCCGAGCGGATCGCCGCCTCGGGTGCGCCGTCCCCGCGGGCCGGAGCCGGACCGCGGACGGAGACCCCCGCCGGCTGACCCCACGCGCGGAGTGGATCCGTGCGGGTGACCCGCACGGATCCACTCCGCTCCCGCGATCGCCGGGGGCCCGCAGGCCCAGGGACACCAGCGCGATCACCAGCGCCGCCCCCGCAGCCGCCCAGAAGCCGGCCGGGACGCCCGCCGCCTCGGCCAGTCGGGTGACCAGCAGGCTGCCGGCGAGCCCGCCGACCATCAGCGCCAGCGAGCTGGCCGACAGCGCCGTCGACCGCTGTCCCGCGCCGACCCGCCCGTGCAGCAGGTCCTTCCACAACGGCCAGGCCGCCGCGTTGGTGAGGTGGAAGAGCGCGAAGGCCAGTCCGGTCAGGACGACGTCCCCCGCGACGGCCACCGCGGCGACGGCCAGTGCGCCGAGCGCGGACAGCCCGACGCTGGCGGCGGCGACCGAGCCGCGGGCGCCCCGGCGCACCGCCGGGGCGAGCAGCGCGCCGACCCCGGCCGCGGCGTACGAGACGGCCATCACGACGCCGAAGACGGCCGACCCCTGCGTGCTGCTGCCGACGAGCTCGGCCACGTGCAGCGGGCCCAGCAGTTCGAGGGTCGTGAGCACGGTGCCGACCAGCAGCGAGACGGCGAGCAGCCGCCGCAGCAGCCGGTCGCGCACCACCAGACACGCGGTGTCCCGCACGACCGCTGGGACCTCCCACAGCGCGGCCCGCAGCGCCGCTGTCCCGCCGGACCGCGGAGCCCCCACCGGGACGACGAGCACCGCGACGGCGACCATCGAGACCCCGGCCAGCGCCGCCGCGACCAGCAGCGGCACGGTCAGCGCCCCGCTCCCCGGCTCGGCGAGCAGGGGCAGCACGCCGCCGAGCACCGCGCCCAGGCACAGGCCGGCCCCGTCGGCCGCGGCCGCCCGGGACAACCCCGGCGTCACGTCGGCCGCCGGGTCGGCGGTCCGGGCGGTGTCGACGTACCAGGCCTCCAGCGGCCCGGAGTCCAGCGCGCGTCCCATCCCCGTGAGCGCCCAGGCCAGGGCGAACAGCGCCACGCCGTCGGCGACCACCGTCGTCAGCAGGCCGGCCACGGTGAGCGCCCCGGAGAGGAGCAGGACCGGCCGGTGGCCGATCGCGTCGGCCAGCCCGCCGGTGGGCAGCTCCAACGCCAGGGTGACCACCGAGTAGACCGCCACGACGACGCCGATGTCGGCGGGGGAGAGGCCGCGTGCGGACGCCAGCAGCACGGTCACCGGCGCGCTGAGCCCGATCGGCAGCCAGCGCAGCGCGGTGAGCCCGACGAAGCGCCGGGTCGCGGAGCGGACCCCCAGGGGCCTGCTCACGCCGGGTACTCGCGCAGCCGGAACAGGTCGACCAGCACGTGCACCAGCGGCTGGTCGGGTTCCTCCTCCTCGGCCCGCCACCGCTCGAGGACGGCGTTGAGCTCGTCGGCGAGGGCGCGGGCGCGGGCGGGGGAGAGGCGCAGCGCCCAGTCGTTGAGCGACGCGTCGTCCCGCTGGGCCTCGTCCAGCTCCTCGCGCTGCTCGGCGTGCGCGGCCAGCAGCCGGCGGTGCTGGCTGAGCGAGCGGTGGGTGAGCTCGTCGACGACCTCCCGGCCGCCGGGCTGGTCGACGAGCTCCTCGGTGTGCCACCGGGTGCTGCGGTGCAGGGCCCGCCACCAGCGCTCGCGGCCGGTGCCCTCGCCGGGGACCTCCTCGACCAGGCCGAACGAGGCCAGCTGCCGCAGGTGGTAGCTGGTGGCGCCGCTGCTCTCCCCGAGGCGCTGGCCCAGCCTCGAGGCGGTCGACGGCCCCTCGGCGCGCAGCAGGCCGAGCAGGGTGGCCCGCAACGGGTGGGCCAGCGCGCGGAGCGTGCGCGGATCACGGACGTCGACGGCAGGGGTCGGTGGGAGCTCGCCGGTCACCCACCCGACGGTACTATGCAAAGGAGCCTTTGCAAAGGTACCTTTGCATCAACCCCGGGGAGTGGTGTCCTCCAGCGCCCGCCCCCGTCGCTCGGGCAGCGCCCACGAGGCCAGGGCGGTGACCGCGAAGAAGGCGGCGAAGGTGCCGAAGACCAGGCCGTTGCCGCCGGCGTCCAGCAGCGGTGGCACGCACAGCGGAGCGGCGATGGAGGCGATCCGGCCGAAGCCGGCCGCCGCCCCGGCGCCGGTGCCGCGCAGCGCGGTGGGGTAGACCTCCGGCGTGACCGCGTAGACCGCGCCCCACGCGCCGAGGTTGAAGAACGACAGCACCATGCCGGTGACCAGGACGGCGGCCTCGCCGTCGGCGATCGCGAACAGCCCCGCGCCGATGGCCGACCCGACCAGGAAGACGACCAGCGTCGGCCGCCGTCCCCAGCGCTCGATGAGCACCGCGGCGGCGGCGTAGCCGGGCAGCTGCGCGAGGGTGATGAGCAGCGTGAACCCGAAGGACCGGACCAGGGAGAACCCGGAGGCCACCAGCAGGGTCGGCAGCCAGATGAAGGCGCCGTAGTAGGCGAAGTTGATGCCGAACCACACCGTCCACAGCGCCGCCGTCCGACCGCGGGTGCCCCGGGCCCACAGAGCTCCCGGGCCGGGAGGGGTGGCGGGTGCGGCGGGTGCCGACGGCACCGGGTCGACGCCGGCGGCGGACTCGAAGCGGCGCACCGCCGCCTCGGCCTCGTCGGTCCGCCCGCGCAGCTCCAGGAAGCGCACGGACTCGGGCAGTCCGCGGCGCACGACGACGGCGTACACCGCGGGGACGGCGCCGAGAGCGAGCGCCCATCGCCAGCCGGCGTCACTGCGCGGGACGACGAGGTAGCCGATCAGCGCCGCCAGCAGCCAGCCGACCGCCCAGAACGCCTCCAGCAGCACCACCACCCGGCCGCGCACCCTCGCCGGCGCGTACTCGCTGACCAGCGTGGAGGCGACCGGCAGCTCGGCGCCCAGGCCCAGCCCGATGAGGAACCGGAACACCAGCAGCGCCGCCACCGACCACGCCAGCGCGGCCGCGCCGGTGGCCAGCCCGAACACCAGCAGGGTCAGCGCGAAGACCTGCCGCCGGCCGATCCGGTCGGCCAGCAGCCCGCCGAGGGTGGCGCCCAGGGCCATCCCGACGAAGCCGATCGAGCCGATCCACGACAGCTCGGTCGCGCTGAGCTCCCACTGGACGGCGAGCGCGGCCATGACGAAGGAGATGAGGCCGACGTCCATCGCGTCCAGGGCCCAGCCGAGCCCGGAGCCGACCACCAGCCGGCCGTGCTCGCGGGTGAACGGCAGCCGGTCCAGGCGCTGTGCCCGGGTGAGCGAGGTCGTCGTCGCGTCGGTGCTCATCGGGCCGCGCGTACCCCGCGCGACCGCCGGTCACGCGGGGCGAGCAGGTCAGCCGTCGCTGTCCTCGCCGTCGGTGGCGTCCTCGACCTCCTGCTCGGCGTCGTCGACGCCCTCCTCCACGTTCTGCTGGACGTCGTCGTCGACCACGTCACTGCCGCACGCGACACTGGTGAACGAGGCGGCGGCGATGGCGATCCCCGCCGCGGCGGTGCGCCAGCGGCGTCGGGTCAGAGTGGACACGGGGGCCTCCCGGGGGCGTCTCCGATGGGATCGGGGGATGCCCACCGGGGTCGCCGATCATGCGGTGACGTGCCCGTAGCCGGTGACGGTCAGGAACCGGATCGGCAGCTCGACCAGCTCGGCCGGCCCGTGGCAACCCTCCCCGTCGAAGACGAGGGAGTCGCCGGCGTGCATCTCGTACCGGGCCTCACCGTGCCCGTACACCATGACCCCCTCCAGCACGTAGAGGAACTCGGTGCCCGGGTGCTGGAACAGGGGGAAGACCTCGCTGGCCTCGGTGAGGGTCACCAGCAGCGGCTCCAGCCGCTTGTGCTCGCCGCGCAGCGACCCCAGCAGCTGGTAGAGGTGGCCGACGTTGCTGCCCCGCCGCACGATCTGCGCGCCGTGTCCGGCGGGGGTGAACACCGCCTCGCGCTCGGCGTCGAGGCCCCGGAAGAGCGCGGTCACCGGCACGGCGAGCGCGTCGGCGAGGCGGGCCAGGCTGGAGAGGCTGCAGGAGGTCTGGGCGTTCTCGATCTTGGACAGCATCGCCTTGCTCATGCCGGTGAGCCGGGCCAGCTCGGCCAGCGAGATGCCCTTGGCCAGGCGGAACTCGCGCACGCGG
Source organism: Geodermatophilus sp. SYSU D01105 (assembly GCF_054050095.1). NCBI lineage: Bacteria > Bacillati > Actinomycetota > Actinomycetes > Geodermatophilales > Geodermatophilaceae > Geodermatophilus > Geodermatophilus sp. SYSU D01105. The sequence goes on from NZ_JBJGYR010000001.1 coordinate 127,704, forward strand.
AGGGCTATGACGTCCTCGAGATGGCCGCTGGGTGCCTCGTCGTGCGCCCCGGCCGGGGTGACCTCCACCCGGCCGAGCATAGGTCCGGTGAGAGGTCGGGAACCCCCGGTTGACCGGAACGTCACGCACAGTTGACCCGTCCGGCGGACACCCCGGCCGACGGGTGCCCTGCGGGCCCGTCCCGCGCCGGAGGGTCCCCGCAGCGGGTCCGCTCGGCGCGAGGAAGGCCTGCACAGCCGCCATGCTGGCCGCATGACGAGCGCGAGCACGCCGGCCGGGGAGGACCCGGAGCGCCGGCTGAAGACGGGCATCGCGACGGCGTTCGTGGCCGCCGACCCGGTGGCGCTGGTGCTGCCACTGGTCCGGCGGGCGCGCGGGCGCACCGGGGTCCAGGCCGGTCCGTCCCTCGTCGCCGGGGTGCACGCGGTCGTGCTCGGGTCGCTGGCCCTGCGCCGCCCGCACCCGGCGGGGATCCGCTCGGCGCGGGCGCTCGTGGCCGTGGTCGCCTGGTGCGCGGTCGGTCCGGCACTGCTCGGGGCAGGGGACCGGACGGTCGTGCTGCGCGGCCGCTCGCCCCTGTGGGCCTACGCCCTCGACGGGCTGGTCCGCGCGGCGGTGGTGGGCGGCTTCCTGCCCGCGCTGCGCCGGCGTCAGCGGGCGAGCATGCCGGCGTCGACCGGCAGCGCCACGCCGGTGATGTAGCGGGCCTCGTCGGAGGCGAGGAAGGCGACGGCGGCGCTCACGTCCTCCGGCTGGACGAGGGTGACGTCGAGCAGGTTGGCCACGTCCTCCACCGGCTTGGCCGGGGTGTCGATGCTGCCGCCGAAGAGCGCCTCGACCGCGGGGTTGAGCACCATCGGTGTCGCCACCCCCGACGGGTTGACGCAGGTGACCCGGATGCCGTGCGGCGCCAGCCAGTTGGCCCACGTGCGCATCAGCCCCACCACGCCGTGCTTGCTGGCGACGTAGCCGTCGCCGCCGCCGGAGCCGTCACCGCCGCGGCCGGTCAGCCCGAACGCCGAGCTGGTGAGGACGACGGCGCCACCTCGGCCCTGCTCGATCAGCACGGGCGCGGCCGCCTGCACGGTGTTCCACACGCCGGCGAGGTTGACCTCGAGCTGGTCGCGGAAGGCCTCGGCGGCGGGCACGTCCGGGGACATCAGGCCGATGCCGGCGTTGGCGAGCACGACGTCGAGCCGGCCGAGCTCGGAGACGCCGTCCCGCACCGCCGTCCGGAGGGCGTCGGCGTCCCGGACGTCGACCTGCGCGGTCACCACGCGCCGGTCCAGCCGCTCCACCTGCCGTGCGGTCTCGGCGAGGTCCTCGGGCGTGGCCAGGTCGTAGGCGACGGTGCCGATCGGTGCACAGAGGTCGACGGCGATGACGTCGGCGCCCTCGCCGGCCAGGCGGAGGGCGTGGCTGCGGCCCTGCCCGCGCGCCGCCCCGGTGATGAATGCGACCCGGCCGTCGAACCGTCCCACGAGTCCTCCCGCGATGGTGTCCTGCAGTCTGGACCGCCCCGGCCGCCGGGAGTCATCGGCCACCGCCCGGCGTGTGGTCGACGAGGCGACGAGGGGCCGTCCCACCGCGGCGGCCCGGCGCTCCCCGCCGCGGTGGGACGGCGGGCAACACGAACTCACCGTGGCGGTAACCGTCGTGAAACCCGCCGCGGGTTCACTCCCATGCGACAACAGTTCACGTCAGTGGACGCAACGCCAGGAGGCTCCCGTGTCGCTCACCGCCACCCGCCCCGAGGCCCCGCCGGAGCCGGTCGACGTGCCGGCCCTCGACCTCGCCACCCGCGCCCGTGCCGACGGCATCGAGTTCGTCCTGGCGCTGTTCGTGGACCTCACCGGCAAGCCCTGCGCCAAGCTGGTGCCGGTCGAGGCGGTCGAGGAGCTGCAGACCGAGGGTGTCGGCTTCGCCGGCTACGCCGTCGGCGCGATGGGCCAGGAGCCCAGGGACCCCGACCTCATGGCCGTCCCCGACCCGTCCTCCTACATGCCGGTGCCGTTCATCCGGCCGGGCCTGGCCATCGTGCACTGCGACCCGCACGTCGAGGGGCGGCCCTGGCCGTACGCCCCCCGCGTGATCCTCAGGGAGCAGCTGGCCCGCGCCGCCGCGCTCGGTCTGGAGCTCAAGGTCGGCGCCGAGGTCGAGTACTTCCTCGTCGAGCGCGGCCCGGACGGCGCGCTGCGCCCGGCCGACCCCAGGGACACCGCCGAGCGCCCCTGCTACGACGCCCGTGGCCTGACCCGCATGTACGACCACCTCACCGAGGTGAGCAGGGCGATCAACTCCCTGGGCTGGGGCAACTACGCCAACGACCACGAGGACGGCAACGGGCAGTTCGAGCAGAACTTCGCCTACGCCGACGCCCTCACCACCGCCGACCGGGTGGTGACCCTCCGGTACCTGCTGTCGGTGCTGGCCGAGCAGCGGGGGATGACCGCGACCTTCATGCCCAAGCCGTTCAGCGACCGCACCGGCAGCGGGCTGCACATGCACCTGTCGTTGTGGCGCGACGGCGTCCCGGCCTTCCCCGAGGCCGGGGACCGGCGCGGCCTGGGGCTCTCGCCGCTGGCGTACTCCTTCGTCGCGGGCCTGATCGAGCACGCGGCCGGGCTCCAGGCGGTGCTCGCCCCGACGGTCAACTCCTACAAGCGCACCGGCGCGAGCTCCACCCGCTCGGGCGCGACCTGGTCACCGCGGACGGCGACCTACGGCGGCAACGACCGCACCCACCTGCTGCGGGTGCCCGACGGCAACCGCGTCGAGCTGCGCGGCGGTGACGGCTCGGCCAACCCCTACCTGGCCGCCGCGGCCGCACTCGCCGCCGGGCTGGACGGCGTCCGCCGCGGGCTGGACCCCGGCGACCCGGGCGCCACCCGCAGCGCCGTGCTGCCGCCGACGCTGCTGCACGCGGTCGAGGCGCTGGAGGCCGACCCGGTCGTCGCGGGCGCGCTCGACGTGGCGGGCCCGGGCGTGGCCGGCTACTTCGCCGGGCTCAAGCGCGACGAGTTCTTCGAGTGGCACGGGCAGGTGACCCCCTGGGAGGTCGACCGCTACGTGACCGCCTTCTGACCCGACCCACTCCGGACGAGAGGACCCCCCTGACGTGTGCGGGATCGTCGGGCTCCACCTGCGGGAGCCCTCCCTGTACCCCCGGCTCGGCGAGCTGCTGACCGGGATGCTCTGCCAGGTCACCGAGCGCGGCCCGGACTCCGCAGGGGTCGCCGTGTACGGCGACCCGCGGTGGTCGCCGCAGGGCGAGGCCAGCGTCTCGCTGCTGACCGGGGACCGGACGGCGGACGACGTCGCCGCCGCCGTCCGCGGAACGCTGCCGGAGGCCGAGGTCGTCGACGCCGGCCAGACCCTCGTGGTGCACGCCGCGACCGACCCCGGCACGCTGGCCGCCGCCGTCCGGGAGGCCGTGCCGGGCGCGCTGGTCATCGGGGCCGGCGACGAGGTCGCCGTCCTCAAGGGCGTCGGCTCCCCGCAGTCGCTGGCCGCCGAGTTCGGCCTGCCCGCCGCACAGGGCTGGCAGGGCGTGGCGCACACCCGGATGGCCACGGAGTCGGCGGTGACGCCGGCGCACTGCCACCCGTTCTCGGTCGGGACCGACCAGTGCCTGGTGCACAACGGCTCGTTCGCCAACCACGCCACCATCCGCCGCGAGCTGAGGGCGGCCGGCGCCGTCTTCGACAGCGACAACGACTCCGAGGTGGGCGCCCGCTTCGTCGCCGCGCAGCTGGCCGCCGGGTACGACCTGTCGACGTCGCTGAAGCTGCTCTGCGAGCGGTTCGACGGCTTCTACACGCTGCTGGTCTCCACGAGGGACAGCTTCGCCGTCGTCCGCGACGCCATCGCCTGCAAGCCCGCGGTCGTCGCCGAGACCCCGCAGTGGGTGGCGATGGCGTCGGAGTACCGCGCCCTGGCCGGCCTGCCCGGCGTCGAGTCCGCCCGCATCTTCGAGCCCGAGCCGGAAGAGGTCTACGCATGGCAGCGCTGAGCACGATCGAGGTCCCCACCGCGGTGGAGCCCGCCCTCGTCGACCTGTCCCTCTCCGGCGTGCGGGAGCTCAACCAGGCGCTGCACGCCCCCGACGTCGCCGACAAGGCGCCGTCCTGGCGGGTCACGCACCCCGACGGGAAGCACAACGTGGCCGTCGGCCTCGACGCCGCGATCGACGTCCGGATCGAGGGGCACGTCGGCTACTACTGCGCCGGGATGACCAAGACCGCGACGGTGACCGTCGAGGGCAACGCCGGCGTCGGCGTCGCCGAGAACATGATGAGCGGCACCGTGCGGGTGCGCGGCAACGCCTCGCAGGCGGCCGGCGCCACCGCGCACGGCGGGCTGCTGGTCGTCGAGGGCTCCGCCGCCGCGCGCTGCGGCATCTCGATGAAGGGCGTGGACATCGTCGTCGGCGGCGACGTCGGGCACATGAGCGCCTTCATGGGCCAGGCCGGCCGGCTGGTCGTCTGCGGCGACGCCGGCGACGCGCTCGGCGACTCCCTCTACGAGGCCCGCATCTACGTGGCCGGCTCGGTCGCGAGCCTCGGCGCGGACTGCGTGGAGAAGGAGGTCCGTCCCGAGCACCTCGCCGAGCTCACCGAGCTGCTGGCCGCGGCCGGCCTGGACGCCGACCCGTCGTCCTTCCGCCGGTACGGCTCCGCCCGCCGGCTCTACAACTTCTCCGTCGACAACGCCTCGGCGTACTGAGGGGGCTCTCATGCGTGAATCCGCGACCTTCGACCGCACCACCATCGCCGAGATCCAGCGCGCCGCCGAGACCGGCATCTACGACATCCGCGGCGGCGGGGCCAAGCGCCGCGTGCCGCACTTCGACGACCTGCTCTTCCTCGGCGCGAGCATGTCCCGGTACCCGCTCGAGGGGTACCGCGAGCGCTGCGACACCGACGTCGTCCTCGGCGACCGCAACGCCACCTACCCGCTGCACCTGTCCACCCCGGTGACGATCGCCGGGATGAGCTTCGGCGCGCTGTCCGGCCGCGCCAAGGAGGCGCTGGGCCGGGGTGCCAGCGAGGTCGGGACGTCGACGACCACCGGCGACGGCGGGATGACCGAGGAGGAGCGCGGCCAGTCCAAGCACCTCGTCTACCAGTACCTGCCCTCGCGCTACGGCATGAACCCCGACCACCTGCGCATGGCCGACGCCATCGAGGTCGTGCTCGGCCAGGGCGCCAAGCCCGGCGGCGGAGGGATGCTGCTCGGCCAGAAGATCACCGAGCGGGTCGCCGGGATGCGCACCCTGCCGGTCGGCGTCGACCAGCGCAGCGCCTGCCGGCACCCCGACTGGACCGGCCCCGACGACCTGGAGATCAAGATCCGGGAGCTGCGGGAGATCACCGACTGGGAGAAGCCGGTCTACGTGAAGATCGGCGCCAGCCGCACCTACTACGACGTGAAGCTGGCGGCCAAGGCCGGCGCCGACGTCATCGTGCTCGACGGCATGCAGGGCGGCACCGCCGCGACCCAGGACGTGTTCATCGAGAACGTCGGCATCCCGACCCTGGCCGCGCTGCCCCAGGCGGTGCAGGCGCTGCAGGAGGAGGGGCTGCACCGGCAGGTGCAGTTGATCGTCTCCGGGGGCGTCCGCAACGGCGCCGACCTCGCCAAGTGCATGGCACTGGGTGCCGACGCCGTCGCCATCGGCACCGCCGCGCTGATCGCGCTCGGCGACAACTCGCCGCACCTGGACGAGGAGTACCGGGCGCTCGGCTCCGCGGCCGGGTTCTACGACGACTGGCAGGCCGGCCGCGACCCGGCCGGCATCACCACCCAGGACGACGAGCTGGCCGCGCGCCTGGACCCGGTGGTCGGCGGGCGGCGGGTCGCCAACCTCATCCGGGTGATGACGATGGAGGCGCAGGTCATCGCCCGCGCCTGCGGCAAGGCCCACCTGCACTCGCTGGAGCCCGAGGACCTCGTCGCCCTGACCATCGAGGCCGCCGCGATGGCCCGGGTCCCGCTGGCCGGCACCTCCTGGATCCCGGGCCGATGAGCGGACAGGGGCGCGAGCATCGCCGCGACCGCCGGCGAGCGAGGAGCGGAACGCCCCGCGGGAGCGAACGGGGGGTGTCGTGAGCGACCTGCGGGCCGAGGTCGCCGTCGTCGGGGCGGGCCTCATGGGCGCCGCGACGGCGTGGGAGCTGGCCCGGCGCGGGGTGTCGGTCGCGCTGGTGGAGGCCTTCGACCCGGGCCACGTCCACGGCAGCTCGCACGGCACGTCGCGGATCGTCCGCCGGGCCTACGCCGACCCGTTCTACGTGCGGCTGACCGGCCGGGCGTTCGACCGCTGGGCCGAGGCCGAGGCCGACACCGGGACGACGCTGCTGCGGACCACCGGCGGCCTCGACCACGGCTCGGCGCGCGACCCGGTCGGCCTGGCCGGGCTGATGGAGCGGGAGGGCGTGCCGCACGAGCTGCTCCCCGCGGCCGAGGCCGAGGGGCGCTGGCCGGGGATGCGCTTCGACGGGCCGGTGCTGTTCCACCCGGAGGCGGCGGTGCTCGACGCCGACGCCGCGGTCGCCGCCTGGGTGCGCCGGGTCGGCGAGCTCGGCGGGACCGTCCTGGGGCGCACGCGGGTCACCGGCGTCGAGCCGCTCGGGGACGGCGTGCTGGTGCGCACCGACGGGCCGGCGGTCGCAGCCGACCGGGTGGTGGTCGCGGCCGGGCCGTGGCTGCCCGAGCTGGCGCCGGAGGTCGGCGTGCCCCTCGGCCTGCCGCCGCTCACGGTGACCCAGCAGCAGGTCTTCCACTTCCGGCTCGCGGACCCGGAGGCCGCCTGGCCGACCTTCGTGCACAAGGGGGACCTGCAGCTGTTCGGGCTGCCCTCGGGCGCCGACGGCGGCCCGCGGCCGGCGTTCAAGGTCGCCCAGCACGACGGTGGCACCGCCACCACGGCGTCGGCCCGCGACGGCCGGATCGACCCGGTGTCGCGGGAACGGGTCGCGCGGTTCGTGGCCGAGTGGCTCCCGGGCCTGGCTCCCGAACCGGTCGCCCAGGGCAGCTGCCTCTACACCACCACGCCGACCGAGGACTTCGTGCTCGACCGGGTCGGCCCGGTCGTCGTCGTCTCGCCGTGCTCGGGCCACGGGGCCAAGTTCGCCGCGCTGGTGGGGGAGCTGGCCGCCGACCTCGCGCTGGACCGGGCGTCCGCCGATCCCCGCTTCGCCCTCCCGGCGGCTGCGACGGTGTGACGCGGAGTGCGCCGGGCGAGGGATCCTCGCCCGGCGCACTCCGGCGGGTGGTGCCAGGCGGCGAGCTGCTCGCCGGACCAGGGGCCCCGGGGCCTCCCCGGCGGCCCCGGTCGGGGGGTCAGCTGCTGATGGCGATGCGGCGCGGCTTGGCCTGTTGGGACTTGGGCACGCGCACGGTCAGCACGCCGTCGGTCAGCTGCGCGGTCACACCGTCGGCGTCGACGTCGCCGGGCAGGGTGACCGAGTAGGAGAACTGGCCGACGCGGCGGGCGCGGCGGCGCAGGATGCCGGCGCGCTCCTTCTCCTTGACCTCCCCGGAGACGGTGAGCTCCCGGTCGGTGAGCTGGATGTCGACGTCGTCGCGCGCGACGCCGGGCAGGTCGATCTCGACCGACCACGCGTCGTCGGTCTCCTCGACGTCGGCCAGCGGGGCCCACCGGTCCAGGCCGCTGCCGCCGAGGCCGGTCTCCCACAGCCGGTTCATCCGCTCGGCGAGGTCGGCGAACTCGCGGAAGGGGTCCCACGAGGCGACGGAGCGCGACGGGGAACGGACGGGCAGGGTCATGTCCCGGACTCCTCTCGACTCGATGTGGGTGGACGCCGCATACAACTTCCAGTGGTGACTGGAGATTCCCGGCCGGCCCGTCAGCCGTGCTGGCGCACGTGCGCGGTCACCAGCTCGGCGACCCGCTCGGGAGCGAGCTCCGGGATCCAGTGGGTCACCCCCTGCAGCACCTCCAGCCGGTAGGGCGCGTCCACGAAGCGGTGGGTGGCCTCGATCGCGGCCCGGCCGAGGAAGGCGTCCCCGGTGCTCCACACGTGCAGGGTCGGCACGCGGACCCGGCCGACCGGGTCGCGGGCGTCGAAGGGCAGCGCCCGGTACCAGGCCAGCGCCGAGGACAGCGCGCCGGGCTCCCGCATGCGGGCCACGTAGTGGTCGCACACGTCCTGCGGCAGGTCGCTGCGCAGGAACATGCGGCGCAGCGGCTCGCCGCCCCCGACCAGGAGGAGCCGCTCGGGCAGGAACGGCACCTGGAACAGCCCCATGTAGTACGACCGCAGCGCCTGGTCGCTGGTGACCATCGCCCGCGCCATGGCGGCCGGGTGCGGCACCGAGAGGGCGGTCAGCGTGCGGACCCGCTCCGGGTGCCACGCCGCCAGCGCCCAGCCGACGATGCCGCCCCAGTCGTGGCCCACGACGTGGGCGCTGCCGAGCCCGGCCTCGTCGAGCATCGCCAGGACGTCGGCGGTCACCTCCCGCAGCCGGTACGCCGACCGCCCGGTCGGCCGGGCGCTGGGGGAGTAGCCGCGCTGGTCCGGCGCGAGGGTGCGCAGGCCGGCGGCGTGCAGGCCGGCCGCGACGGCGGCCCACGCGGTGGAGTCCTGGGGGAAGCCGTGCAGGAGCACCACGGGTTCACCGTCGGGAGGGCCGCCGTCCCGGACGTCGAACACCATGCCGTCGCGCCGGAAGCTGTCCACCCCGTGACCCTGCTCGCCACCACCGCGGCGCGCCAGTGGTCCGCCCGGCCGTCACGGTCCGTGAGGACTCGTGCGCGGACACGCGACCGCCCGGACGGGTGCAGACACTGGCGTGCAGGCGGCGCTCGGGACATGGTGGCTGTGATGACCACCACAGTGGATCTCCGGGCCGTGGCCGACACGGTCACGGATCCCGAGCTGCCGCTGCTCACGCTCAGCGACCTCGGTGTGCTGCGCGACGTCCGCGTGGAGGAGGGCATCGTGGTCGTGGAGATCACGCCGACCTATGCCGGCTGCCCCGCGATGGGGACGATGCGCGCCGACCTGCTGCGCGCCCTCCACGAGGCCGGCTACCCCGACGTCGACGTCCGGACCGTGCTCGCGCCGCCGTGGAGCACCGACCGGATCACCGCGGAGGGCCGCCGCAAGCTCGCCGAGGCCGGCATCGCACCGCCGGGCCCGGCCCCGCAGCACGGTCCCGGGCCGGTGCCCGTGCCGCTGGGGCCGTCCCGGCGGACGGCGTCCTGCCCCCTGTGCGGGTCCGGCGACACCGAGGAGGTCAGCGAGTACAGCGCAACGGCCTGCAAGGCGCTGCGCCGCTGCCGGAGCTGCCGGGAGCCGTTCGAACACGTCAAGGAGGTCTGAGCCCGAGGCGGTCGCGCCCGCTCACGGCGCGCCACCCGGCGATCCGGGACGATGGAGGCGTGACGGCCACCCAGGAGGAGCTGATCGTCCTCGTCGACGACGACGGGACGGCGATCGGCACGATGCCCAAGCCGCTGGTCCACCACGGTGAGACGCCGCTGCACCGCGCCTTCTCCGCCTACCTGTTCGACGACGCCGGGCGGCTGCTGGTCACCCGCCGCGCCGACGGCAAGCAGACCTTCCCGGGCATGTGGACCAACACCGTCTGCGGCCACCCGGGGCCGGGGGAGGACGACGCCGCCGCGATCGCCCGCCGCGCCGCCTTCGAGCTGGGCCTGGGGGTCGACCGGCTGCGGGAGGCGCTGCCCGGCTACCGGTACCGGGCGGAGTTCCGCGGCGTGGTGGAGAACGAGGTCTGCCCGGTCTACCTGGGGCGCTTCACCGGCACGCCGGCCCCGGACCCCACCGAGGTCGGCGCCTGGGAACTGCTCGACTGGACCGCGTTCCGCCGCCGCCAGGAGACCGAGGGTGACGCGACCTGGTCGCCCTGGTGCCGCGAGCAGGCCCGGCTGATCGAGGACGCGGGACTGGTCCCTCACAGCGCACCGTAGCGAGGGCCGCACGAGGCGTGTCAGCCGCTCGGGGGTGCTCGTGTCGCTGCCGGGAACACGCAGGTCGCGGGTCCTAACTTCCGCCGCATGGAGCGCCGACGGTTCCTGCTCTTCCTCGCGGCGGGTGTGGCTGGTGCGGCCGTGGGCCGCGGCACCTCCGGTCTCGTGGACCCCGAGCAGTCCCCCCTTCCCCCCGCTGCCCCGGCGGTCGCCGCCGAGCCCGCCAGGACAGCCGCCCGGGAGTTCCTGGACCCCCCGGTCGGGACGGTCGACGTGCTGCCGGGGGACGGGGTGAAGCTGGCGCTCACCATCGACGACGGCACGAGCTCGGAGGTGGTGGGCTCGCTGTGCACCTTCGCGAAGGACAGCGGCGTCCGGCTGACCTTCTTCCCCAACGGCATGTACAAGTCGTGGGAGGAGAACGGCGAGCTGCTGCAGCCGCTGATCGACTCCGGTCAGGTGGCGATGGGAAACCACACGTGGTCCCACCCCGACCTGACCACGCTCTCCGACGACCAGGTGGCCGACGAGATCGGCCGCAACCGGGACTGGCTGGAGACCACGTTCGGCGCGCAGGACACGCCCTTCTTCCGCCCGCCGTTCGGCTCGCACGACGAGCGGATCGACCGCATCTCCGAGCTGGTCGGTCACCCGACGGTCGTGCTGTGGAACGGCACGTTCGAGGACAACCGGCTGCTCACCCCGGACGAGCTGATGGCCGCCGCCCGCGAGTGGTTCACCGCCCAGTCGATCATCGTCGGCCACGCCAACCAGCCGACGATCACGCAGGTGTACGACGAGCTGCTGGAGCTCATCGCCGAGCGCGGCCTGGAGACGGTCACCCTCGCCGACGTGTGGGGACCGCCGAGCCTGTCGGGGGTCCGCTCGCTGTCGGGCACCGCGACCATCGCCTGACGCTCCCCGACCTGCGGGCGGCCCGCTCTTCGGCGAGGCTGATCACGACATCGACGTGATCACCTGGAGGAGCGGATGGCAGACAGCGGGACGTTGGCGGGGCGGGTCGCCCTGGTCACCGGGGGCGCGAGCGGCCTGGGCCGGGCGACGTGCGTGGCGCTGGCGGAGGCCGGTGCCCACGTGGCGATCGCCGACATCGACGCGGCCGGCAGCGAGGGGACCTCGAAGCTGGTGGCCGACGCGGGTGGCTCCGCCGAGGTCGTCCCGCTCGACGTCACCGACGACGCGAGCCGCCGGCAGGTGGTGCAGCAGCTGTTCGACGCGCACGGCGACGCCTTCGACCTCCTGGTGAACGTCGCGGGCATCGACCGGCCCGGCTACATCACCGACATCGACCTCGCGGACTACCAGCGGGTGCAGGCGGTCAACTGCGAGGGGCCGGTCTTCCTCACCAGTGAGTTCGTGAAGCGGGTCCAGCACCTGCCCGAGGGGCGCACCGCGGACGTCGTCCACATCGTGTCCCTGTCGGCGATCACCTCCGGCAGCGGCGCCATCGCCTACAACGGCTCCAAGGCCGGCTTCCTGAACGCGACCAGGTGCATCCAGCGGGAGCTGCGCGAGAAGGCCGTCCGGGCCGACGACGGCACCGAGCGGCCCTTCCCGTGCCGCGTGCAGGCGGTCATCCCGGCCGCGATGGACACCCCGATGATGGAGCAGTGGGGCATCCCGTCCCACCTGATGATGCCGCCGTCGGCCGTCGCGGAGATGGTGCGCTACCTGGTCACCCTGCACCCGGCGGCCTTCGTGCCCGAGATGCAGATCGTGCCGCGACTCGAACCCAACTTCCCCCGCTGACCTGCGGTGTCCGGCAAGAGGAGGCGCGGCATGAGCTCGACCGACCCCGACGACCCGACCCCCGACAGCGCGATGGCGTCGGGCTCGGACGCCGGTGAGCCCGGGGGCCACCTGGGGCCGGGCGACCTGGCGCCCGACGAGGAGCGGCTGCTGGCCGCCCTCGAGCGCGACGCCCGCACCGGGGCGGCGCCCCCGGAGGAGACGACCGCCGAGGTGCGCGCGGCGGAGGACGAGGCGCCGTTGCCGGCGGAGGGCGGCGACCAGGGGGACGGGCTGTCCGCCCGGTTCACCGCCCCGCCGGGGGACTGAGAGCGGCCCTCCTGCGGGGCACCGCCACGAGGACCGAGGGGGCGCCCTAGCGCAGCCGGACGGCGACCAGCGCCACGTCGTCCTCCGCACCCTCCGGGAGCAGCCGCGCGACGACCTCGTCGCAGACCTCGTCGACCGGCCGCTCCCGGAGGGGAGCCAGCTCCTCCCGGAGCCGCTCCACACCGTCGTCGAAGACCTGGTCGCGGCGCTCGACAAGCCCGTCGGTGTAGAGCAGCAGGGTCGAACCCCGCTCCAGCAGCACCTCGGACTCGCTGCGGGTCACCGTCGCGTCGACGCCGATCAGCAGGCCGGCCCGCGCGGGGGTGAGGGTGCGCGTCGCGCCGTCCGGCCCGGCCACCAGCGGCGGCAGGTGGCCGGCGCTGCACCAGCGCAGCCGGGTGCCGCCGGATCCCGGGTCGGCGGTCAGCCGGCCGACGAGGACGGTCGCCAGCGCGCCGAGCTGCAGCCCGGCGACGGCGTTGTCCAGCCGCGCCAGGACGGCGGCCGGACCCTCGGCGTTGTCGAAGGCGATGCCCCGCAGCAGCCCGCGCAGCTGGGCCATGTCCGCGGCGGCAGCGGTGTCGTGCCCGACGACGTCGCCGATGACCACCATCGTCGAGCCGTCGGGCTGCTCGAAGACGTCGTACCAGTCGCCGCCCACCTGGGCCTCGCGGGTGGCCGGCACGTACCGCACCGCGATCTCCAGGTCCGCCGGCGCCGGCGGCTCGGCGAGCAGGCTCCGCTGCAGGGTCTCGGCGGCGCGCACGATCCGGCGGGAGCGCGCGTACAGCGCCTCCAGCAGGTGGGTGCGCAGCTCGCCGACCTCGGCGAGCTGCTGGGCCGTCCACGGCTCGGCGCGGTCGCGCACCGTCTCGCGCCAGCGGTCGAAGGACCGGCGCGGGCTCAGCCGGATCTCGTCGCCCTCCCGGGCGGCGATCGCCTTGTTGTGGGGGTCCCCGCCCCAGTCCACCGTGCGCACGGCCTCCGCGCGGTGCCAGAGCACGAACTGGCCCTCCGGCAGGGGGAGCACCAGGACGCCGCAGGCGGGTTCCGCCGCTCCGGCCAGCGCGGGGGCCTCCAGGCGCAGGGAGTCGGTGGCCACGACGTCCTCGGGACGGGTGGCCGCCCACGCGGCGACGGCCTCGGCCGCGCCGTCGGGCAGGGGGGTGCCGCGGCTGCCGGTGCTGCCCTGCAGCGACACGACCACGCCATCGGCGGGCAGGAGGTCGAGCAGGCTGGGGGAGCCCAGCAGCGTCTCGGCCAGGGGGCGGTCCTCGTCGAGGGTGGCGGCGGTCAGCCAGGCCAGGGTCGAGCGCACCCGCAGGGCGCGGTGCACCTCGTCCTCCTCGGCGCGGTCGACCAGCCGGACCGACAGCGTCGAGCCCAGGAACTCCGCGGCGGCGCGGGTGGCGTGGGGGGGCGCGTGCGGTCCCGAGTAGTGGTGGCAGGCGATGAGGCCCCACAGCCGGTCGTCGCGCAGCAGCGAGATCGACATGGAGGCGTGCACGCCCATGTTCTGCAGGTACTCGATGTGGATCGGCGAGACGCTGCGCAGCGTGGAGTAGGTCAGGTCCAGCGGCTGCCCGGTCGCCGGCAGGTGGGTCGGCTGCAGCCGCGCCGGGACGTAGTCGACGTCGGAGATCAGCCGGATCCAGTTCCTCTCGTACAGCGCCCGCGCCTGGGCGGGGATGTCCGAGGCCGGGTAGTGCAGCCCCAGGAAGGAGTTGAGGCCGGGCGCCTTGGCCTCGGCGACGACCTCGCCGTTGTAGTCGGCGTCGTAGCGGTAGACCATCACCCGGTCGAAGCCGGTGAGCTGGCGGACCGCCTGCGCGGTGATGTCGTAGAGCTCCTGCAGCGTCGAGGCGCGGTTGAGCTCACCGACGGTGCCGCGCACCGCCTGGTAGGTGTTCGGGAAGGAGAACGGCCGCGGGCCGCGGGCCGCCTCCAGCTCCACGACCAGCGCGGACACCGGCGGTGCGCCGTCCGCGGCCGGCTCCCCGACCGCGCGGTGCAGCAGCGCGTCGACCGGCACCGGGCTGCCGTCGACGTCGAGGGTGACCTCCACCGGGTTGCGCTCGCGCAGGTCCCCGAAGGCGCTGGCCGACCGGGCGATCGCCTCGGCGGCGGCCATCCCCAGGACGTCGGCCAGCCGCCGGCCCAGCGCCGCCCGCCAGTCCAGGCCCACCAGGTCGCCGAGGTTCTCCGACACCTGGACGACGACCAGGTCGGGCTCGTCGACCGTGAGCAGCACCCCGCGCGGCTGGATGCTGCCCGGGACGTGGATCGGCTCGCGCTCGCAGTTGGTCAGGTCGATCGGCGTGCCCGGCGGCAGCAGTTCGAGGTCCGGCTCCGCCCGGCTCACGCGGGGACCCCGACCGGGGCCACCCACTCCGCCAGCGCGGTGAACGTGGCCCGCGCCGCGTCCACCACGCGGCCCGCGTCGCCCCCGGCCGCGACCCGATCGCGGGTCACCCTCCGGTAGGCGTGCCACATGGCGCCGGTCTCGGCGCCGTACGGGGAGAACGCGCGCACCTGCACCCCGGGGGCGAGGCCGGGGAGGGCCGCCAGGTGACGGGAGATGAACGTGCCGCCGAGGGTCGAGCCCTCCAGCACGTACAGCCGGCCGAGGGCCTGGTCGGTGTCGGCCACGTCCGGCAGGTCGGGGACGGCGGCCGGCCCGGGGGCGGCGCCCAGCGCCTGCAGGTCGGCGGCGAACAGGGCGGCACGCCGGCGACGCGCCCACCCCACCGTCTCGGCGTCGGCCGGCTCGCGGCCCGCCCAGGCGTCCAGGCCGGCCTCGGCGGCGGTCCAGAACGCGTGCAACCGGGCCAGGACGTCGACCAGCCGGTCGCGGCTCAGCGCCGGGTCCATCAGCGCGAGGGTGTTCTCCACCTGCTCGTGCTCGGCGGCCGTCGCGGACCGCAACGTCGTCAGGACGTCGGCGCGCCCCGCATCTCGAGGCAACGCCTCTCCTCCCACACCGGTCAGCTACCCGAGGGTAGGCCACCCATGCGCCACGGGCGCAGCCGACGGGTGCACGGTGCAACGGTCACGTGCTGCCCGAGCGCACCGCGC
Organism: Geodermatophilus sp. SYSU D01105; assembly: GCF_054050095.1. Lineage (NCBI taxonomy): Bacteria > Bacillati > Actinomycetota > Actinomycetes > Geodermatophilales > Geodermatophilaceae > Geodermatophilus > Geodermatophilus sp. SYSU D01105. The sequence goes on from NZ_JBJGYR010000001.1 coordinate 142,819, forward strand.
ACAGCCGCGCGGCGCGCAGGGAGGCGTGCACCAGCAGCCGCGCGTCGCCGTCGGCCGGGTCCAGACCGGTCAGCTCGGCGATGCGGCCGAGCCGGTAGTAGAGCGTCTGCCGGTGGATGCCCAGGTCCTCCGCGGTCCGGGCGGCGCTGCCCGCGGCGTCGAGCCAGGCCTCCGCGGTCGCGGTGAGCACCGGGTCGGCCAGCAGGGGGAGGACGGCGGGGTCCGGGCCGGGCAGTGCGGCGGCCAGTCGCCAGCCGCCCAGCTCCTCCCAGGAGGCGACGGGGGACAGGCGCGGGGCGGCCGCGGCGACCTCGGCCGCCGTCCGTGCCTGCGCCCACCGCTCGCCCAGCCCGGTCACGCCGCGCCCGACGGCGGACAGTCCCGCGGTGCTGCCCGGCGGCAGCGCCCTCAGCGCGGCGGCGGTCAGCGCCCCGGCCGGCCGCAGGTCCCCGGGCCCCGGCAGCGGGACCAGGACGGCGACCAGCCCCTCCTCGGGCAGCACCGCGGGGACCGCGCCGATGACCGGCGGCCGCCAGCCGGCCGGGAGCTCGCCGCGCGGCCGCAGCGCGACCAGCACGAGGGCGGTGTCCTCGCCCCACACCGCCGCGAGGGTCCGGACCGCCTGCGCGCGGCCGCCCGCCGTCCCGGACAGGGCCGCGGCCAGTGGCCGGCCCAGGTCGCCGGTGTTCCGCGCGCGCTCGGCGAGCAGCCGCCCGGCCTCGGCGGCCAGCTCGCCCGCGCGGGCCAGCGCGGGATCGTCCCCGTCGGGTTGGGTGCGGCCGCCGTCGAGCAACCACAGGTAGCCGTAGGTGCGCCCGGCGTGGCGCACCGGGAGCACCAGGCGGGTGAGGATGCCCGCCGCCGGGTCCTCCGGCGTGCGCAGCGGGCCGGTCGCGGTCGCGATGCCGAACTCCTCGAACCGGCGCCGGGTTGCCGGGGTCGAGCCGCGGCCCAGGATCGAGCGGGTCCGGACGTCGTCCATCACCGGCTCGTCCTCGCCGTCGACCGGGTGGGCGCAGAAGGCCAGGAGGGTGAAGTCGGCGTCCTCCAGCGTGGCGGGGGCCGCGAGCAGGGCCGAGACGCGGTCGACCAGCTCCTGCAGCTCGTCGAGCACCCGCCGTCCTCCCTGTACACGTGTATGAGAACCCGACCGGATGGACCATACGTCTGTCGCTGGTGGCGGAGGCGGCGGCTGCCTAGCGTCGGAGGTGTCGCGGTCCCCGGCCGGCGGAGGTGGGCGTGCTCTCCCAGAAGGCACTGCTGCTCGGTGCGTCCCGGCGTCCCGAGCTGCGCCGGCTGGTCACCGGCACCCCGGCCACCCGGCGGGTGGTCGACCGCTTCGTCGCCGGGGAGACGCAGGAGGAGGCGCTGGCCGTCGTCCGCCGGCTCACCGGTGAGGGCATCGCGGTGACCCTCGACCACCTCGGGGAGGGCGTGACCGACCGCGCCGAGGCGCTCCGCTCGCGCGACGCCTACCTGGCGCTGCTCGAGGGCCTCGCCCCGCTGCGGCTGGGACGTGCCGCCGAGGTGTCGGTCAAGCTGTCGGCCTTCGGGCAGGCGCTGCCCGACGGCGGCACCGACCTGGCCCTCGAGCTGGTCCGGCCGGTGGTCGAGGCGGCCGGCGCGATCGGCACCACGGTGACCCTCGACATGGAGGAGTCGGCCACCGTCGACTCGACCCTGACCGTCCTCACCGAGCTGCGTCGCGACCACCCCGGCACCGGCGCCGTGCTCCAGGCGGCGCTGCACCGCACCGAGGACGACGCCCGGGCGCTCGCCGTCGCGGGGTCACGGGTCCGGCTGGTCAAGGGCGCCTACGACGAGCCGCCGTCCGTGGCCTACCAGAGCCGGGCGGAGGTCGACGCCTCCTACGCCCGCTGCCTCGGCGTCCTCATGGGCGGGGCCGGCTACCCGATGGTCGGCAGCCACGACCCCCGGCTGATCGCGATCGCGCAGCGGCTGGCCGCACGTGCCGGGCGGCGGCCGGACTCCTGGGAGGTGCAGATGCTGTACGGCATCCGCACCGGCGAGCAGCGCCGGCTGGCCGCGGCCGGCGTGTGCGTGCGCGCCTACGTGCCCTACGGCGCCGACTGGTACGCCTACTTCATGCGCCGCCTGGCCGAGCGGCCGGCCAACCTGCGCTTCTTCCTGCGCTCCCTCGTCACCACGTCCTGAACAGGAGTCCTCTCATGGACGGCATCACCCGCGTCCCCCCGCCGCGCAACGAGCCGGTGCTCACCTACGCCCCCGGATCGCCGGAGCGGGCGGCACTCCAGGCGCGCCTGACCGAGCTCGCCGGTGAGCCGCTCGAGCTGACCATGACCATCGGCGAGCAGCGGCGGCTGGGCGGCGGCGAGCGCTTCGACGTCGTCCAGCCGCACCGGCACGCCGCCGTCCTCGGGACCGCGGCGCACGCGACGCACGCCGACGCGCAGGACGCGGTGGCCTGCGTCAAGGAGGCCGCACCGGCGTGGCGGGAGCTGTCCTTCGACAACCGCGCCGCGGTGTTCCTCCGGGCCGCCGAGCTGCTCGCCGGCCCGTGGCGGCAGACGCTCAACGCCGCCACGATGCTCGGCCAGAGCAAGACCGCCTACCAGGCCGAGATCGACAGCGCCTGCGAGCTGGTCGACTTCTGGCGCTGGAACGTGCACTTCGCCCGCGAGATCGTGTCCGCGCAGCCGGCGTCCTCGCCGGGCGTGTGGAACCGGAGCGACCACCGCCCGCTCGAGGGATTCGTCTACGCCGTCACCCCGTTCAACTTCACCGCGATCGCCGGCAACCTGCCCACGGCCCCGGCCCTCATGGGCAACACCGTGGTCTGGAAGCCCGCGCCCACCCAGCAGTTCGCCGCGCACTTCCTCATGCGGCTGCTCGAGGAGGCCGGGCTGCCGCCGGGCGTCATCACGATGGTCACCGGCGACGGGGCCGCGGTCTCCGACGTCGTCCTGGCCGACCGGGACCTCGCCGGCATCCACTTCACCGGGTCGACGGCGGTGTTCCAGATGCTGTGGCGGCAGGTGGGCGAGCGCATCGCCTCCTACCGGGGCTACCCGCGCATCGTCGGCGAGACCGGCGGCAAGGACTTCGTCGTCGCCCACCCCTCGGCCGACGTCGACGTGCTGCGCACCGCGCTGATCCGCGGCGCGTTCGAGTACCAGGGGCAGAAGTGCTCGGCGGCCAGCCGCGCCTACGTGCCGCGGTCGGTGTGGGCGCGGCTGCGCGACGACCTGGTGGGCCAGACCGAGGCGCTGCCGATGGGCGACGTCACCGACTTCTCGAACTTCATGGGCGCCGTGATCGACCGGAGGTCGTTCTCCAAGCTGTCCGGCGTCATCGACCGGGTGGACGACGACCCGGCGCTGTCCATCGTGGCGGGCGGCCAGGCCGACGACAGCGAGGGCTTCTTCGTGCGCCCGACGATCATCGAGGGCACCGATCCCGGGCACGAGGTCTTCACCACCGAGTACTTCGGGCCGGTCCTGGCGGTGCACGTCTACGACGACGCCGACTACGACGCGGTGCTCGCCCAGATGGAGTCCGCGGCGCCGTACGCGCTGACCGGGGCGGTCATCGCCCAGGACCGCGCCGCGATCGCGCACGCCGAGCGGTTCCTGCGGTTCGCCGCGGGCAACTTCTACGTCAACGACAAGCCGACCGGTGCCGTCGTCGGCCAGCAGCCCTTCGGCGGCGGGCGGGCCTCGGGCACCAACGACAAGGCCGGGGCGGCGCAGAACCTGCAGCGCTGGACGTCGACCCGGTCGATCAAGGAGACGTTCGTGCCGCCGACCGACTGGCGTTACCCGCACATGGAGTGAGGACCCCCCTGCCCCCCACCGCTCGCAGGCTCGCGGCGGGACCCTGCAGGGCGGCCGTTCCAGCACGTCACCCGGCGGGCCAGTGCACGAGGCCGTCGTCCGCGAGCACCGCGCCGGCCGCGGGGGTGTGCGGCGTCAGCCGCCCGTCGGGCATGAGGTGCTGCACCGGCACGCCCCGACCCAGGACGGCGACGTCGGCGATCAGCCGCCGGTGGCAGCGCCACCACACGCTCTCGCTGCACATGACCGCCACGGGGTCCCCGGCCGCGTCGGCCAGCACCTCGTCGAGGGCGGCGGCGAACTCCGCCGTCCGGGTGTGGGCGGCGTAGGCGGCGAACTGCGCGACGGTCCACCACCCGTCCCGCACCGGCTCCCCGGGGGGCAGCTGCCGCCGGCCCCCGAGCCGTGCGTCCCACCGGTAGCCGATGCCGGCGGCGGGCAACCACTGCTCGAGGGCCTCGCGCCGGACGTCGGGGTTGGTCCGGCTGCCGGGGAACCGGCGGACGTCGACGACCCGCGCGACCCCCGCCGCGGCCAGCCGGGCGCCCAGGCGCCGACGGTCCTCGGGGCCGTGGCCGACGGTGAGCAGAGGCATCTCCGGTCCCTACCCGCCACCGCGGTGGAGGCGGGCATGCTGGTCGGCCGGGCGACGGTGCCCGGGGAGAGGAGCGGTGTGGCCGGCGGGACGAGGACGAGGGAGTCGCTGTGGCGGCTCCCGCCGATGCGGGCGCTGGTCGGGGCCACGGCGCTGGGGTTCGCGAGCTACTGCCTGACGCTGGCCTCGCTGCCGGCGTACGCGGTCGCCGGCGGCGCCGACCCCGACCTCGCCGGCGTGGTCACCGCCGTCCTGCTGGGGGTCACCGTCGCGGTGCAGGCGGTCGTCCCGGCGCTGACCGCCCGCTTCGGCCTCGGCCCGGTGCTGGCCGTCGGGCTCATCGCGCTGGGGGCGCCGGCCCCGCTGTACGCCGTCGGGGACGGGCTGGGCTGGCTGTCGGCGATCGGGGTGGTGCGCGGGGCCGGGTTCGCCGTGCTCACCGTCCTCGGGGCGATGCTCGCCGCGCAGGTGGCCCCGCTCGACCGCCGCGGGGAGTCGATCGGCCTGTACGGGCTGGCCATCGCGGTGCCCAACCTGGTCGCCGTCCCGGCGGGGGTCGCCCTGGTCCTGGACGGGCACGCGGGCTGGCTGGCGTGGCTGGCCGCCGCGCCGGTGCTCGCCCTGCCCCTGGTGCCGGTCCTGGTGCGGTCGGTCCGGCTGGAGCCGGCGGCCGGCGGGGCGTCGCGGGCCGCCGCGCTCGCCGCGCTCGCGCCGTCGGTCGTGCTGCTGGTGGTCACCCTCGCCGGTGGCGGACTGGTGACCTTCCTGCCGATCGAGCGCCCGGACGGCGTCCTGGCGACGGCGGCGCTGCTGGTCTTCGGCGTCACCGGGGCCCTGACCCGCTGGCGGGCCGGCCTGCTCGCCGACCGCGTCGGCCCCCGGCTGCTGCTCCCGGCGGCCCTGGTCGTCGCCGCGGCCGGGCTGGCGGCGGTCGCCGCCGGCCTCGGCGCGGGCGACGCCTGGGTGCTGGCCGGGGCGGCGGTGTTCGGTGCCGGGTTCGGCGCGGTGCAGAACCTCACCCTGGTGACCGCCTTCGCCCGCGCCGGGCAGCGCGGGTCGACCGCCGCCAGCGCGATGTGGAACGCCTCGTTCGACGTCGGCACCGGCGTCGGAGCGCTGGTGCCGGGCCTGCTCGCGGCCGGGATCGGCCTGCCGTGGACCTACGTGGTGGTCGCCGCCGTCCTGGTGGCCGTGCTGCCGGTGGCACTGGTGGCCACCGGCCGGTCGCGTCGCTGACTCAGCCGGAGACGCGGGCGGCCGCCTCGCGCAACGCCCGCAGGAACAGGATCTCCTCGGCGGACCGCAGCAGCCACGCCCGCAGCCCGTCGGCATCGGTGCGGGAGGCGTCGCGCTGCTGGGCCAGGCGCAGCTGCCGGGTGCTGGCCTGCGCGCGCTGGGCGGGCGGCAGCTGCCGGCCCTCGGCGCGGGCCAGCGCGGTCAGCCCGGCGCCGACGAAGACCAGGTCGCGGATCTCGTCGATCCCGGCGAGCAGGTCCTCGGCCCCGGCGGCGTCCTCGGCGGTGAGCCGGCGGACCAGCTCGTCGGCGGTCCGCCGGCCGGTCTCCTGCGGATGGGGTGTGGTCACCGCCCCACTGTGCCTGCCCGGTCCGGGCCCGCGCTCCGGGGGTGCCCCCCCGCGCTCCGGGGGTCCCGCAGGACCCCCGGAGCCCGGGGAGCACCCCCGGGGGGCGGGTCAGGCGTCGCGGCGCGAGAACGCCACCGCCGCGACCGCCAGGACGGCGGCGACCTCGGCCACGAACACGGCGAACCCGGCCCACGGGTCGAGCAGCAGCGGGTTGAACGACTCGGGCGTCGCGACCCCGGAGCCGGCGTTGCCGGGCATCAGCTTGGTCGCCCACTCGCCCAGGGCACCGGGCAGCAGCATCACCATGTTGCCGACGACGAACACCAGGCCGAGCACGATCGACAGCGCCGCGGCGGTGTGCCGCACCAGCAGCCCGACGGCGGCGGCGAGCAACCCGAGACCGGCCATGTAGAGGCCGCTGCCGACCAGCGCCCGCAGCACGCCGTCGTCGGTGAGCGCCAGGCCGATGCCCTCCCGGTCGAGGAACCAGTTGCCGGCGAGGTACCCGGCCAGCGCGGTCAGGGTGCCGGCGACGAGGAGCGTCCCGGTGAGGACCAGGGCCTTGGCCGCGAGCACCGTGCCCCGCCGCGGGGTGGCCGCCAGCGTCGCCCGGATCATGCCGGTGCCGTACTCGCTGGTGACCGCCAGCGTCCCGAGGACGACCGCGGTGACCTGCGCGAACATCATCCCCCAGGTGATGAACGCGCCGATCGGCTCACCGGTGTCCCCCCGGGCGAGGTCGGGGGCGACCAGCGCGCAGACCAGCGTGGTCAGCCCCGCCCCGAGGACGACCATCGCCACGAGCGACCACGGGGTCGACCGGACGGTCCAGAACTTGATCCACTCCGCCCGCAGCGTCGCGCCGAACCCGGGCGCGGCCGGGGCCGCGAGGCGGGTCGGGGCCGGCGTGCCCACGGCGGTCATCGCCGGGCCGCCGCGTACTCGACGCTGTCGGCGGTGAGCGTCATGAAGGCGTCCTCCAGCGAGGAGCGGACCAGCGTGAGCTCGTGCAGCAGCAGGCCGGAGCGGCCGACCAGCTCCCCGATCGCGGCGGCGTCCATCCCCTGGACGCGCAGCTCCCCGCCGTGCGCGGCGACGTCGAGCCCCTCCCGGCGGAGCAGCGTGGCGACCTCGTCGTGCTGCGGGCTGCGCACCCGCACGTAGGAGGCGGCGTGCTCGGCGATGAACTCCGCCGTCGAGCAGTCGGCGAGCACCCGGCCGCGGCCGATGACCAGCAGGTGGTCGGCGGTCTGCGCCATCTCCGACATCAGGTGGCTGGAGACGAACACCGTGCGCCCCTCGGCGGCGAGCTGTCGTGCCAGGGTGCGCACCCAGCGGATGCCCTCCGGGTCCAGGCCGTTGACCGGCTCGTCGAGGACGACGACCGGCGGGTCGCCCAGCAGCGCCGCGGCGATGCCCAGCCGCTGCCCCATGCCGAGGGAGAAGCGGCCGACCCGCGTGTGCGCGACCGAGGTCAGGCCGACCAGGTCCAGCACCTCGTCCACGCGGAGGACCGGGATGCCGTTGCTCGCGGCCAGCCAGCGCAGGTGGTCACGGGCGGAGCGCCCGGGGTGCAGCGCCCGTGCCTCGAGCAGCGCGCCGACCTCGCGCAGCGGCGCGGGGGAGTCGGCGTAGCGGCGGCCGTTGACGGTGACGCTGCCGGAGGTGGGCTCGTCCAGGCCGAGGACCATGCGCATGGTCGTCGACTTGCCGGCGCCGTTCGGGCCGAGGAAGCCGGTGACGCGTCCGGGGTGCACGGTGAAGGAGACGCCGTCGACGGCGGTCTTGGGGCCGTAGGTCTTGGTGAGCCGGTCCGCGGTGATCATGGGGCGGCCCGGCGGGGCGAGGGCAGGGAACTCATGCCGTCGAGGCTGTCGTCCGGCGCCGCCCCGCTCCATCCGGGAGCGCCCTGAACCGACCCTGAACGCTCCCGGAGGGGGGACCCCGGGGTCAGGCGGTGCGGAGCAGCCCGCCGTCCGGGTGCAGCAGGCGGCGGAGGGCCATCGCGGCCTCCCGGCCGGCACGGTTGGCCCCGACCGTGCTGGCCGACGGTCCGTACCCGACCAGGTGCACCCGCGGCTCGCCCGCGACGGCGGTGCCGGCCATGCGGATGCCCCCGCCGGGGCCCCGCAGGTGCAAGGGTGCCAGGTGGCCGAGCGCGGCGCGGAAGCCGGTGGCCCACAGGATCGCGTCGGCCCGCACGAAGCGGCCGTCGTCCCACGCGACGCCGTCCGGGGTGATCCGGTCGAAGACGGGCAGCCGGTCCAGGACCCCGCGCTCCCGGGCCTCCCGCACCCACGGGGTGACCACCAGGCCGGTGACGCCGACGACGCTGCTCGGCGGGCGCCCCTGCCGGACGGCGTCGGCCACCAGGGCGACCGCGGCCCGGCCCGCCTCCGGCCCGAACGGCTCCTCCCGCCACACCGGGGGGCGCCGGGTGACCCAGGTGGTGTCGGCGACCTCGGCGATCTCGCCGAGCAGCTGGACCGCCGAGGCGCCGCCGCCCACGACGACCACCGACCGGCCGGCGAACTCGGCGGCACCGCGGTAGTCGACCGGGTGCAGCTGCCGGCCGCGGAACAGCTCCTGGCCGGGGTAGCGCGGGACGAACGGGGCGGTCCAGGTGCCGGTCGCGTTCACCACCGCGTCGGCGGTCCAGTCGCCGGCCGAGGTCCGTACGAGGAACCGGTCGCCGGCGCGGCGGACGGCGGTGACCCGCACCGGCCGGTGCACCGGCAGCGCGAAGTGCCGCTCGTAGTCGGCGAAGTAGGCCGGCACCGCGTCCGCGGCGGGCACGTCGTCGCCCGCCGCGGGGAAGGGCAGCCCCGGCAGGTCGTGCACGTGGTGGGTGCGGGCCAGCGTCAGCGAGGGCCACCGGTGCTGCCAGGCGCCGCCGGCGCGGGCCTCGCCGTCCAGGACGACGAAGCCCGCGCCGGGCGCGAACCCCTGCCGCGCGAGGTGGTGGGCGGCGCTCAGCCCGGCCTGGCCGGCGCCGATGACGACGACCTCGACGTCCCTGCTCACGGTAGGGACAACCGCGCCGGGCGCGCGGGCCTTCCTCAGCCGAGCCGGGCGGGGGCGAGCCGGTCCAGCTCGGCGCCGGTGAGCGTCACGGTGTCCTGCGGGTCGTACCCGAACCGCACGGTCACCGCGCCCAGCCGAGCCTCGACCAGCTCTGTGGGGCGCTCGTCGGACCCGTCGGGGGGCCGGTACCACCAGCGCTCGGCGAGCACCGGCAGGCCGCGGTGCCGCAGCCAGGCCGCCGCCTCCTCCCGGTCGGGGAAGGCGCGCAGGGCGGAGCCGAAGAGCGCGTGGGCGACCACGCACCGGGCGTCGTCGCGCCGCACGGTGCTCAGGTAGCCCACCAGTTCGCCGTCCACCTCGCGGTGGACCGGCTCCAGCTCCTCGGTCCGGGTCACGTCCCGACGGTAGGGAGGCGGGCAACCGGGTTTCTCGCATCTTGCGGATCCCTTGCGGTGGCGCGGCGGGAGCCCTGCGGTCGGCCCGCCAGAGTCCCTCGTGTCGCCGGGACACCGGCGAGGACGACACACCGGAGGAGGACCACCGTGACCAACCGGGACACCCGCGCCACCCGCGCCCGGATCGCCGCGTCGATCGGCGTGCTCGGCGTCGCCGCGGCCGTCGCGGGCCTGGGCACCCACGGGACCTTCACCGACAGCACGACCCCGGTGGTCACCGATCTCGGCACCGGCGTGCTGTCCATCGCGCTGAGCGAGGCCGCCGACGCCGCCACGGTGTCGCTGTTCGACCACGGGGTCTTCCTGGCCGGGGACTCGGAGAGCTCGGCGATCGACCTGGTCAACGACGGGACGGTCGCGCTCTCGGAGCTGCGGTTGGGCTCGGTCGCGACGTCGTCCAGCGCGCTCGACAGCGACCCGGTGCACGGGCTGCAGCTCACCGTCGAGGGGTGCTCGGAGGACTGGGAGTCCGCCGGCGGGGACTGGACCTGCGGCGGGACGGCGACCCGCTTCTACTCGGGCCCGATCGTGCTCGACGCGGTGCTCGACGGGGCGGGCAGCCTGGCGCCCGGCGGGGTCACGCACCTGCTGCTGACCGCGTCCCTGCCGTCGACGACCGGTGCGGACCTCGTCGAGGGGGCCAGCAGCTCCCTGGACTTCACCTTCAGCGGTGTGCAGCGGGGCGGCGCACCCCGATGAGCCGGCCCTGCACGGCCTGACGACAGCCCCGGGAGCATCGCAGCGAGGAACGAGCGAGGCGCGGACCGGGGCGCGGAGTCAGGCGGTGAGCAGGGTCTGATGGACAGCCGGCGTCTCCATCGCACGGGGGGACGGAGCCGCCGGCCTGCACGACCGGCGACGCCGAGGGGGACGGCGTCGCCGGGCACGGACCACCGGTGTTCCCGCAGGGGACGGGAGCACCGGCCGGCACGACCGGCGACGCCGCGGGGGAACGGCGCGCCGGGCACGACGATCGGGGTTCCCGCGGGGGACGGGAGCACCGATCGAGGGGACCGGCGCCGTCGCGGGGGAGGGCGGTGCCGGTCCCCAGGGGGGACGACGAGGCCGGCCGCGGGGCTCCCGCGGCCGGCCTCGCGGCGTCCGCGGGGCGGCTCAGGCCGAGGACGGCTCGAGCCCGGTGACCGGGTGGTCGACCAGTTCCGCCGACGGCCTGCGCGAGGGGACGGTCAGCCTCGCGCACCCCACGTCGACCAGCGCGTCGAGGGCCGCGGACAGGACCAGCCGGGCGCTCGGGGAGCCCCAGGCGAAGCGGCGGTGCATCGTCCTCCTCCGCGCGGCGCCCCTCCTCACCGGCCGACACCAGGAGACCACGTGCGGAACGCCCACGTTCCGTCACGCGTCGTGTTGAGACGAGCGCTGTTCCGGGGTGCTGCGCCGATTTCCGATACGCGCTACGTTCGGGTGGTGACGGTGGGTGACGAGCTGCGACAGCCGGAGGTCGCGCGGACCCGTACCCGCAGGGGCGGCCGCCGGCTGGACCCGGCGCGGGACGAGGCCATCGCCGCCGCCGTGCTGGAGGTGCTCGGCCGGGAGGGGTGGTCCGGGCTGACGATGGACGCCGTGGCCATGGCGGCCGGCGTGGGCAAGGCGACGATCTACCGGCGCTGGTCCAGCAAGGCCGACCTCCTCCTGGGGGTCATGGACGTCGCCGGCGGGGACCGGGTGACCGCCCCTGACACCGGCGACCTCCGCGAGGACCTCGTCGCCCTGCTGACCGCCGCCGTGGCCCGGCTCTCCGGCCCCGCCGGCCGGACGACGCGCAGCCTGCTGGGAGCGGTGATCGACGACCCGGCGCTCGCCGAGGCCTACCAGCGCGGCCCCCTGGCCAGCTGGGACCTGGCGTGGGCGACGGTGTTCGAGCGGGCGGTCGACCGCGACGAGATCACCCGCGACGCGGCGAGCTCGCTGGCCGTGGAGGTCGGCCCGGCGGTGCTCGCCCTGCGCTGGCTGGTCACCGGGCGGGCCGTCGACGCGGACCTGGTGACCGAGGTCGTCGACGACCTGGTGCTGCCGCTGCTCCGCTGCCCACGGAGGCGAGGCGAGGGGACCTGAGGGTCGCGGCGCCGTCCCCGCGTTTCGGACCGGCGTGAACGGGGCAAGCGGGCGGACCCGACGTCGGGAGGGCCGGGTGAACCTGGAGAAGGTCGTCTTCGGCTTCTTCGTCCTGCTCGCGGCGACCCTGAACTTCGGCTTCTTCATCGGCGACATCGACGACCCCACCGTGCACAACCCCTACGAGCTGTTCGCCGCGGTCGTGGTCAACCTCATCGCGACCGTGCTGAAGTTCGGCGACCGCACCCAGATCGGGGCCGTGCACCTGGCCACCAGCCTGGTCGCCGACCTGCAGCTGATCGGCGCGGCGTTGATGTACGGCTACGCCGTCTACGTCTCGACCGCGGGGATGACCCCGGCGTGGACGGCGAGCGTCGTGTCGTTGTCCGGCGGCGCGCTGCTGGCCAACATCGTCTCCGTCGTCCTCCTGGTGGTCGAGACGGTGTCGTTCCACCGCGGCTGAGGGGAGACCGGCGTGGGCAACCCCCTGCTCACCTTCTGGCGGCAGCTGTTCGGCGTGGAGGAGGACGAGCGGCGGGGACGGCGCACCCTCGTGCGCGCCGCGGCGTCCTCGGCCGCCCAGGCCTCGGCCACGATCTTCCTGGTCATGCGGCGGATGCGCGCGCCGCTGATCGTGCTCATCGGCATCTTCGCCATCAGCGTGCTCGGGCTGACCCTCATCCCCGGGCAGGACGCCGAGGGCCGGCCGTGGGACATGGGCTTCTTCGACGCCTTCTACGTGATGAGCTACACCGCGTCGACGATCGGCTTCGGCGAGATCCCGTACCCGTTCACCTACAACCAGCGGATGTGGGTGACGATCTCGATCTACCTCACCGTCATCGGTTGGGCCTACGCGATCGGGTCCCTGCTCGCGCTGGTGCAGGACCGGGCCTTCCGCTCCGCCCTGGCGCTCCAGCACTTCACCCGCAAGGTCCGCCGCCTGCGGGAGCCGTTCGTGCTCATCGCCGGCCACGGGAGGGCCGGTGAGCTGCTGGGGCACTCGCTCGACGCGCTGGGCCGCAGGTTCGTCGTCCTCGACGTGTCCGACCAGCGCATCGACGACCTGGAGCTGGGCTCGTACCACGCCGACGTCCCCGGGCTGGCCGCCGACGCCCGCGACCCCGGCCACCTCGCCGTAGCCGGCCTCGACCACCCCTGCTGCGAGGCGGTGGTGGCCCTCACCAACGACGAGGAGGCCAACCTCACCGTGGTCATGGCGGCGGCGCTGCTGCGTCCCGACCTGCCGGTGATCGCCCGGGCGACCTCCCGCGGCATGGCCGAGCGGATGCGCGCCTTCGGGTCGCCGAACGTGGTCAACCCCTTCGACCGGTTCGGTGACCACCTGCGGCTGTCGCTGCGCGCACCGGCGTCCTACCAGCTGCTGACCTGGCTGGAGAGCGCGCCGGGGTCGCCCCTGCCGGTGCGCGGCACCCCACCGCGCAGCGGCCGCTGGGTCGTCTGCGGCTACGGGCGGCTGGGCCGGGAACTGACCGGGGACCTGCGGGCGGAGGGCATCCGGGTGACCGTGGTGGAGTCCCTCCCGACCGACGCCGAGACCGACGGCCTGCTGGTCGTCGACGGCTCGGAGCCGGGGGCGCTGGCCGAGGCGGGGCTCGAGGACGCGGTCGGCTTCGTCGCCGGCACCGACAACGACACCGCCAACCTGTCGCTGGTGGCCGCCGCACGGCGGAGCAACCCCCGCCTGTTCGTCGCGGCGCGGCAGAACCGCCCGGCGAACGCCCCGCTGTTCGCGGCGATCGGGGCCGACTCGCTGCTGGTCCCCACCGAGGTCATCGCGCACGAGGTCTACGCCCAGCTGGCGACGCCGCTGCTGTGGCGGTTCCTGCGCGAGATGCCGGCGCGCGGCAACGAGTGGGCGGAGGACCTGATCGACCGGCTGACGGGGCGGTGCGGCCGGCACCTGCAGTCGCTGTGGAAGGTGCGGCTGACCCCCGCCGAGGCGCCCGCGCTCGTGCGGTGGCTGGCGACGCGGGAGGCCCGCCTGGGCGACGTCATGCGCAACCCCGAGAACCGGGACGAGCCGGTGCACGCGATGGTGCTGCTCATCCTCCGCGGCGGTGAGGCCACGCTGGCACCGGACGCGGACTTCCTGCTCCGCCCGGAGGACGAGCTGCTGCTCGCCGGCTGGGGCGCGGCCCGCCGGGCGCTGTCGACCGTCCTGGTCGTGGACGCCACCCTGGAGTACGTGGTGACCGGACGCCGGGTGCCCTCGAGCTGGATCTGGCGGAAGCTCAGCCGCTCGTCGGCGCCCGCCGAGGAGCCGGAGTCGCGGCCCACCGCACCCACACCGTCCTGACGCCCGCGGACCCCCACCCGGGCGGCGGCCGGTGCTTCACTGGACGCCCAGGCGGAGGCCGGTACGTCGGCCACGTCCCGGCGCGGCCGCGACGACCTCCCCCGAGCCGAGCCGCACGGGCGAGGAGCCGCCAGATGGTCACGCCGAGAACGTCCCTGTCAGCCCGGTCCGCCCGGCCGTGCGTCGCCGGCGACATCGGCCCGGAGCGCCGGGAGATCGAGTGCGAGCCGGTGACCGAGCCGACCGCCGCCCCGGCCGAGCCGGCGCCGGCGGCCCCGGTCCCGGCTCCGGCGGCCCCGGCCCCGGCGTGACGGCCGCGGCCGACCCGCCCCCGGACCCGCCCACGCTGGTCGCCGGGGAGCTGCGGGGCTACCGGCGCTTCCGGCTGGCCGAGGACGGGCTCCGGCCGCCGGTGCACGTCGGCACGGGCCCCTGGAGCGGGGAGGTGCACTCCGCGCGGTGCACCGTCGACGAGGCGCACGTGCCGCCGGCGCGGGGGTGCGGCTGCGGCCTCTACGGCTGGTACCACCCGAGCCACACCGGGCTGGGCGCCGGGTGGGGGGACGTGACGGCGGTGATCGCCGCCCGCGGCCGCATCGTCCTCGGTGACACCGGGTTCCGGGCCGCCGCGGCGCGGGTCGAGGCGGTCAGCCTCCCTCGCCGCACCCGCCTGCGCCGGCGCCGGTGCGAGCGGCTGCTGGCCGAGCGGTACCCCCGGGCGGCCGTCTACCGGTCCCGGCGCCGCATGCTGCGCCGGCACCCGCCCGAGGACCTGTCCGCGCTCGGGATCACCGTCCGCCCCAGCCGGGCGCCGTGCTACCGCTGGGCGGCCCTCGCCGTGTGGCTGGCCGGCGTCGCGGCGCTGTGCTCGGTGGCGGTGCTCCCGCGGAGGACGCTCGCCGCGATGGGCCCGGCCGAGTGGCTGGCCGCCCTCGCCGGCTTCCTCCTGTGGCAGGGGACCCTGGTCTGGCTGGTGTTCCGGGGGTCGCCGCCGCCGGGAGGCCGGGACGCGGGTCCGGCCGGTCAGGCGCCGCGGTAGGTGCCGAGCGTCCAGAGGTTGCCGTCGGCGTCGCGGACGTCGAACTGGTGGGACCCGTAGTCGGTGTCGTGCAACTCGCGCAGGACCTCGACGCCGTCCATCCCGCGGACCCGTTGCCAGACCGCGTCGACGGTGGCCGGGTCGGCCGCGACGACGTAGACGCCCTGCGGACCGAGGCCGCCCCAGTCCCCGGGCTTGCCGCGGCTGCCGAACATGACGCCGCCGCCGTCGGGCCAGCGGGCCTCGGCGTGCTCGACGGTCCCGTCCTCGCTGCGGTGGCAGGCCGTGACCACGAAGCCGAGCCCCTCGGTGAGGAAGCGGATGCCGGCGTCGACGTCGGTGAAGCCGACGCTGGGCCAGACGGTGGGGGCGGGACGGTCGGTGCCGGTGGACTGGGCGGGTGCGGTGGGGATCTCGGTGGTCATGTCCGGGAGGGTGCCTCCGCGGCGGCACCGGTGTCTTGGACGAATGGGAGCTCCTCGCGCAGCCAGGTGCCCACGCTGCACCCGGCCAGCGCCCGCCACTCGCGGGCCAGGTGCGGCTGGTCGGCGAACCCGCAGCGCGCGGCGACCTCGGCCAGGGACGGGCGCCCGGGAGCGACCAGCAGTCGCCGGGCGGTCTCGAAGCGGGCGATCCGCGCGACCTGCTTGGGGGTGAGCCCGGTCGCGAGCCGGAACCGCTCGGTGAGGTGCCGCCGGCTCCACCCGACCGACGCGGCGAGGTCCTCGACCCGGCAGCGGCCGGAACTGCGGTGCAGCAGCCGCCAGGTCTCCCGCACCTCCGGCGGGACCGGGTCGGGAGTGCCGTCGAGCCGGTCCAGCAACGCGGCGTCGAGCCGGGCGAACCGCTCGGCCCAGCCGGGGGCCTCGGCGAGCTGGTCCACCAGCCGTTCGGCGGCGGCGCGACCGAGGACGTCGCCCAGGTCGACCGCGCGCTCGCCGAGCTCGCCCGCGGGCAGGCCGAGCAGGGCGCTCGCCCCGAGCGGGGTGAGCCCGTACTGCAGTCCGTCCTGCGGGCGGCTCGCGTCGATCAGCGCGGGCCGGGTGTGCAGGCCCCCGACCACGGCGTGGGCGGCGACCGCGCCCCCGAGGCCGGTGAGCCGCAACGGCGCGGCCAGCTCGACGACCAGCGTCAGGTGGCGGGACGGCAGCCCGCGGTGCACCCCGGTCGGGTTGGCCTCGACCCGGTAGCCGTGCGCCTCGGCGACGAAGGGCCGCAGCGGCGGCGGCACGCGGTGCTGCACGAGGAGCACGGGTCCGCGACCTCCCGCTTGCTACCGGCCGGTGGTCCGGTCATCCTGCCCACCGGCCGCCCGGAGGGGGAGGCGTTCCCGCGGGGACGCTCACACGACCCCGGAGACGACGAAGCGGCCCCGCCCCGGAGGGCGGAGCCGCTGGTCGATCCAGGTGCGCCATCAGGGACTCGAACCCCGAACCCGCTGATTAAGAGTCAGCTGCTCTGCCAATTGAGCTAATGGCGCGTGTCGTCCGGCTCGGCCGGCAACGAGGGGAAACGATACCAGCGCCGTCGCAGGTGCCGTCGGGGTGGTCCCCGGCCCGGCGTCCGCCCCCGTTCCGGTTCCGGCATGGACACTGGGACGACGGTGCAGGCGGCCGGGGCGGGGGACGGCTGCCGACGAGGGAGAGGGACACGCATGCGACGGACGGCCGCGCTGGTCACGGCGGGGGCACTGGCCCTGCTGACCGGGTGCCAGGGCAGCGACGGCGGCGGGTCGGCGAGCGCCGCGCCCACCGCGACGGCCGCGCCGGCCCCGCCGGCCACGGTCGAGGTGTCCCCGGCCGACGGCTCGGCCGACGTCTCGCCGACCGTTCCGCTGGAGATCTCCGTCACAGACGGCGAGCTCACCGACGTCACCGTCGTCGACGGGGGCGGCGCGGCGGTGACCGGGTCGGTCGCGGACTCGCCGGACGACCCGGCCACCGACGTCTGGACGCCGGACACCCCGCTGGCCTACGCCGCCAGCTACACCCTGACCGCGACCGCCGAGGGCGCGGACGAGCAGCCGGTGGAGGCCTCCACCACGTTCACCACCGTCGACCCGGGCACGGTCACCACGCCGTCCATCGGGCCGCTGGACGGGCAGACGGTCGGCGTCGGCATGCCGATCCGCGTCTACTTCGACGAGCCCGTCACCGACAAGGCGGCCGTCGAGAGCCACCTCCAGGTGACCAGCTCCACGCCCACCGACGGCGTCTGGAACTGGTTCAGCGACACCGAGGTGCACTTCCGGCCGTCCCAGTACTGGCCGGAGAACACCGACGTCACGCTCGAGGCCGACCTCTACGGCGTCGACTTCGGCAACGGCGTGTGGGGGGAGAAGGACCGCACCGTCTCCTTCCGCATCGGGGAGCGGCACGTCTCGATCGCCGACGCGTCGACGCACACCATGGAGGTCTACGACGGCGACCAGCTGGTGCAGACCTGGCCGATGAGCGCCGGCAGCCCGGACAACCCGAGCTACAACGGGGCGCACGTGGTGACCGAGCTCAACCGCAACCGGGTCATGGACTCCAGCACCTACGGCGTTCCGGTCGACAGCCCCGGCGGCTACCGGACGCCCGTGGAGTACGCCGTCCGCATCTCCGACAGCGGCGAGTTCGTGCACGCCGCGCCGTGGTCGGTGGCCCAGCAGGGGCGGGAGAACGTCTCCCACGGCTGCATCAACCTCTCCACCGACCGGGCCGCCTGGTTCTTCGACTTCTCGCAGCCCGGCGACGTCGTGGAGATCCGCGGCTCCAGCGCGGGCACGCTGCGCTCCGACATCTACGACTGGACCATCCCGTGGGAGGAGTGGCAGGCCGGCAGCGCGCTCACGTGAGCTGACCTGCGCCTCGGCGTTTCCGCGACCGGCCGGAGGGGAATCGATCACCCCGGTCCCGAGTGGAGGAGATGGCCGTGGACACCTGGGTGATCGTGCTCATCGTCGTGGTGGCGGTGGTGCTGCTCGCACTGCTGGCCCTCACCCTGGCCAAGCGCAACCGGATCAACGGCGCGAAGAAGCGCGAGCAGGCGCGTGAGCACCTGCGCGAGGCCCAGCTGCGCGGCGCCCAGGCGGAGAAGGAGCGGGCCGCCGCCGAGGAGCAGGCCGCCCGCGCCCGGCGGGAGCGGGCGGAGGTCGAGGAGCGGACCCGGCTGGCCGAGCAGGAGGCGCAGCAGCGCGCGGCGCAGGCCCAGGAGCACGCCTCGGCCGCCGACCAGCTGCGCGCCAAGGCCGAGAAGCTCGCGCCCGGGCTCGCCGAGCAGCACGGTCGCGGCGACCACCACGGTCGGCACGCCGACGGCACCTCCGCCGACGGCACGCCCGCCGACGGCCGCTACGCCGGCGGCCAGACCGCCGGCCCCGACCAGCCCGCGGGCGGCGCGACCCGCCGCTGAGTTCTCGCCCCTCGGACGGTCTCCACGTCCGAGGGGCGATCTCTGCGCCCTGCCGTCGACCCGGAGGGCGCCATGACCGACCTGCTCGCCATCGGTACGCGCAAGGGCCTGTGGTTGGCCCGCAGCGACGACGACCGCCGCACCTGGACGCTGGGGGAGCCGCACCTGCTCGCCCAGGAGGTCGCCGCGGTGTCGATCGACACCCGCCGACCCACGCCACGGGTCCTCGCAGGCATCCAGTACGGGCACTGGGGGCCCACGGTCATGCGGTCCGACGACCTGGGCGCGAGCTGGCAGGAGACCGAGGCCGGCGCCATCCGCTTCCCCGAGGACACCGGCGCCGCCCTCGCCCGCGTCTGGCAGCTGCGTCCCGACAGCCCCGATCGGCCCGACGTCGTGTGGGCCGGGTGCGAGCCGCACTCGCTGTGGCGCAGCACCGACGGAGGCTGCACGTTCGAGCTGGTCCGCGGCCTGTGGGACCACCCGCACCGACCGACCTGGGAGCCCGGGGGCGGGGGAGGGGCGGTGCACACCGTGCTGCCCGACCCGGCGTCGGACCGGGTGACCGTCGCGATGAGCACGGGCGGGGTCTACGTCAGCGAGGACGGCGGGAACGGGTGGACGCCGCGCAACTCCGGGATCAGCGCCGTCTTCCTGCCCGAGCCCCCGCCGGAGTACGGCCAGTGCGTGCACAAGGTCGCCGTCGACGCGGCCGGCCCGGACCGCATGTACGCGCAGAACCACTTCGGCGTCTTCCGCACCGACGACGCAGGGAGGGCCTGGACGTCGATCGCCGGTGGCCTCCCGGCCGACTTCGGGTTCCCGATCGTCGCCTCGCCGTCCACGCCCGGGACGGCGTGGGTGGTGCCGCTGGTCGCGGACATGCAGCGGGTCCCACCCGGGGGCCGGTTGCGGGTGCACCGCACCCGGGACGCCGGCGAGACCTGGACCGAGCTCGGAGAGGGGCTGCCCGACCGCTCCTGGGCCGCGGTGATGCGCGACGGGTTCTGCGCCGACACGGCCGACCCGACCGGGCTCTACGTCGGCACGCGGGACGGCTGCGTCTACGCGAGCTCCGACGAGGGCGACACCTTCACCCTGGTGGCCGACCACCTGCCCGACGTGCTGGTGGTCCGCGCGGCGCGGATCGACGGATGAGCGTCGAGGTGGTGCTGCCCGGCGTGCTGGCCGACCTCGCCGGTGGGGCCAAGCACCTGCAGCTGGAACCGGGCGGCGGCACCCTCCGGGAGGTGCTGGACACGCTCGCCGCCGACCACCCGCTGCTGGACCGCCGCATCCGCGACGAGGCGGGCGGGATCCGGCGGTTCGTCTACGTCTACGTCGACGGCGACGACGTCCGGTTCGCCGGCGGGCTGGGCGCGCCGGTGCCCGACGGCGCCGTCGTCCAGGTGCTGCCGTCGGTGGCCGGCGGCTGACCCGGGCGCCCGGCCGGCAGGCTCAGAGCGCGGCCAGGGTGGCGCACTCGGCGCACAGCTGGGAGTGCTCGTAGCCCTCCGGTGGCCACACGGTCTGCTCGTCGACCGCGACGTAGGCGCCGCACAACGCCTTGCGGCTGCGGCCGGTGACCCGGCCGATCGTGGCGTGCGCCGGCCCGATCTGCCGGGGCTGCAGGCCCTCGGGGCTGCCCACCGAGCCGACCATCACGACGGCGTGAGCGGTCCCGTAGGAGTAGGCGAGAGTCATGGCCCCAGCGTCGTTCCGCCCGCCGGGGCCGACCAGCACCCCGGCGGGCGTGTTCGGCGCACCCGCCACAGCCGTCCCACCCGGCACGGGACGGTGCCGCGGTCACCGGCCCGGAGGGGACGACGCCGACGTCACCGCGAGGGCGCCCGGCGGTGTGGTGTCCGGGCCCGCGGCCGTCGTGAAGCTCCACGAGGCCCCGGGGAAGCGGTTGCCGGCGGCGTCCCGCACCCCGGTGGTGACCGACACCGTGTAGCGGGTGCCCGGGGAGAGGTCGACGGTGGGGTCGAGGGCGACCGAGGCCGTGGCCGGGTCGATCCTCAGCTCGGCGGGCACGGCCCGGCCGCTGGCCGACCGCAGGCTCACCGAGGAGCCGGTGAGGCCGGTGACCGGCTCGCTGAACACGAGGCCGACGAGCGCGTCGGGGGCGACCCCGGTGGCGCCGGACGCCGCGCTCTGCCCGGTGAGGGTCGGGCGCACCCGGTCCGGCGGCGGAGGGCCCTCGGTGGTGAAGCTCCACGTCGTGGCGGTCAGCGGGTGGCCGGCCGCGTCGCGGACCCCGTCGGTGACACTCACCGCGTACGTGGTGCCGGCGGCGAGCGGCGCGGCCGGGTCCAGGGTCGCCACCCGGGTGCGCACGTCGTAGCGGACCGAGGCCCGCACGGCGCCGACGCCCGCGGCCCGCAGGCCGACCGTGGTGGCGCTGACCCCGCTGACCGGCTCGTCGAACGTGATCCGGACGTCGTCCTCGCGGGGCGCCCCGGTGGCCCCGGGTGCCGGGGTCCGGGCGCTGATCGTGGGGGTGGCGGTGTCCACGGTCGGCGCCGCGGCGGTCGTGAACGACCAGGACACCGGGGCCAGCAGGTTGCCCGCCGGGTCCCGGACCTCACCGCCGAGGCCGGCCGTGTACCGGGTGCCCGCGGCCAGCTCCGCCGTCGGGACGAGGACCGCTGCGCGGGTGGCGCTGTCGTACCGGACCGCGGCGGGGACGGCGGCGCCCCCGCCGTCCGGGCGCAGCACCAGGGTCGTCGGGTCGACACCGGTGACCGGCTCGCTGAACGTGGCCGTGACCGTCGCGTCCCGCGGCACGCCGGTCCGGCCGTCGGTGGGCGTGGACCCGGTGACGGCCGGGACGGTGGTGTCGGGTGCCGGCCCGGTGGTGAAGGTCCACGAGGACCGGGCCAGGGCGTTGCCGGCCGCGTCGCGGATCCCCTCGGCCACGGTCGCCACGAGGGTGGCCTCGGGGGCGAGCAGGTCCTCCGGGTCGAGGGTCGCCACCCGCGTGGCCGGGTCGTAGGTGACCGTCGCCGGCACCGCGCCGTCCGGACCGGTGAGGGTGAGGGTCGTGCCGTCGACCCCGCTGACCGGCTCGCCGAACGTCGCGGTGACCGGTGCGTCCAGGGGCACGCCGGTGACCCCGGACGCGGGGGCGGTCGCGGTCGCCACCGGGGCCGCCGTGTCCGCGGCCTGCGAGGGGACGGTCTCGCCCGGCTCCCCGGGCTCCGGGGCCGCCGTGTCCGGGGACTGCGAGGGGACGGTCTCGGCCGGCTCCTCGGGCTCCGGGGCCGCCGTGTCCGCGGCCTGCGAGGGGACGGTCTCGGCCGGCTCCTCGGGCTCCGGAGCCGCCGGCGCGGCAGCCGTGTCCGCCGGCGCGGGGGTGCCGGTGTCCGTGTCCGCGGGCGTGGGGGTGTCGGTGACGCCGTCGGTGGGGTCGGTCCCGGGGTCCGCCGGCGTGGGGGTGTCCGTGGCGCCCTCGGAGGAGTCGGTGTCCGTTTCCGTCGGCGCGGGCGTGTCGCCGTCCGGCAGGGGGGTGGTCCCGCCGTCCGGCGGCGGGGTGTCGCCGCCGGCCGGGGAGCCCTCGCACCCCTCGGCCGGACCGGGGGTCTCGGCCGGCCCGCTGACGTGCATGGTCGCGACCGGCTGCAGCTCGTCGGGTGGTGCCGTCTCGTCGGGCGATGCCGTCTCGTCGGGCGATGCCGTCTCGCCGGGCGAGGCTGCCGCGTCAGGCGGTGCAGTCGCGTCGGACGCCGGCTCCTCGGACGACGCCGGCTCCTCGGGCGACGGCGGGTCCTCGGGAGACGACGGCTCGTCGGGCGGCGTCTCGACCGGCGCCCCGTCGGCCGTTCCCTCGACCGGCGGGAGGTCGGTTGCGGTCCCGGCGGACGGGATCTCGGCGTACTGGTCGTGACCGACGCCGTGGCCGTTGCCGAGCAGCACCGCCCGCCGCTGCTCCAGCGCGAGGTCCTCGTCGTTGCGCGAGCCGGTGAACGGCGTCCGGTAGCGGATCTGGAAGCCGCCGTCCGGATCGGTGGCGGCCACCTCGTCCGGGTCGATCCGGTACCCGCCCGTGTCGTTGTGGAACTGGTCGGCCGTGAGCTCGGCGACCGGGATCGGCTCACCGTCGGCGTACCGGGCCACGCCGGACACGAGCACGTCGCCGGTGACCGGGTCCAGGAACGGGGTGCCGGTCCACCGCAGGTCGTCGACGGTGACCTCGTCGACGTCGTCCGGCGTGGTGACGACGACCCGGTCGCCGGGGCGGATGTCCGGGGTCTGCACGTCCCAGCAGTCGCCCGGCTGCGCAGCGGCGCCCGCCGGCCCGCGGTTGACGGCCAGCCCGGTGCCCCCCGCGAGGAGACGGGCCGGCCCGCTCGCCCGCCCGAGGACGAGGTCCCCGCCGGTGGCCGGGTCCCGGCGCAGCACCTCCACGACCAGCGGTGTCCCCTCGGGGTACCCGGACACGGCCACGGCGTCCGCGGCGGCGGAGACGGTGACGTGCTCGCCCTCGTCCACGCCCGGGCCGGTCAGGGACGCCCGGGCCGGCGTGGCGCCGAGCAGGTCCTGGCCGATCAGGGCGAGGGCGGTGCCGGCCACCACCGTCGCGACGGCGCCGCGGTGGGTGCGACGGGGAAGGGACGAGCTGGGCATCGCGGCTCCCGGGTCCTGCGCGGTCCTGGGCTCCCTGCCGACGACGCGTGGCCGTCCGTCGTCCCGGACGGCCGCGCCGCGACCGCTGGACCGACCCTGACCGGTCGCGGCCGCCCGCGGATCCCGAGTCGAGGGGGTGTCGGGTCCCCGAACTAGGGGGGTGCGGCCGCCGGACGGACGAGGAGTCCGGTGACGAGCGCACCACTCTCGGTTCGCCCACCGACGGTCGTGCCGCGCGGTAGGTTCCGCGGCATGACTGCGCCCGGGGACGCGGCGGTGGGTGGAGACGGCGCGCCCGAGCACCTGGGCGCCGTGATGACCCGCGTCGCCCGGCAGCTCCAAGAGTCCCACGGCGACGTCGAGGCGACGCTGCAGGCGATCACCGCCGCGGCCGTCAGGACCGTGCCGAACGCCGACGAGTGCGGGATCAGCTACGTGATCGGCCGGTCGCGGGTCGAGTCCCGCGCGCCGACCGGCGACCTGCCGCGGCAGGTCGACGCCCTGCAGCAGCGCCTCGGGCAGGGCCCGTGCCTGGATGCGGTCTGGGAGGAGGAGGTCGTCCGCGTCGACGACGTCGGCACCGACGAGCGCTGGCCGGAGTTCGCCCGGCAGGCTGCCGACCTGGGGGTGCGCAGCATGCTGTGCTTCCAGTTGTTCGTCCACGGCGACCGACTGGGGGCGCTGAACACGTACTCCTCCGAACCCGACGCCTTCGACGACGAGAGCCAGGACGTCGGGCTGGTCTTCGCCGCGCACGCCGCCGTGGCGCTGGCCGGCGCCGAGCACGAGCAGAACCTGCGCGCCGGGATGACCAACCGGGACGTGATCGGGCAGGCCAAGGGCATCCTCATGGAGCGGCACAGGCTCACCGCCGACCAGGCGTTCGGGGTGCTCGCCCGGGCCTCCCAGCAGTTGAACCGGAAGCTGGTCGACATCGCCCGCGAGCTCACCGACACCGGCGCGGTGCCCGGCGGGGACCGCCGCTGGGACTGAGCGCCCGGACCGCGCGGTGGAGTGCGGTGCGAGCGGCTACTCGCGGACGACCCAGACCTCGGCCGGACCCTGCGGGGTCTTCTGCTCCTGCACCGGCTCGAACCGCTGGTAGACGCCGAACCAGCGGGGTCCGTCGTAGACCAGCACCGAGGAGGCCAGCTGCTCGGCGGGCACGTCGTCGATCTCGCCGTGCCGAGGGCCGCCCCAGTGGAAGATCAACGGCATGGGGGCAGGCTAGCCGTCTCGCGTCGCGGTGGTTCAGAGGCCGCCGCCCCGGCGGTCGGGAGCGACGAGGACGCCGGTGCCAGCGGCTGGCCCCAGCGGCGAGAGGCCCCGGCCAGTTCCCTGACCGGGGCCTCTCCGCGGAGGGTGAGTGACGGGGCTCGAACCCGCGACACCCAGGATCACAACCTGGTGCTCTACCAGCTGAGCTACACCCACCGTGACCCCGACCAGGTCGGGGCACCGGGACAACGATACCGGGCGGCTCAGGCCTCCGACGCGGCCGGGGGTGTGGTGCCCGGCTCACCGGCGTCCTCGGCGGCGAAGATCGCCGCGAAGGACTCGGTGACCTGCGCGGAGGCGGCCTGCGCCTCGGCCGTCGAGGGGCCGGAACCGTCCACGAACAGCGTCCTGCGGTAGTAGGCCAGCTCCCGGACCGACTCGATGATGTCGGCCAGCGCGCGGTGGGCCAGCCCCTTCTGCGGCTGGGCGAAGTACACCCGCGGGAACCAGCGGCGGGCGAGCTCCTTGATCGAGGAGACGTCGATCATCCGGTAGTGCAGGTGGTCGTCGAGCTCGGGCATGTCGCGCGCGAGGAACCCGCGGTCGGTGCCGATCGAGTTGCCGCACAGCGGTGCGGTCCGCCGCTCGGGGACGAAGCGCCGGACGTAGGCGAGCAGCTGCTGCTCGGCCTCGGCGACGGTGAGCGTCGCGGCGCGCACGGCCTCGGTGAGTCCGGACTTGGCGTGCATCTCGGTCACCACGTCGGCCATGCCGGCGAGGTCGGCGTCCGACGCGGAGATGACCAGGTCCAGCCCGGGGTCGAGGACGTTGAGCTCGGAGTCGGTGACCAGCACCGCGACCTCGATGAGCTTGTCCCGGGTCAGGTCCAGCCCGGTCATCTCGCAGTCGATCCAGACCAGGTGTCCCGCGCTGTCCGCCACGTCCGACGACCCTACGTCCCGCCCACCACGACCGCCCCGCGTGTCGGCTGCATAGCGCACCCGCCACACCGGTGCCACTCGAGGGGCGGGTGGAGGGCCGTTCCACCACTAGGCTCGGCGGCGATCCGTTCCGAGACCAGGAGTTCCGCCGTGCCCGCTGCCGCCGCACCTGCCGCGACCGACCGAGCGGTCCCCCCGGCTCCGGGGACCCTCGCCGCCGCTCTCCGGCACCCCCTGGCCACGCTGCGCTGGCTCTGGGCGGCCTACGCGACCCCCGGGCGGCCCGGCCGGCCCACGGCGCCGCAGGAGCTGCGCTGGATCTACACGGCGTGGCTGGGCGCGTTCCTCCTGAAGATGCTCGGCTCCTCCTGGGACGTCTCCTGGCACTTCAAGTGGCTGCGCGACGACCTGGCCCCGCCGCACCTGCTCAACTCCGCCGGCACCGCGGTGGTGGTCGCGCTGGTGGTCTTCCACAGCTACACCGGCTACGGCGTCGACCGCCGGGCGCTGCGCCTGATGCAGGGGGGCATCGCCACCTTCCTGGTCGCCATCCCCATCGACATCCTCAACCACCGCATCAACGGCCTGGACATCACCAGCTGGAGCCCCAGCCACGCGCTGCTCTACATCGGGACGGCGATCATGCTGGCCGGGGCGATCCGCGGCTGGTGGCTGTACGCCGCGCCCGGCCGCACCCGCGACCTCGTCTCGCTGGGGCTCTGGCTGTTCTTCGTCGAGAACGTCGTCTTCCCCAACCAGCACCAGGAGTACGGCGTCCTGTCGCTGCAGGCCTACGAGGCCGGCCGGACGACGGCCGAGCCGCAGCTGCTGGACTTCGCCGCCTCCCAGGGGCAGACGCCGACGATGTTCATGCTGCCGGTGCCCTCCTGGGTGCACCCGGCCTGGATGCTCTGCGCCGGCCTGCTCGCGCTCGCGGTGGCCCGGAAGCTGGTCGGCCTGCGCTGGACGGCGACCGCCGTCGCGGCCACCTACCTCGCCTACCGCGGCGTCATGTGGCTGGGCCTGGTCGCGCTGGACTTCCCGCCGTCGGTGCTCCCGCTGGCGCTGCTGGCCGGGGCGGTCGCGATCGACCTCGCGGTGACCCTGCGGCTGCCGGGCTGGGTGGCCGGGCCCCTGGTCGCCACGGCCTTCTACGCCGCCGGTGCCGCCCAGGACGCGATCGGCTTCCTGCCGCCCTGGAACTGGGATCCGGAGGTGGTGCTCCTGACCGGTGTCGTCTTCACCGCCCTCTGGACGGCGGTCGACGCGGTGGGCCGCAGCCGGTGGCTGGCCGCCTGGGCGCGCCCGGTCGAACCCGGCCGCGAGGACGCGGCGAACCCGGTGGTGGGCGCGGCCGCAGGCGGCGCGCCGACCCGCTGAGGGCTCCGGCCCTCCGCGTCACATGACGTAACGTTCGGATGACAGAGCTCCGCCGGGGGCGGATCGCCGTCGATCCCCGTGCCCCGGCCCCAGCGCTGGCGCGGCTCCCTGCCGCCCCGCCCGCCAGACCCGCTCGGAGGACGACGTGCTGCCCCTCACCCCCATGCCGCTGCAGACGGCGGGGGAGCGTGCGCTTTTCGCCGAGCTGACCCGCTGGGACACCGGCAGCGCGGTCCGGGGGGCGGTCGTGGCCTCCATCCCGGTCGTCGACGGGCCGATGGAGCGGCGGCTCTCCGACGCGGTCCTGTTCGTGCCCGAGGGGCTGGCGGTCGTCCGGGTCGTCGAGGTGGTCCGCCAGAGCGGCGTGGTGACCGCGTCGCCGGAGGGTGCCTGGACGATCGGGAGCGAGCCAGGCAGGCCCGGCGACGTGCTCCAGCTGTCCGGGGGCGGCTCCTCGCCCCTGGACGGGCTCATGCGCGCCGGCATGGACGCCGCCGTCCGGCTGCGGCGGGCCGGGCTCGAGCCCGGCCGGATCGCCCGGCTCACCGTGCTGGTCGGCGACCTCGCCGGCCTGGTGCCCGCGGACGGCGATCTGGGCGAGGGCGACCAGGTCGCCCTGGCCGACCCGCGCTCGTTGCTGCTGGGCATCGCCCGCGTCGCGCGCTACACCGGCGTGGACAACCCCCGGCTGTGGACCACCGCCGACGTCCGCGCGGCCCTCGAGGCGCTGGGCCTGGCCGGCCGCGCTCCCACGGTGCAGGAGCTCAACGGTGAGGGTTTCCCGTACTCGCCGTACGTGCTGCGCACCCCCGAGCTGCTGGCCCCCGCCGCGATGACGGCTGCCCCCCGGAGCCCGGCTGCGGCCGCCGCTCCCGCTGCGCCCGCCCCGGCACCCTCACCATCCCCGGCACCGGCACCGGCACCAGCACCGCCCAGCCGGCCGCTGGTCGACCCCGCGGCCGCGGCCGCGGTGGCCGCCGCCGCCATCCGCGCCGACGAGGAGGCCGCCGCCCGCGCCGCGGCGGCCGGGGACGCCGCGGTGGCCCACACTCCCGCTCCCGTCGCGCCCGCGGCACCGGCGGAGCCCGCCGACGGGGCGTCCCGGGCCCGTCCGATGGACACCCTCGTCGGCCCGACCGTCGGCGTGACGGCCGACGAGACCGGCGGCATCGGCGGCCTGTTCGCCGGCGCCGAGCCGGAGGAGCGCACGAGGGCCGCGGAGCCCGCCGCGCCGGTCGCCGCACCCCCGGCCGCCCGGCCGCCGCTGGCCGACGGCGTCCCGCTGGTCGGGCCCCGGCAGCGCCCGCGGTCCGCGCGGCGGACCGCGGTGCTGGTGTCTGCGGCCCTGCTGCTGGTCGTCGTCCTCGGGATCGGCGCGGCGCTGCTGTTCGGCGGCAACGACGACGACCGCGCGTCGGCCGGCACGGGGACGTCGGAGGCGGGGGACACCACCGCACCGGCGGAGGTGGCGCCGGGGCCCGCGACCGGCGACCGCGAGGTGGTGGACGGCCGGACGTTCGTCGTCCGCGGCGTGCGGGTCGACGACACGTGCGCGGGCAACGCCTACGGGGCGGTGGCCGACTTCTTCGCCGACACCGACTGCGCCGGCCTGGGGCGGGCGCTCTACTCGACCGACGTCGACGGGCGGCCGGTCGTCGTGTCGGTCTCGGTGGTCGACATGGGCGACTCCGCGGCCGCGCGGGCGCTGCGGGCGCTGGCCGACCGCAACGGCAGCGGCAACGTCAGCGACCTGCTGCGCGAGGGGGTCCGTTACGACGGTGGTCCCGACCAGCTGTCGAAGGCGGAGTACGCCAGCGCGGTGTCCGGCAGCACCGTGACCATCATCGAGACCGCGTGGGCCGGCGGCGGCACGAAGGGCAGCGCCGAGGACCTCGACGTCGTGGCGTCGTCGGCGCTGACGCTGCCGATGCCCGACCCGACCGCCTGAGGCCCCGTCCAGCGCACCGCCCGGGCGTGGGAGGGGTGGGGAGGACGGGGTCCTCCCTCTCAGGCGGTGGCGGCGGCCTCGGCCATCGTCGCGAGCAGGGCGGCCATCTGGGTCCGCGGCACGCGCCCGGCGCTGTGCGGGGTGGAGTTGACCAGCCCGAACACCGCGTGCGCCCGTGCCCGGCTCGTCGCGGCGTCCGCCTGCGGGTGCAGCCGGCCCAGGACGCCGACCCACACCTCCACGTAGCGGCGCTGCAGGCGGCGCACCTGTGCGGCCTCGTCGTCGGGCAGCGTGCCGAGGTCCCGGTCGTGCACCGTGATCAGCGCGGGGTTGTCGAGGGCGAAGTCGACCTGGAAGGCGATCAGCGTCCGCAGCTGGGCGAGCGGGTCGTCCCCGGCGGCGGCCACCCGCTCGGTGCCGCCGGCCAGCAGCCGCTCGCTGATCCGCAGCAGCATCTCGGCGAGCATCGCGTCCTTGCTGGCGAAGTGCCGGTAGATCGCCGGCCCGGTGACGCCCACCGCCGCGCCGACGTCGTCGACGCCGACAGCCCGGGCACCGCGCTCGGCGAACAGCTGGGCGGCCGCCCGCAGGATCTGCTCGCGCCGGGACGGGCGCGCCGCGTCGGAGTGCAGCGCGGTGTCCACCTCGGTCACGGGAGGGATGTTAACGCTCGTTGACCGTTCGCGTGAACCGTCGTTAACATCGCCGCCGTGGACGCACCTGTGCTCTCCCGCACACCGACCGCCGACGGGGAGGCCGCCGCCCGCAACGCCGCGGCCCACGCCGCGCTGGTCGCGGACCTGGCCGGGCAGCTGCGCACCGTGGCCCTGGGCGGGGGTGAGCGCGCCCGGGAGCGGCACGTCGCCCGCGGCAAGCTGCTGCCGCGCGAGCGGGTGGACGCGCTGCTCGACCCGGGCAGCCCCTTCCTCGAGCTGTCCCCGCTGGCCGCCCACGGCCTCTACGACGGCGAGGCCCCGGCCGCCGGGATCATCACCGGCATCGGGCGGGTCTCCGGGCGCGAGTGCGTCGTCGTCGCCAACGACGCCACCGTCAAGGGCGGCACCTACTACCCGATGACGGTGAAGAAGCACCTGCGGGCACAGGAGGTGGCGCTGCACAACCGGCTGCCCTGCGTCTACCTGGTCGACTCCGGCGGGGCCTTCCTGCCGATGCAGGACGAGGTCTTCCCCGACCGCGAGCACTTCGGTCGGATCTTCTACAACCAGGCCACCATGTCCAAGGCCGGCATCCCGCAGATCGCCGCCGTCCTCGGGTCCTGCACCGCCGGCGGTGCCTACGTGCCGGCGATGAGCGACGAGGCGGTCATCGTCCGGGAGCAGGGCACGATCTTCCTCGGCGGCCCGCCGCTGGTGAAGGCCGCGACCGGCGAGGTGGTGACCGCCGAGGAGCTCGGCGGCGGCGACCTGCACAGCCGGGTCAGCGGGGTCACCGACCACCTGGCCGAGGACGACGCCCACGCGCTGCAGCTCGTGCGGCAGATCGTCGCCACCCTGGGCCCGCGCAGCCCGCGCCCCTGGGACGTCGAGCCGGCCTGCGAACCGCTGTACCCGCCGGAGTCGGTCTACGAGGTGGTGCCGCCGGACCCGCGCACCCCCTACGACGTGCGCGAGGTGATCGCCCGGCTGGTCGACGGCAGCCGGTTCGCCGAGTTCAAGCCGCTCTACGGGCAGACGCTGGTCACCGGCTTCGCGCGGCTGCACGGCCACCCGGTCGGGATCATCGCCAACAACGGGGTCCTGTTCAGCGAGTCGGCGCTCAAGGGTGCGCACTTCATCGAGCTGTGCGACCGCCGGAGCACCCCGCTGCTGTTCCTGCAGAACATCACCGGCTTCATGGTGGGCCGCGACTACGAGGCCGGGGGCATCGCCAAGCACGGCGCCAAGATGGTCACCGCGGTCGCCTGCGCCCGGGTGCCCAAGCTGACCGTCGTCATCGGCGGCTCGTTCGGCGCGGGCAACTACTCGATGTGCGGCCGGGCCTACTCGCCCCGGTTCCTCTTCACCTGGCCCAACGCCCGCATCTCGGTGATGGGCGGGGAGCAGGCGGCCTCGGTGCTCGCCCAGGTGCGCCGCGACGGGCTGGAGGCGCGAGGCGAGGAGTGGCCGGCCGAGGACGAGGAGGCGTTCAAGGAGCCGATCCGCGACCAGTACGAGCACCAGGGGCACCCCTACTACGCCACCGCCCGGCTGTGGGACGACGGCGTGATCGACCCCGCGCAGACCCGCACCGTGCTGGGGTTGGCCCTGTCCGCCTGCGCCAACGCGCCGTTGGAGGACGTCGGCTACGGCGTCTTCCGGATGTGAGGGCCGCGCACGTGTTCGACACCGTCGTGGTCGCGAACCGCGGTGAGATCGCCGTCCGGGTCATCCGCACGCTGCGGGCCATGGGCATCCGCTCGGTGGCCGTGTACAGCGCGGCCGACGCCGGGGCGCGGCACGTCCGGGAGGCCGACGTCGCCGTCCCGATCGGCCCGGCTCCCGCCGTCGACAGCTACCTGTCCATCGAGCGGGTGCTCGACGCCGCCGTCCGCGCCGGCGCGCAGGCCGTGCACCCGGGCTACGGCTTCCTGTCGGAGAACGTCGAGTTCGCCCGTGCCTGCGAGAAGGCGGGGATCGTCTTCATCGGCCCGCCGGTCGCGGCCAGCGAGGCGATGGGCGACAAGATCCGGGCCAAGCGGACCGTGATGGCCGCCGGCGTGCCCGTCGTCCCCGGCCGGACCGAGCCGGGCATGGACGACGACACGGTGGCCGCCGCCGCGGTCGAGGCCGGCTTCCCGGTGCTGCTCAAGCCGAGCGCCGGCGGGGGCGGCAAGGGCATGCGGGTGGTCCGGTCGGAGGCCGAGCTGCGCGACGCGATCGCCGCCGCCCGGCGGGAGGCCCGCGGCTCGTTCGGCGACGACACCCTGCTGGTCGAGCGCTACATCGGCTCGGCGCGGCACATCGAGGTGCAGGTGCTCGGTGACGCGCACGGCACCGTCGTCCACCTGGGGGAGCGCGAGTGCAGCCTGCAGCGGCGGCACCAGAAGGTCGTCGAGGAGGCGCCGTCCCCGCTGCTGTCCCCGGCGCAGCGGTCGGCCATGGGGCAGGCCGCGGTCGAGGCCGCCCGCGCGGTCGGCTACACGAGCGCGGGCACCGTCGAGTTCATCGTCGACGCCGAACGGCCGACCGACTTCTTCTTCCTCGAGATGAACACCCGGCTGCAGGTCGAGCACCCGGTCACCGAGATGGTCAGCGGCCTGGACCTGGTGGAGCTGCAGGTGCGGGTGGCGGCTGGGGAGCGGCTGCCGTTCGGCCAGGACGACGTCCGGCTCGACGGGCACGCGATCGAGGCCCGGCTCTACGCCGAGGACCCCGCCCGCGGCTTCCTCCCGCAGACCGGCACCGTGCTGGGCCTGCGCGAGCCCGCCGGCGCCGGCATCCGGCTGGACAGCTCGCTGGCCGTCGGCTCGGTCGTCGGCACCGACTACGACCCGATGCTGGCCAAGGTGGTCGCGTACGGCCCCGACCGGGAGACCGCGCGGGCGCGGCTGGTCGGTGCGCTCGGGCACACCGCCGTCCTCGGGGTGCCGACCAACACCGCCTTCCTGCGGGCGCTGCTCACCGACCCCGACGTGGTGGCCGGCCGGCTGGACACCGGGCTCATCGAGCGGCGCGGGGAGGCGCTCACCGCGGCCGACCCGGTGCCGCCGTCGGTGTACGCCGCGGCCGCCCTGGCACTGCTGGTGGAGGCCGAGCCGGCCGGACCGCTGGTGGACCGCTGGGACGTCCCCGACGGCTGGCGGCTCGGTGAGCCCGCCTGGACGGTGCGCCGGCTGCAGGCCGCCGGGGGTGAGCCGGTGACCGTGCGGGTCCGCGGGCGGGCCTCGGCCGCCGAGGTCCGCGTGGGGGACGGCGACCCGGTGCCCGCGTCGGCGGAACGGGACGGCGGCGAGCTCGCCGTGACCCTGGACGGCGTCACGTCGCGGTACGCCGTCGTCCACGCCGGCGGGGACGTCTGGCTGGCCGCGAACGGCCGGGTGACGGCCTTCCGCGAGCACGAGCGGCTGCACTCCGCGACCGAGGGTGCTGCTGACGGCGGCGTGGTCACCGCCCCCATGCCCGGGACGGTGACCGTGGTGCAGGTGGCGCTCGGCGACCGGGTGGAGGCGGGGACCCCGCTGCTGGTCGTCGAGGCGATGAAGATGGAGCACGTGCTGACCGCCCCCGTCGCGGGGACGGTCGCCGAGCTCTCGGTGGAGGCCGGCCGATCGGTCCGGCTCGACGAGCGGGTGGCCGTGGTGACCCCATCGGCCGCCGACGAGGGGGAGTGACCGACGGTGCTGGACTACCGGCTCGACGAGGAGACCGAGGCCCTGCGCAAGGTGGTGCGCGAGTTCGCGCACGACGTGATCGCGCCGCAGATCGGGGAGTTCTACGAGCGCGACGAGTTCCCGACCGCGATCGTGCGGCAGATGGGTGAGCTCGGCCTGTTCGGGCTGCCGTTCCCCGAGGAGTACGGCGGGTCGGGGGGCACCTACTTCGACCTGTGCGTGGCGCTGGAGGAGCTGGCGCGGGTGGACTCGTCGGTGGCGATCACCCTCGAGGCCGGCGTCTCGCTCGGCGCGATGCCGCTCCACCGGTTCGGCACCGAGGAGCAGAAGCAGCGCTGGCTGCCCCGGCTGTGCGCCGGGGAGGCGCTGGGCGCGTTCGGGCTGACCGAGCCCGGCGGCGGCTCGGACGCCGGCGCCACCCGCACCACCGCGCGCCTGGAGGACGGGCACTGGGTGCTCAACGGCTCCAAGGCGTTCATCACCAACTCCGGCACCGAGCTGACCGAGCTGGTGACCGTCACCGCGGTCACCGGCACCCGCCCGGACGGCGGCAAGGAGATCTCGGCGATCGCCATCCCCTCCGGGACGCCGGGGTTCACCGTCGGCCAGCGGTACTCCAAGGTCGGGTGGAACGCCTCGGACACCCGCGAGCTGTCCTTCAGCGACTGCCGCGTGCCGGAGGAGAACCTGGTCGGCGAGCGGGGGCGCGGGTACGCGCAGTTCCTGTCGATCCTCGACGAGGGCCGGATCGCCATCTCCGCGCTGGCGGTGGGTCTGGCGCAGGGGTGTGTCGACGAGTCAGTGAAGTACGCCGGGCAGCGGGAGGCGTTCGGGCAGCCGATCGGCCGCAACCAGGCGATCCAGTTCATGATCGCCGACATGGAGGTGCGGGCCTCCACCGCGCGGCTGGCCTACTACCGGGCGGCGGAGAAGATGCTGCGCGGTGAGCCGTTCAAGCGCGAGGCCGCGATCGCCAAGCTCTACAGCTCGGAGATCGCGATGGACAACGCCCGCTACGCCACCCAGGTGCACGGCGGCTACGGCTTCATGAACGAGTTCCCGGTCGGCCGCTTCTACCGCGACGCGAAGATCCTGGAGATCGGCGAGGGGACCAGCGAGGTGCAGCGGATGCTCATCGCCCGCGACCTCGGCGTCGCCTGACCGGGCCGAGGCGCCCCCCCCCGCGATCATGGAGTCCGGGATGTGACACGCGGGCGAGGGTCGGCGTGTCGTCCCCGCGGCTCCATGATCGCGGCAGGGGCGGGGTGGGCCGCGGCAGGGGTGGGGTGGGCCGCTCCTCCGCTCAGGCGGTGACGTCGACGAGGACCTTGCCGACGGCGCCCTCCTCGACGGCCCGCTGCGCCTGCGCGGTTTCGGCGAGCGGGAACACGTGCAGCGGCAGCCCGGCGTCCTCCCCGACCCGGACGGCGCCGTCGAGGACGGCGGCGTTCACGTCCTCGACGGCGATCGCCTTGGCCCGCTCGGGTTCGGTGTAGACGAGGACGAACTGCCAGCGGACGTTGGGCCCCATCTGAGCGCGGACCGGCAGGGTCACCTCGTCGCCGCCGTTGTTGGCGTAGACCGCCACCGCGCCGTGCAGGCCGACGACCTGCGCGTCGACGGCGGCGTTCTGCGCGGGGGCCACCTCGACGACCGCGTCGACGCCCTTGGGGGTGATGCGGCGGACCTCGGCGACGACGTCCTGCTCGCGGTAGTCGACGACGTGGCTGGCCCCCGCCGCGGCGGCCAGCTGGGCCTTGCGGGGGCTGCTGACCGTGGCGATGACGGTGGCGTCGGCCCAGCGCGCCAGCTGGATCGCGGCGTTGCCGACCGCGCCGGCGCCGCCCTGCACGAGCACGGTGTGCCCGGTCAGGGAGCCGGGCCCCAGCCGATCGGGGAGCGACTCGGCGACGGTCAGGCAGCGGTGCGCGGTGAGGAACGGGATGCCCAGCGCCGCACCCAGCTCGAAGGACGGGGCGGGACCGAGCAGCACGACGTGCCGGGCCGGGACGACGGTGTACTCGGCGGCGGTGCCGAACGGCCGCTGCCAGGCCGCCTCCCAGATCCACACCCGCTCACCGACCAGCACCGGGTCGACCCCCTCGCCGACGGCGTCCACGGTGCCGGAGCCGTCCTGGTGGGGGATCTGCCCGTCGGCGCCGAACGCGGCGCCACCGGTCGCCCCGCTGCGGCTCTTCCAGTCGGTGGGGTTGACCCCGGAGAAGGCGACCCGCACCCGCACCTCGCCGGGGCCGGGCTCGGGGGTGGGGCGGTCGACGAGCTGGAGGACGTCCGCGTCGCCGGTCTGCGTGTAGGTGATGGCTCGCACGGGTCCTGCCTACCCGGACCGGGCGGGGTGCCGCAGCCCGAGACCGGGGTCAGTCGGCGCTCGGCACGCGTTCGGGCACGGCGACGGTCAGCAGGACGACGGCGTCCTCGTCGGCGGTCAGGGCGTGCCGGCGCGGCGGGATCGGCGCCAGCTGGTGCGGTCGGAGCTCCAGGACGTCGTCGCCGGCCACCAGCCGGGCCGAACCGCGCAGCACCAGCAGGCTGGCCGCTCCGGGCGCTTCGTGCTCGGCGAGCGACGCACCGGCCAGCAGTGCCAGCACCGCCTGACGCAGGCCCTCCGCGGGGTGCGGCAGGGACCGGGCGGCCCGGCGTGCGGGTGGTGCGGCGGCCTGCGCCAGCAGCTGGTCGGCGAGTTCCTGCAGATCGGTCACCGTGCCTCCTCAGCGCCAGGTGCGGGTCTCCGGACGGCGTCCCAGCACGCGGGTCACCTCGCGGGCAGCGTCCCCGTCGGCATTGACCAGCACCGGGCGGGAGGTGCCGGCGAACAGCGGGAGGTCCGAGGGACTGTCGCTGTAGACGGCCACCCACGGTGGCGGGTGGCCGCGGTCGGTCAGCGCCGCCACCTTCGTCTCGCCCATGACGCGCCGCACCCGCAGCGGCCACAGCGACCCGGTCGAGCCGACGACGTCGACGTCCCCCAGGCCGAGCGCGGTGAGGAACCCGCGGGCCATCGTCTCCTCGCAGCCGGTCGCCACCACGACGCGGTGGCCCTGCCGCTGGTGCTGCCGCACGCATGCGACGGCCTCGGCGACGGCGGCCTCCGGCCTGCGGGCCAGGGCGTGCCGGTAGGCCTCGGCGACCGCGGCCACGTCGCCGGCCGGCTGCCGGCCGACGGTCACGCGGGTGAGGAGGCGGGCGGCCAGCGGACGGGTCCAGGGCAGCGTGGCGCCGACCAGCAGCAGGGGGGCGAGGACCAGCAGGGGCAGGACGCGCAGCGGCGACTGGCGCAGCCGGCCGGAGAGGAACAGCGTCGAGGCGTCCCCGCCGAGCAGCACCTTGTCCAGGTCGACCACCACCGTCGGGCTCATCCCGGGGGTGTACCGGAGGGCACGGGCGCGGGAAACCTGCGTCTCCGCACTCCGCTGCCGGGTCGAGGGGCTCGCGTTGCCGGGTGCGGCGGCCTTTGGTGAGGTCGGGCGGTGCCT
This sequence comes from Geodermatophilus sp. SYSU D01105, assembly GCF_054050095.1. NCBI lineage: Bacteria > Bacillati > Actinomycetota > Actinomycetes > Geodermatophilales > Geodermatophilaceae > Geodermatophilus > Geodermatophilus sp. SYSU D01105. Next base: position 179,061 of record NZ_JBJGYR010000001.1, read on the forward strand.
CCGCTGCTGCCCCGCCTGGTCCCCTCCCCGGTGCGGCGGGTGCGGCGCTACCGGGAGGTCACCGGCCGGTTCCCGCCGCTGCTGCGGCCCCGGACCTTCAACGAGAAGCTCAACTGGCGCATCTGCTTCGACCGCCGCGCCCTGCTGGCGCACACCTGCGACAAGCTCGCGATGAAGGAGCACGCGCGGCGGCGCGGGCCCTCAGGGCTGCGGATCCCGCGGACCCTGTGGGCCGGCACGGACGTCGCCGGGCTCGCCGGGGTGGAGCTGCCGGCGCACTGGGTGCTCAAGCCCGTCCACTCCTGCCGCCGGGTGCTGGTCGGCTCCGGAGCGGCCGATCCCGCCGACCTCGCCGCGCGCACGGCGGGGTGGGTGGAGGAGCGGTACTGGCGGCTCAGCGAGGAGTGGGCCTACCGGCGGGCACGGCCGGGCCTGCTGGTCGAGGAGTTCGTCGGGGTGCCCGGCCAGGTGCCGGTGGACCTGAAGGTCCTCGTCCTCGACGGGGTGCCGCGGGTGGTGGAGGTGCACACCGCCCGTGGGCCGGACCACCGGATCCGGTTCCGCACGCCCGACTGGGAGCCGCTGCCGTGGACCGCCGGCTACCGGTGCGGGCCGGACACCGCGCCGCCGGACCGACTGGCGGACATGCTCGCCGCCGCGGCGGCGCTGGCCGCGGGCTACGACATGCTGCGCGTCGACTTCTACGAGCACGCCGGGCAGCTGTGGTTCGGCGAGCTGACGCCCTATCCCGGGGCCGGCTGGACGCGGCTGGAGCCGGAGTTCGACGAGCTGCTCGGCAGCTGGTGGACGCTGCCCTGGCACCGCCGTCGCGCGCCGGTCCTGCCGCTGCCGCAGGGGGACGACCTGCCGGAGGAGCGCGCCGCCGCCTGACCGCCGTCCCCACAACGGGTGAGGCCCACGGCGCACCGCTGCAGCCGGGCCGCCTTCGCCACGATGACAACGGCGTCCGCCCTCCTGCCCCGCCGCCTGGCGGCCCTGCTGCCCGAGGGACGACGGCTGCCCAACGAGGTCTGGCGGCGTCGGCACCGCGTCCTCGTCTGGACCGCCGTCGCCCAGGCGGGAGCCCTCGGCGTGCTGCCGAACTGCTCGAGGACCTCACCGCGGCTCGCGCGGCCGGCCAGCTCGCGGTGCACTACCAGCCGACCATCGACCTCGCGTCCGGCGGCACCACCGGCTCCGAGGCGCTGCTGCGCTGGCACCCCCCCGCGGGCTGGTCTCCCCGAGCGAGTTCGTGCCGCTGGCCGAGGCGGGCGGGCAGATCGTCGAGATCGGCCGGTGGGTGCTCGGCGAGGCCACCCGCCAGGCAGCCGCCTGGTCGGTGCAGGCAGGGCGGCCGATCAGCATGGCGGTCAACCTCTCGCCCCGGCAGCTGGCCGACGACGACGTCGTGACGGCGGTGCACGCCGCGCTCGAGGCCAGCGGCCTGCCCGCCCGCCAGCTGACGCTGGAGGTGACCGAGGGGGTGCTCGTCCGGGACGTCGACCTGGTCGTGCGCCAGCTGCGGGCGCTGCGCGCACTCGGTGTCCGCATCGCCATCGACGACTTCGGCACCGGCTACTCGAGCCTGTCCTACCTGCGCCGGCTGCCCGCGGACATCGTCAAGATCGACCGCAGCTTCGTGCAGGACCTGGGCACCGGCGGCCGGACGACGACCCTGGTCGCCTCGATCATCGGGCTGGCCCGCAGCCTGCACCTGGACGTCGTCGCCGAGGGCGTGGCGACCGACCAGCAGCGGTCGGTGCTCCGCGGGCTGGCCTGCTCGCACGCCCAGGGGTACCTGTTCGGCCGGCCGGCGCCCGCCACGGCGCAGCAGCCGCCGGCCCAGCTCGCCGTCCCCGCGCCCCGCGGCCCGGTGGCCACCGTCCGCTGATCCCGCTCCCGGCGGCCCCGTCCCGGCCCCTGCAGGGTCCCGCCGCGTGCTCGGGAGCGGTGGGGCAGGGGGTCCTCCCTCAGACCGGGGTGATCGACAGCGTCAGCGCGCGGCGGCCCTCCTCCGACCGCGCAGTGGCCAGGCGCTCGGCCGACGGCGTGCCGTACTCGGTGGTGCGCTGACGGGCGGGGCGGCCGATCGCGGCGGCCATCCCCTCCAGCTCGGCGATGGTCTTCAGCGAGCCGTTCTCGCTGCCGGCCATGCGGCTGATCGTCTCCTCCATCAGCGTGCCGCCGAGGTCGTTGGCGCCGCCCTGCAGCACCGCCTGGGTGCCGGCCTCGCCGAGCTTGACCCACGAGGTCTGGATGTTCGGGATCCGGCCGTGCAGCAGCAGCCGGGCCACGGCGTGCACCGCCCGGTTCTCCCGCACCGTGGGCCCGGGGCGCGCCACGCCGGCCAGGTAGATCGGCGAGCTGTGGTGCACGAAGGGCAGCAGCACGAACTCGGTGAAGCCGCCGGTCTCGTCCTGCACCCGGGCCAGCGTGCGCAGGTGCGCCACCCAGTGCGCGGGGGTGTCGACGTGGCCGTACATCATCGTCGACGTCGTGGGGATGCCCACCCGGTGCGCGGTCGTGATGATCTCGATCCACGTCGCGGTCGGCAGCTTGCCCTTGGTCAGCACCCAGCGGACGTCGTCGTCGAGGATCTCCGCCGCGGTGCCCGGGATGCTGTCGAGCCCGGCCTCCCTGGCCGCGGTCAGGAACTCCTCGAACGACAGGCCCGTTCGGGCGGCGCCGTTGACGATCTCCATGGGCGAGAAGGCGTGCAGGTGGATGCCCGGCTGGCGGCGCTTCACCTCGCGGGCGAGGTCGAGGTAGGCGGTGCCGGGCAGGTCGGGGTGGATGCCGCCCTGCATGCAGATCTCGGTCGCCCCGGCCCGCCACGCCTCGTCGACCCGGTCGCCGACCTGCTGCATCGACAGGGTGTAGGCGTCGGCGTCGGTGCGCCGCTGGGCGAAGGCGCAGAACCGGCAGCCGGTGTAGCAGACGTTGGTGAAGTTGATGTTCCGGTTGACGACGTAGGTGACGTCGTCGCCGTTGACGTCCCGGCGGACGGCGTCGGCCAGCGCGCACAGGTGCTCGAGGTCGCTGCCGTCGGCGCCGAGCAGCGTCAGGTACTCGGCGTCGCTGAGCCCGGCCGGGGCGGCCTCGGCGCGCAGCAGCGCCGCGAGCACCTCGGGGTCGCCGGCGGCCAGGGCGGTCGACCCCGCCGACCGGGCGGCCGCGGTGCGGTCGCGGAGCTCGCCCCAGTCCCCGTAGACCGCGTCGAAGTCGCTGCGCCGGTCGGTGGTGCGCCCGACGGTGTCGACCTCGACGTGCAGCTCGGTGCGGCCCGAGGAGGTCCACACCTCGTCCGGCTCCTGCCAGGGCAGCCCAGCGGGCACCCGGCCCTCCACGGCGAGCCCGTCCGGCCCGGCCAGCGCGGCCACGTGCGGGCGCACCCGCGGGTCGATCCACGGCTCGGGCGAGCGGACGTAGGGCGGCTGGGCGGCCAGCCGCTCGCGGAGGGTGAACCCGGCCTCGGCGGTCAGCGCGGCCAGCTCGTCGATGTTGGGCCACGGCCGCTCGGGGTTGACGTGGTCGGGGGTCAGCGGCGAGACCCCGCCCCAGTCGTCGACGCCCGCGCGCAGCAGCAGGCCCAGCTCGGTGGAGTCGGACAGGTTCGGCGGGGCCTGCACGCGCACCTTCGGGCCGAGCAGCAGCCGGGTGACGGCGACCGCGGCGACGTACTCCTGGAGCTCCAGGTCGTCGGCGCCGGCCATCGCGGTGCGCGGCTTGGCCCGGAAGTTCTGGACGATGACCTCCTGCACGTGCCCGTGCCGGGCGTGCGCGGCGCGGATCTGCAGGACGGCGTCCACCCGCTCGGCGGCGTCCTCCCCGATGCCCAGCAGCACGCCCGTGGTGAACGGGACGGCGGACCGCCCGGCGTCCTCCAGCACCCGCAGCCGCACCCGCGGCTCCTTGTCCGGCGACCCGAAGTGCGGGCCGCCCCGCTCGGACCACAGCCGGGTCGCGGTGGTCTCGAGCATCATGCCCATCGACGCCGACACCGGCTTGAGCCGCTGGACCTCCTCCCAGCTGAGCACCCCGGGGTTGAGGTGGGGCAGCAGCCCGGTCTCCTCCAGCACCCGGATCGCCATCGCCCGCAGGTAGGCCAGGGTGGAGTCGAAGCCGTGCGCCTCGAGCCACTCGGCGGCGACCGGCCAGCGGTCCTCCGGGCGGTCGCCGAGCGTGAACAGCGCCTCCTTGCACCCCAGCGCGGCCCCGGCGCGGGCGATGCCGAGCACCTCGTCGGGGGACAGGAACGGCGCCTTCCCCTCCCGGCGGAGCGCGCCGGGCGTGGTCACGAACGTGCAGTAGTGGCAGCGGTCGCGGCACAGGTGGGTCAGCGGGATGAACACCTTGCGGCTGTAGGTCACCACCCCGGGACGGCCGGCCGAGGCCAGACCCGCGTCGCGGACCCGGGAGGCCGCGGTGAGCAGCCGGTCCAGGGGTTCGCCGGGGCCCAGCCCGCGCGCGGACAGCAGGATCTCGGCCTCGGTGGCGTCCAGCGTCACGCCGCGGTCGGCGCGGGCCAGCGCGCGGCGGAGGCCGGAGTCGGTGGGCGGCAGCGGCTCGGTCATCGCGGCCGACGCTAGTCGAAGGACCCCGTCCTCCCCATCCTGCGCACGCTCAGGTCGGGGCCCGGGACGGGGCCACGGCGGGATCCTGCACGGAGGCCGCGGGATCAGGCTCGGCCGGCCGGGCCGCCGGTGCCCTCGACGTACCGGCCCCGCAGCCGCACCAGGGGGACCGCGCCCGCGTCGAGCACCGGCACGTCCTCCACCTCGAGCAGCGCGACCACGTGGTCGCCGGCCTCGACGACCCGGTGCAGCCGGCAGTCCAGCGCCGCCAGGGCCCCGTCGAGCACGATCGCCCCACTGCCGGCCGCCCGGCTCCACGGCACCGACTCGAGCAGGTGCCGCGCGCCGGGCCGCCCGGCCGACGAGAAGCGGCTGGCGAGGATCGCCTGGGGGGCGGCGAGCACGGTCAGCGCGCACCGGCCGACGGCGGTGAGCACCTCGGCCGGGTAGCCGTCCGCGGTCAGCCCCACGGCGACCAGCGCCGGTTCGGCCGACACGCTCATGACCGACGACACCGTCGTCCCGACGTCGTCGATGTCGTCCCGCACCGTCAGCAGGCACACCCCGGCGGCGTACTGGCGGAGGGCCTCGGTGAAGGTGGCGGGGTCGACCGGCATGGCGGCCAGTCGACCACACCGCCAGGATCCTCCAGGTGGCCGATGCAGAGCAGACCTACGACGTCGTCGTCCTCGGGGGCGGGTCGACCGGGGAGAACGTCGCCGACACCGTCGTCCGGGGCGGCCTGACCGCCGCCCTCGTCGAGAGCGACCTGGTCGGTGGCGACTGCTCCTACTGGGCGTGCATGCCCAGCAAGGCGCTGCTGCGGGGCACCGAGGCGCTCGCCGCCGTCCGCGCGGTGGACGGCGCGCGGCAGGCCGTGACCGGTGAGCAGGACGTCGCCGCGACGCTCGCCCGCCGGGACGCGTTCACCGCCCACTGGGACGACTCGGGCCAGGCCCGGTGGGTCGAGGGCGCGGGCATCGACCTGCTCCGCGGCACCGGCCGGCTCGACGGCGCACGCACGGTCGTCGTCAGCGGGCCCGACGGCTCCCGGACCCGGCTGACCGCCCGGCACGCCGTCGCGGTGTGCACCGGCTCGGAGGCCGCCGTCCCGCCGGTCGACGGCCTGGCCGACGTCGGGCCCTGGACCCCGCGGGAGGCGACCAGCGCCAAGGAGGTCCCCGGCCGGCTGCTCGTCGTGGGTGGTGGGTACGTCGGCTGCGAGATGGCCACGGCCTGGCAGGCGCTGGGCGCGCGGGTCACCCTGCTGCAGCGCGCCGACCGGCTGCTCGACGACATGGAGCCCGAGGCCGGGGACGCGGTCGCCGCTGCGCTGCGGGAACGGGGCGTCGACGTCCGGCTCGGCACCGACGTCACCGCCGCGCGTCGGGACGGCGACGAGGTGGTGCTGCGCTGCACGCACGGCGAGGTGCGCGGTGACGAGGTGCTCGTCGCGGTCGGCCGGCGGGCCCGCACCGGGGACCTCGGGCTGGACTCGGTGGACCTCCCGCCGGGGGAGTACCTCGACGTCGACGACTCGCTGCAGGTGCGCGGCCTGCCCTGGCTCTACGGGGTGGGCGACGTCAACGGCCGCCGGCAGCTCACGCACATGGGCAAGTACCAGGCCCGGCAGGCCGGCGCGGCGATCGTCGCCCGCGCCCGCGGGGAACGGGTGTCCCTGGCCGACTGGTCGCCGTGCGCCGCCACCGCCGACCGCGTCGCCACGCCGTCGGTGGTCTTCACCGATCCACAGGTGGCCACCGTCGGGCTCACCCGGGCGCAGGCCGGGCAGGCCGGCGTGCCGCACGTGGCCGTGCAGTACGACCTCGGCAGTGTCGCCGGGGCGCAGCTGTCCGCCGACGGCTACGAGGGGACGGCGGTGGCGGTCGTCGACCCGGAGCGGGAGGTGCTGCTCGGGGTCACCTTCGTCGGCGCGGGCGTGGCCGACCTGCTGCACGCAGCGACCATCGCAGTGGTGGGCGAGGTGCCGATCGCCCGGCTGTGGCACGCCGTCCCGGCCTTCCCGACGACGAGCGAGATCTGGCTGCGGCTGCTCGAGGCCTACCGGGACGCGTCGGCCCGGTCGAGCAGCAGCAGGCCGTAGGCGGCGAGGCTCGGCCCGTCGCTGAACCGGCCCGCGCGGACCATCGCGCGCAGCTCGGCCTCGGGCACGAACGCCGACCGCATGTCGGCCTCGGTGGCCTCCCGCGCGGTCGGGCCGGGGGTGAGGTCGGTGGCCAGCCAGACGTCGAACTCCTGGGTCGACAGGCCCGGGGCGAGGTCGAGGTGGCCGAGGTGGCGCAGTGACCCGGCGCGCAGGCCGGTCTCCTCGGCGAGCTCGGCGCGGGCCAGCTCCACCGGCGTGCCGCCCGCACCGTGCGACCAGGTGCCCTGCGGGAACTCCCAGGCCCGCCGTCCCACCGGGTGGCGGAACTGCTCGACCAGCCAGAAGCCGCCGTCCTCGAACGGCAGGACGACGGCGAAGTGCGGCTTCTCCACCACGCCGTACACCCCGGCCGACCCGTCGGCGCGCTCGACGGTGTCCTCCCGGACCCGGATCCACGGGTTCCGGTAGACCTCCCTGCTGCTCGTCGTCCGCACGGGGCCATCCTGCGGGGAGGTCGGCGTCGCGGCAGCGCGTGCGGCGCCGGAGTGGTCACCGGCAGCTCGCCCTCGACGGTGGCGGTGGCCCGTGACCGGCCGGGGTGGCCCGTCGCCCTCCACCGTCGCGGTGCAGGCGACCGTCGTCGTCCCCTCTCCGCGAGCTCCACCCGGTGCACCCGGGCCTCCCCGACGGCGAACTCCTCGACCGCAGGGGTCGGCCGTCGCAGAGCACGGTGAGCCGCTCCTCGGCGGGGGCCGCGGCGGCCACCTGCAGCAGCGCCGTCGCCGGTGCGGGGGAGGAGGTGGTCATCGTCGCCGCGACGTCGGTCCGCATGCCCCATCGTGGCGTCGGCGCAGGTCGGAGGGGTGTGGGGGCGGTCACCACACCTGGGACCGGTCCGCGTGGGGACGGCGTGCTGGAGTGGGAGCGTGCAGCTCGAGCCCTCCCGGACCACCTGGCGCCGCTACGTCGCCCTCGGCGACTCCTTCACCGAGGGGCTGGCCGACCCCGACCCGCAGCGCCCCGGGGAGTACCGCGGCTGGGCCGACCGGCTCGCCGAGCACCTGGCCGCCGCCACCGACGGCGACCTGGAGTACGCCAACCTCGCCGTCCGCGGCCGGCTGCTGGACCAGGTCGTCGCGGAGCAGGTGCCGGTGGCGCTGGGCGCGCGGCCGGACCTGGTGAGCCTGGTGGCCGGGGGCAACGACCTGCTGCGGCCCGGCGCCGACCCCGACCGGCTGGCCGCCACGCTGGAGGACGCCGTGGCCCGGTTCCGGGCCGCGGGCGCCGACGTGCTGCTGGCGACCGGCGTCGACCCGCGGCAGACGCCGATCATCCGCCGCACGCGCGGGCGGGTCGCGGTGTTCAACGCCTCCCTGTGGTCGATCGCGGCCCGGCACGGGGCCGTCGTCCTCGACCAGTGGGGCGCCGACTGGCTGCAGGACTGGCGCATGTGGGACACCGACCGCATCCACCTCACCGACGAGGGGCACCGGCGGACGGCGCTGGCGGCCGCGACGGCGCTCGGGCTGCCGGTCGGTGACGACTGGCGCACCCCGCTGCCGCCACAGCCGAGGCGCGCGTTCCGGGCGGCCCTGGCCGAGGAGGCCGCGTGGGTGCGCGGCTTCGTCGCCCCGTGGATCGGCCGCCGGCTGCGCGGGCGGTCGTCCGGGGACGGCCGCGCGGCCAAGCGGCCGGTGCCGCTCGCCCTGCCCCGCGCCTGACCCCGCGTCGGCTACTCGGGGCCGGTCGGCCCCTCCTCGTCCTCCCGGGCCGCGAGCTCGTGCGCGGCCAGCCCCTCGGCGGTCAGCTCCTCGGCGCTCATCAGCCGGGTGGCCGGCTGCTCCGGCGCGGCCGGCTCCTCGGCGGCGAGCACGTCCTCGACGGTGACCGTCCCGGGCGGGAGGGTGCCGGTCAGCTCGACGTCCTCGGGGTCGTCGGGGTGGCTGGGCAGCGGCGCCGGGCGGCCGAACGCGTAGCCCTGCGCCATCCCGCAGCCGTGCTCGCGGAGCCACTGCGCCTGCTCGAGGTCCTCGATCCCCTCCGCGATGACCTGCAGGCCCATGCCGAGGCCGAGCTGCACCAGGCCCTGCACCAGCGCCGCGGTGGAGGGCTCGGTGACCACGTCGGCGACGAACGAGCGGTCGATCTTCACGGTGTGGATGGGCAGCCGGTGCAGCGCCGTGATCGCGGAGTAGCCGGTGCCGAAGTCGTCGAGGGCGAGGGTGACGCCGGCGTCGGTCACCTCCGACACCGCCTGGAGGGTGGCCTCGGCGGCGAACAGCGCCGTCGACTCGGTGATCTCCAGCTCCAGCCGCTCGGGCGGCAGCCCCGACTCGGCCAGCGCCTCGGCGACCAGGTCGGCGAAGCCGGGCTCGGCCAGGTGCCGGGCGGAGACGTTGACGTGCACCCGCAGGCCCGCCGGCCAGCCGGCGGCGTCCAGGCACGCCTGGCGGAGGACCCAGGCGCCGAGCCTGGAGGTCAGCCGGTTGTTCTCGGCGGCGTCGAGGAAGGCGCCGGGCGGCAGCAGCCCGCGGGTGGGGTGCTGCCAGCGGATCAGCGCCTCGTAGCCGAGCAGCGTCTCGTCCGACAGCGACACGATCGGCTGGTAGAACAGCCGCAGTTCGTCGCCCTCCAGGGCGTGCCGCAGGTCGGTCTCCAGCTGGAGCTGGTCGACGTCGCTGTCGCTGAGCACCCCGTCGTGCACCTCGATCCGCGCCCGGCTGCCGTCGGCCTTGGCGCGGGTCAGCGCGGTGTGCGCCTGCCGCAGCAGGTCGTCGGGGGCGACGTCGGAGCCGAGGGTGAGGCCGACGCTGGCCGACAGCACGATCTCGCGCTCGCCGATGAGGAACGGGTCGTCGAGGACCGAGAGCAGCCGGTCGGCGAGCGCCCGCAGCCCGTCGAGGTCCTCGACGTCCTCGGCGAGGATGAGGAACTCGTCGGCGCCCAGCCGGACGGCGGTGTCCTCGATGCGCGTGCTCCAGCGCAGCCGGTCGGCGACCTGGGTGAGCAGCTGGTCGCCGGCCTCGTGCCCGAGGACGTCGTTGACCGCCTGGAACCGGTCGAGGTCCAGGTGCACGAGCCCCACCTGCAGCCCCCGCCGGCGCGAGAGGGCCAGCGCGTGGTTGAGCCGGTCACCGAGGGCCCGGCGGTTGGGCAGGCCGGTGAGCGGGTCGGTGAACGCCCGCCGGACCAGGTCCTCCTCGGCGCGGCGGCGGTCGGTGACGTCGACCAGCGACAGGACGACGAAGTGCGGGTCGCCGGTGCTGGTGTGGATCACCTGGTGCGACTGCAGCGCCCACAGCTCCTCGCCGTCGGCCCGGCGCAGCTGCCGCTCGCCGTCGACCCGCAGCCACGGGTCCAGCGCGGCCTCGGCGTCCGGCGGGAGGTCGGGGACCGGCGCCTCGTCCGGGTGGGCGAGCAGGTCGACGTGCCGGCCGACCATGTCCTCGGCGGTGCGCCCGGTGAGTGCGCAGAGCGCCTCGTTGACCACGAGGAGGTGCCCGTCGAGGTCGACGAGCGCCTTGGGGACCGGCGCCTCCAGGAAGAGGGCGCGGAAGAGCTGGCCGCGGTCGGCGAGCAGGGTGTCGATGGCGCGGAGCCTCGAGCCGGCGGCGGGGCCGGGGGTCCCCGCCCGGGGCCGCGGTACGTCGGGGGCGCTCAGAGTCACCCGGACAGGGTGCGGGACCGGAGCCGTCAAGTGACGGAACCCGTCGACGGAGAGTCGTGGTCGATCGGTCACAGACCGTGATGGGCCGTGTGCGGTGAGGCGGGAGTGGCGGGTGGGACGACGCGGGGGCCGGGATCCGAGGCGGCGGTCCGGTGACCCGGGAGGGTGATCTCGCTCCGGAACCGGCGCGCGCGAGCCGACGGAGGACGGAGACCCCACGTCAAGGAGCGCTCCGTGCACCCCCTCCCCGCCCGCCGGTCCCGGCTGCGTCCGCTCGTCCTCGCCGCCGTGGCCGCGGTCGCCCTCGCCGCCGTCGGCGTGCCCGCGCCGGCACGAGCCGAGGACCCGGTCCCCGCGGACGGCGACCTCGTCCCGGTCTCGGCGGTCGTGGTGACCGACGAGGGCGTGGACGTGGTGACCCAGGAGGTCGCGCCGGCCGACGTGCCCGAGGCGAAGGCGGAACTGCGGGAGGAGCCCGGCGTCGTGCACGTCGGCGTGGACGTGCCCGTGTCCGCGGCCGGGACCGCGGACTTCTTCCGCGACGAGCAGTGGTCGTTGCCGGCGATGGGTGTCGACCGGCTCCCGCCCGGCACGCCGGACGGGTCGGGCCTGAAGGTCGCCGTCCTGGACACCGGTGTGCTGGCCGACCACGAGGACCTCGCCGGCCGGGTGCGCTGCGACCTGGGCGGGGACTTCACCGACGACGCCGCCACCTACGACCCCGCAGGGGACGGGTGCGCCGACCCGGACGGCCACGGCACCCACGTGGCCGGGCAGATCGCGGCGGTCCCCGACAACGGCCTGGGCATCGCCGGGGTGAGCAACGCGGAGATCATCCCCGTCCGCGTCCTCGACGCGGCCGGGCGCGGCTGGTCCTCCTGGACGGCCGCGGGCATCCACCACGCGGTCGACGTGGGCGCCGACGTCATCAACCTGAGCCTGTCCGGCCCGTACGCCTCGCACTACGACCCGGCGGTCAGGTACGCCACCGACCGCGGCGTGCTCGTCGTCGTGGCCGCCGGCAACAACCGGCTGGAGGGCAACACCGTGGGCTACCCCGCCGCCTCGCCGGGCGCCTTCGCGGTCGCGGCCACGGACGTGAGCGGCGCGTCCGCCGAGTTCAGCTACAGCGGCCCCACCAACCTCATCAGCGCGCCGGGGGTCGACGTCGTCTCCACCCAGAGCTGGGACCCCGCCGCCTACGACTACGCCAGCGGCACGTCGATGGCCGCTCCCAACGTCGCCGGGGTGCTCGTGCGGTACCTCGCCGCCCACCCCACCGCCACGGTGGCGCAGGTCCGGGCCGCCCTGCAGGCGACCGCGACCGACATCGAGGCGCCCGGCCGGGACGACAACACCGGCTACGGGCTGATCGACGCCCACGCACTGCTGACCGGCCAGCAGGCGCCGGCACCGCCGGTCGCGACGGTCCCCGGGGCCCCGTCGATCGCGGTGGCGCCGACCGCCGGGAACGGCGCGGCCGTGGTGCGCTGGACGGCGCCGGTCAGCGACGGCGGGTCGCCGGTGACCGGCTACACGGTGCGCGCCTACGACGGGTCGACGCCGGCGACGACGGTGTCGGCGCCCGCATCGGCGACCAGCGCGACCGTCGGCGGACTCACCAACGGGCGGGCGTACACCTTCACGGTGACCGCGGCGAACTCGGTCGGTCCCGGGCCGGAGTCGGCCCGCAGCACCCCGGTCACCCCGAGGGCCCCGGCGACCGCGCCCGGCGCGCCGCGGATCGGGACGCCGAGCGCGGGCAACGCCGCCGCGGTGGTGCGCTGGACGGCGCCGGCCAGCAACGGGGGAGCGGCGGTGACCGGTTACACGGTGCGCGCCTACTCCGGCTCGGCGCCGGCCGTGACGGTGAGGGCGGGCGCGACGGCGACCAGCGCCGCGGTGACCGGCCTGGTCAACGGCAAGCCGTACACGTTCGCCGTGACGGCGACGAACGCCGCCGGCGAGGGGCCCGCGTCGGCCCGCAGCGTCGCGGTCGTCCCCCGCACCACGCCCGGCGGGCCCCGGATCGGGACGCCGAGCGCCGGCAACGCCGCCGCGGTCGTGCGCTGGGCAGCGCCGGCCAGCAACGGGGGAGCGGCGGTGACCGGCTACACGGTGCGCGCCTACTGGGGCTCGACGTGGGTGACGACGGTCCGGGCCGGCGCCGCGGCGACCAGCGCGGTGGTGAGCGGTCTGGTCAACGGCCGGTCGTACACCTTCACGGTGACCGCGGCCAACGCCGCCGGTGCGGGGGCCGCGTCGGCCCGCAGCGTCGCGGTCGTCCCCCGGACCACGCCCGGCGCGCCGCGGATCGGGACGCCCAGCGCCGGCTACGCCGCCGCGGTCGTGCGCTGGGCGGCACCGGTCAGCAACGGGGGAGCGGCGGTGACCGGCTACACGGTGCGCGCCTACCGCGGCTCGACGCTGGTGAGGACCGTCGTCGTGAGGGGCGGCGCAACGAGTGTGACCGTGACCGGCCTGGCCACACGCGTCCAGCACACGTTCACGGTCACCGCCACCAACGCCGCCGGCACCGGACCGGCGTCGGCCCGCAGCGCCGCGGTCGTCCCTCGCTGAGCAGGGCACGCTCCTCCGGGAACAGACCGGCGGTCGCCGGCGCTCGGAGGGGCGTGGACGCAGTGGAGAAGCGGATCGGGTTCCTGTCCTTCGGGCACTGGCAGCCGGTGTCCGGGTCGCAGGTGCGGACCGGCCGGGACGCGCTGGTGCAGAGCGTGGAGCTGGCCGTGGCCGCCGAGGAGCTCGGGGTGGACGGCGCCTTCGTCCGCGTGCACCACTTCGCCCGGCAGCTGGCCTCGCCGTTCCCGCTGCTGGCCGCCATGGCCGCCCGGACCAGCCGGATCGAGCTCGGCACCGGCGTGATCGACATGCGCTACGAGAACCCGCTGTACATGGCCGAGGAGGCGGCGGCCACCGACCTGCTCAGCGGTGGCCGGCTCCAGCTCGGCGTCAGCCGCGGGTCACCGGAGACGGCGCTGCGCGGCTCCGAGGCGTTCGGCTACGTCCCGCCGGAGGGTTCCTCCGACGCCGACCTGGCCCGGCAGAAGACCGCGCTGTTCCTGGCGGCGGTCGCCGGTGAGCCGGTCGTGGACGCCGACCCGCGGATGACCGGTGGTGTGACCGGCCGGCTCGTGATCCAGCCGCAGGCGCCGGGGCTGGCCGAGCGGATCTGGTGGGGGTCGGGGACCCGCAGCACGGCCGAGTGGACCGCGCGGCAGGGACTGAACCTGATGAGCTCCACCCTGCTCAGCGAGGACACCGGCGTGCCCTTCGACGAGCTGCAGGCCGACCAGATCGCTCGCTACCGGGCAGCCTGGGCCGAGGCCGGCTGGCAGCGGACCCCGCGGGTGTCGGTCAGCCGCAGCGTGCTGCCGGTCGTCACCGACCTCGACCGGCAGTACTTCGGCGAGCGCTCGGGCGAGGACCAGGTGGGCCTGCTCGAGGGGGTGCGCGCCCGGTTCGGCAAGAGCTACGTCGGCGAGCCCGACCAGCTGGCCGAGGAGCTGGCCAAGGACGCCGCCGTCCGGGAGGCCGACACGCTGCTGCTCACGGTGCCGAACATGCTGGGCGTCGACTACAACGCCCGGCTGCTGGAGACGATCGTGCGCCACGTGGCCCCGGCGATCGGCTGGGTGCCGCCGGCCGAGCGGGGCCGCTGACAGCACGGAGGCGGTGGCGCCGGGCGTTCCGGGGTGCCACCGCCTCCGCCGTCGTGGGGGTCAGACGAACTCGTAGCTGACGGCGCCGGCCTCGTCGACCGTGGCGAGGACGTCGGCGCTGTCGGTGCTGTCCGTCGCGTTGGTCACCGTGCAGGGGATCGGCGTCCCGGCGGGGTCGACCAGCACGCTGCGGCCCCCGGCGTCGCAGGTCGCGACCGCCTGGACCTCGGCCTCGGCGCCCACCTGCTGGGCCACCGACTCCTCGACGGCGGCGACCACGACCAGGGTGTCGTCCCCGGAGATCTGCACGTTGCCCTCGTCGTCGGTCTGCTCGACGGTGAAGGAGACCTCCTGGCCGTCGAGGGTGCCGGTGCAGGGGAACGTGCCGCCGGCCGCGGCCTCGACGTCCTCGGGGCACGAGACGTCGGACGCCGCCACGCCCACCTGCTCCTCGGTCAGCGCCGCGATCTGCCGCTCGACCTCGGCGGTGTCCAGCGTCCTCGGACCGAACAGGAAGAGCCCGCCGACGACCAGGCCGGCGGCCACCAGCACGCCGACGATGCCGCCGATGACCGCGCCGGTCCTCCTGCGGGGCGCCGGCGGCTGCGGGGCGCCGAAGCCGGGCTGCGGGGCGTACGGCGGCTGGGCGTACGGCGGCTGGGCGTACGGCGCGGACGGCGGCTGGGCGTACGGCGGCTGGGCGATCGGCGGCTGGGCGTACGGCGCGGACGGCGGGCCGGGCGGGGACGGCTGCGTGGCGCCGAACCGGGGGTCGTGGGCCTGCTGGGTCATGGGTTCCTCCTCCATGGGGCTCGGTGAGGAGCCTGGCGGGGAGGTCTTTCGCCGTACTTGTCGCTCTCTGGTGGCCGACTTGGAGACCGGCCGAGACCGGGCTCAGACGTAGCGGTGCGGGATGGGCGCGTACGCCCGCGTGCCCACGCCGATCGAGATGGTCGGGTTCTGCGTGCCGCGGAACCAGCGCAGGAGCCACAGCATCTCGCTCGCCGACACCCCCACGCACCCGGCCGTGGCCTTCGAGTTCTTCACGTGCAGGAAGAAGGCCGAGCCCTTGCCGCGGACGGCGCCGGTGCCGTACGGGGCCGGCGCGTTGTAGCCGATGAAGATCGCGTAGTCGTAGGCGCCCGGGTAGTTGCTCAGCCGCTCGATCGAGCCGTAGCCGGCCGGGCAGGTGCTGGGGGCGCAGCGCCGGTGCTGGTTGACCACCGAGCCCGTGGACCCGGTCCACACGTCGTTGCGGTCGACCTGGAACCAGGACCCGACGCCGGGGTTCGGCTTGATCCCGAAGGGCTGGCTGAGCCGGAAGTGGCCGACCGGTGTCCGCGCCACGCTCTCGCTGGCCGTCCCCATGCCGGCGGACCCGATCCGCGCGTTGGGGAACCGGGCCACCCGCTTGTACCGGCCGTCGGGCTGGCGGGACCATGCCTCGACCGTCGCGTAGGTGCTCGTCGCCGACGCCGCGGAGACGGTCACCACCTGGCCGGACGCCGTGGCGGCCGCGGCCGGGGTCGGCGCGGCGCTGACGAGCCCGGCCAGGAACAGGGCCGCGGTCAGCCCGAGGACGAGTGCGCGCTGTCTCACTGCTGCCTCCACCGGCGGGTCGATGGGAGGCGCGGTGTCGCGTGCCCATCCGGATCGGGCGCAACGTACCGGTTCCGGAGGTCCGCTCTCCGGACTCCCGAGGCGGACGGTCAGCGTGGGGTGCACGGGACGGGGGAGTCGATCGGCGTGACCTCGGGTCAGCCGGCCCGTGCGTACCGGTGTGACCCGCTGGGTCCTGTGCAGCTCGACCGGCATGCGGTCGATCCGCGGTCTCCCCCTGGCGCCGTCCCGGCCACTGTCCGCTCCATGTCGACGGCCTCGTCCGGAACGGTGCTCCGTCGTCCAGGGGCAGATCGGTGAACGCTGCTTCGCAGACAACCGCGCTGGCCGGGCTCGCCATCGCCTGCACCTCGGTGGCCACTGCGGCTCCGGCCGCTGCCATGGTCGACGGACCGACGACCTTCCACGTGGGAGGCACTCAGATCCTGGTCAGGGAGAACCTGTACGAGATCCACGGCGGTCTGCTGGGGGACTTCTGGATCCTCACGTGCGGTCCTCTGTACGAGTCCGACTCCCGCGTGATCGGAACCGGCACCGAGCGATTCGCGGGCTGCGTCGACGCGGACCTCGACACGAGCTGTGAGGCTCACGAGCCGTCCGGAGGACAGCGGTTCGACTACGTCCAGTGGGCGACGTTCACCCCATCCAGGGGAGGCCTGGTCGAAAGGCGGCTGCGTCCACCCGACCACGGGTGGAGGGACGGCTTCCAGGGCGCCCGAGGGCTCGTCGAGATGCCCGACGTCCTGGTGCACGGCGACGTCCGGACCACGTACGTCGGACCGTGGAGCAGAACGCGGTGCCGGATGACCCCCCGGCACCAGGGCGCTGACGGCTTCCGCGCTCCCGACCCGAGGCGCAGACATCGGTGCGGCGGACGCCGTACCTTGCCAACCCTGAGAGCGCTCCGGTGGGCGGGGGATGCACATGGCAACGTCTGCGCGCCCGACGAGGGTCGGCCGCCTCGTGCTCGCGCTGCTCCTGGCCGTGGTGGCCCCCCTGACTTGGGGCGCGTGCTCGACCTCCGTTGCCCGCCCGAATCCGGTCGTGGTGGAGAACCAACATCCCGGGACTGAGTCGTGGCAGATCACCCGGCGCAGCGACGACGTCCACCAGCAGGTGAAGGGTTACGCGTCCGCCGTCAGCGTCGACCTGGGCGAGTCGATCACGTTCTTCGTGACGGTGAACCCGGTGCAGGGGTACTCGATCGACGTGTACCGGTTCGGCTACTACCAAGGTCTGGGCGGCCGCCTGATGCAGCACGTCGACGCGGGCACCGGAGTGACCCAGCCGAGCTGCCCCGTCGACCCGACGACCGGGATGGTCTCCTGCGACTGGTCCCCGAACTACACCCTCGACGTCCCGACCACGTGGACCAGCGGCGTCTATCTGGCCAAGCTGACGAACGCGGAGGGCTTCGAGAACTACATCACCTTCGTCGTACGCGACGACGACCGCCGCTCCGCACTGCTGTACCAGCAGAGCGTGACGACCTATCAGGCGTACAACAACTACCCGTACGACGCCCCGCCGGGGGCCTCCCTCCCCGCCACCGGCAAGAGCCTCTACGACTTCAACAGTTCCACGGTGCGGACCGGGCTGGGTACGCAGCGGGCGGTGGAGGTCTCTTACGACCGGCCGTACTCCGCCGCCGTCGGGCGGCGTGACGGGTCAGGGCAGTTCACGCAGTGGGAGAGCTACTACGTGCGCTGGCTCGAGCAGCGCGGCTTCGACGTCACCTACACGACGAACGTGGACGTCGACCGCGACGGCGACCAACTGTTGAAGCATCGCGGTTTCCTGTCGGTGGGCCATGACGAGTACTGGTCGGCCCGGATGTACGACGCGGCCGAGGATGCCCGCGATCAGGGCGTGGGTCTGGGGTTCTTCGGCGCCAACTCCGTCGTGTGGCAGATCCGCTTCGAGCCGTCGGCCAACGGCAGACCGCATCGGGTGCAGGTGTGCTACAAGGACGCCGGCCTCGATCCGGTCGAGGACTCGACGGAGACGGTGCTCTGGCGCGACCCACCGCTGAACCGCCCGGAACAGCAACTGCTCGGCACGATGACGTCCGGCATGCAGCTGGACACCGGGTCACCGGCGATGTTCATCGCCACCAACACCTCGAACTGGGTCTACGCCGGCACGGGCCTGAGCGAGAACGAGCCGGTCGCCGCCATCGTCGGTTACGAGACCGACGGCTACGACAGCGGCTATCCGCGGCCTACGGCGAGGGCCGGCACCTACACCAGGCTCTCCCACTCGCCGTACATCGACAGCGACCACCTGCAGGCCCACCAACAGTCGTCCGTGTACCAGGCGCCCAGCGGAGCGTGGGTGTTCAACGCCGGCACCATCCAGTGGTCCTGGGGCCTGTTCAACGGCGATGGTCTCCGCTATGCAGACCCGCGCATCCAGCGGATGACCGCCAACGTCCTCAACCGGATGACGGCGGGCGCCTGACCTCGGGTGGCGGTCCGTGACCGGAACCGCCCGCGAGGTGCTGAAGGCCTGGGCGGTGTTCGCGCTCTTCAGCCGTTCTCTGTGCGCCCGGAGGGGTTCGGACCCGCCTACCTTCCGATCCGTAGTCAGGTGCCGGGCGCCCGGCAGCGCGATGGGGACAGGAGTTGAAGCGCAGCCACTCCCCCCGATGGTGGTGATCGTCGTTGGCGAGCGCTCGGGGCCTGCATGGACCGGAGCGTTACGGTCTCTCAGCAGCCTGACGAGCAGTCCCGCTGCCTCCGTCTCCCAGGCGCAGGAGTCGGTGGGGGTGCGCTCATGTCGGTCCCCTCCCATGGCCGTCCTGCCGTTGACGTCCCGGGCATCGCATCCGAAGACACGCCTGGGCAGGCCTGGTCTGCGTAGCGGGAGCCGGAGGCAGGTCCAACCCCAGCCGGAGCAGACGCCCGAGCGTCCGCTCGACCGTCAGGGCATCTTCGGGCACGAGACGGCGCCGACGTCTGCCGAGGGTCCGAGGACCTGATGCGCTCATCTCTGAGGGGCGGGTGCCGTGGGCGCGCCCGGCAGGGATCGAACCTGCGACCAAGTGCTTAGAAGGCACCTGCTCTATCCGCTGAGCTACGGGCGCTCGGTGGCGATCATCGCACCCCCGGCCCTCCTCGGGTCCGTCGACGGGCCACGGGGAGTCGGCCTCTGGTGCCGATCGCCGGCCCGGGACGACGATGGCCGGGCAACCGCCGCCCGTCGACGGGAGGCCGCCGTGGACCAGCTCGGTGCAGCGCCGGGGACGTGGGCGCGAGCGGACCAGTACGAGGCCTACGTCGGCCGGTGGAGCAGGCCGGTCGCGCGCCGGTTCGTCGCCAGGCTCGGCGTGCCCGCGGGCGGGCGCTGGCTCGACGTCGGCTGCGGGACCGGCGCGCTCACCGGGGCGGTCCTCGCGGCGTGCGCACCGGAGAGTGTCGTCGGCGTGGACCCGTCCGCGGCCTTCCTCGCCCACGCGGCCGGCCACCTGCGCGACCGGAGGGTGTCGTTCCGGGAGGGCGACGCGCAGGCGCTGCCGGTGGGCGACGCCTCGGTCGACGCGGTCGTCTCGGGCTCGGTCCTCAACTTCGTGCCCGACCCGGCCGCCGCCCTGGCCGAGATGCAGCGGGCGGCCCGACCCGGGGCCGTCGTGGCCGCCTACGTCTGGGACTACGCCGAGGGCATGCAGGTGATCCGGTCGTTCTGGGACGCCGCGACCGCCTGCGACCCCGCGGCTCACGCGCTCGACGAGGGCGTGCGCTTCCCCGGGTGTGCGCCCCAGCCACTGCGCGCGCTGTTCACCGGCGCCGGCCTGGCCGACGTGGCCGTCGAGGAGATCGTCGTCCCGACGGTGTTCGACGACTTCGACGACCTCTGGACGCCCTTCCTGGGCGGTACGGGACCGGCACCGGCCTACGCCGCCTCCCTCGGGGAGGAGGCGCGGACAGCCCTGCGCGAGACCCTGCGGGCCCGGGTGCCCACGGCGGACGACGGCTCGATCCGCCTGATCGCCCGGGCCTGGGCGGTGCACGGTCGGAAGGGGTGAGGCGCTCACCCGGGCAGTGCAGCACCCCGCTGCTCGGATCCCGGCTCCGTCCTCCACAGGGAGCCGCGCCGTCCACAGATGCCCGCCATGGCTGTCCGGCGGGACTCGTGCCGCCGAGGGTCGACCGCACACCGGCACCGCGCCGGTCGCGCCGTCCCGGCGCCACGGACCCGAGGAGCACCGTGAACGAGACCCACGTCACCGTCGTCGGAAACGTCGTCGACCCACCCCGTCGCTTCAGTCCCGACGGCGGCAACCCCGTCACCAACTTCCGCATGGCCTCGACCCAGCGGCGCTTCGACAGCCGGACCCAGGAGTTCGTCGACGGCACCACGTTCTGGGTCGACGTCGAGTGCTGGAACGAGCTGTCCGGGAACGTGTCCGGCAGCGTCAGCAAGGGTGACCCCGTCATCGTCCACGGCACGCTGAGCACCCACAGCTGGGAGAGCGAGCACGGCCGGCGGAGCGTCCCGCGCATCCGGGCCACCGCCGTGGGGCCGAACCTCAACCGGGGGACGGCCCTGTTCAAGCGCAGCCGGCCGGCGCGGGCCGCCGACGAGGGAGCGCCACCGGTGCCGGGGACGGCCGCCGCCGAGGCGGACCCGTTCGTCGGCGATCCCGACACTCCCGTGCCCGGGCGGGACTACGTGGAGGCCGACGAGGCGTTGTACGACACGACCACCGGCGACCTCGCCAGGGATCCCGCGCACGCGTAGTTGCCTCGGGCTGGGAGGATCGACGGCGGGAACGCACGGGGGCGGGCCGGCAGGCAGCCGGCCCGCCCTCCACTCGCGAATCGACGGAAGGCCTGCGAAGCCCAGTGGCTCAGTACATCTACACGATGGTGCGTGCGCGCAAGGCGCACGGCGACAAGGTGATCCTGGACGACGTCACCCTGTCGTTCCTGCCCGGCGCCAAGATCGGCGTGCTCGGGCCGAACGGCGCCGGCAAGTCGACGGTCCTCCAGATCATGGCGGGCCTGCAGCAGCCCTCCAACGGCGACGTCATGCTCGCGCCCGGAGCCTCGGTCGGCATCCTGCTGCAGGAGCCGCCGCTCAACGAGGAGCTCGACGTCCGCGGCAACGTGGAGGAGGCGGTCAAGCCCCTCCGCGACGCGCTGACCCGCTTCGAGGAGGTCAGCGCGGCGATGGGGGAGCCCGACGCCGACTTCGACGCCCTCCTCGCCGAGCAGGGCGAGCTCATGGAGTTCATCGAGAACCACGACGGTTGGGAGCTCGACGCCCGCATCGAGCAGGCGATGGACGCGCTGCGCTGCCCGCCCGGCGACGCCGACGTCACGGTCCTCTCCGGCGGTGAGCGCCGCCGCGTGGCGCTGTGCAAGCTGCTGCTGGAGGCGCCGGACCTGCTGCTGCTCGACGAGCCCACCAACCACCTCGACGCGGAGAGCGTGGCCTGGCTGGAGCAGCACCTGGAGAAGTACGCCGGCACCGTCGTCGCCGTCACCCACGACCGGTACTTCCTCGACAACGTCGCCCAGTGGATCCTCGAGCTCGACCGGGGCCGGGCCTACCCCTACGAGGGCAACTACTCGACCTACCTCGAGACCAAGGCCGCCCGCCTCAAGGTCGAGGGCGCCAAGGACGCCAAGCGGCAGAAGCGCCTCAAGGAGGAGCTGGAGTGGGTGCGGTCGGGCGCCAAGGCGCGCCAGGCCAAGAGCAAGGCCCGCCTCCAGCGCTACGAGGAGATGGCGGCCGAGGCCGACAAGTACCGCAAGCTGGACTTCGAGGAGATCCAGATCCCGCCGGGTCCGCGGCTGGGCAACGTCGTCGTGGAGACCCGGGACCTCACCAAGGGCTTCGGCGACCGCGTCCTCATCGACGACCTGTCCTTCACCCTCCCGCGCAACGGCATCGTCGGGGTCGTCGGGCCCAACGGCGTCGGCAAGACCACGCTGTTCAAGATGCTGGTCGGCGAGGAGAAGCCGGACGACGGCGAGATCAAGGTCGGCGAGACGGTCAAGCTCTCCTACGTCGAGCAGAACCGCAGCGGCATCGACCCCAGGAAGACGCTGTGGGAGGTCGTCTCCGACGGCCTGGACCACATCCAGGTCGGCAACGTCGAGATGCCCTCGCGGGCCTACGTCGCGGCGTTCGGGTTCAAGGGCCCGGACCAGCAGAAGCCGGCCGGCGTGCTGTCCGGCGGTGAGCGCAACCGCCTCAACCTCGCCCTGACCCTCAAGCAGGGCGGCAACCTGCTGCTGCTCGACGAGCCGACCAACGACCTCGACACCGAGACCCTGACCAGCCTGGAGTCCGCGCTGCTGGAGTTCCCCGGCTGCGCCGTGGTGGTCAGCCACGACCGGTGGTTCCTCGACCGCGTGGCGACGCACATCCTCGCCTACGAGGGCGAGTCGAAGTGGTTCTGGTTCGAGGGCAACTTCGCCGACTACGAGAAGAACAAGGTCGACCGGCTCGGGCCCGAGGCGGCGCGTCCGCACCGCGCGACGTACCGCAAGCTCACGCGGGACTGAGCAAGGACCCCCTGCTCCCCACCGCTCGCCAGCTCGCGGTGGGCCCGGCAGGGGGCCGGGCACCGTGGGGCCCTGCCCGGGGCCGTTCCAGCACCTCACCGACGGCCGGTCGGAGCACCCGCTCCGGCCGGCCGTCGGCGTCTGCGCGGGGGGCGGTGACCGTCCCCGTCGGCCGTACGGCAGGGTGGCGGCCGTGCGGTACACGGTGCAGGTCCCGATGCGCTGGTCGGACATGGACGCCTACGGCCACGTCAACAACGTCGTGTTCCTGCAGTACTTCGAGATGGCCCGCGTCGACCTGTTCTTCGAGCGGGCCTCGCTGGAGGAGCGGACCGGCCTGCGCCGCGGGACGGTCGTCGCCGCCCACGACATCCAGTACAAGCGGCCGGTCGTCTACTCCTCCCGCCCGCTGGACGTGCAGATCTGGGTCTCCGGCCTGCGTGCCGCCGCCTTCACCTGCCACTACGAGCTGTTCGACCACGAGCAGCTGGCGGTCACCGGCAGCACGCTGCTGGTCCCCTTCGACTTCTCGCTGAACCGGCCGCGCCGGCTCACCCCGGAGGAGAAGGACTTCCTCGTCCGCTGGACCGACGAGCAGCCGCAGGGCTGACGAGGAGCCCGCCGCTCCGCGCACGGCCGGGGCCCGCATCCCGCTCAGCGGACGGCCGGGGCCTGCACCACGCCACCGCCGGCGTGCAGCCAGTCGCGTGGGGGAGCGGTCTCGACGACCCGCTTGCCGAGGGGGAACAACCCGACGGCGGCCAGCTTGAACGACGCGATCCCGAAGGGGATGCCGATGATCGTGAGGCAGAAGCCGATGCCGCTGACGACGTGGATCAGGGCGAGCCACCACCCGGCGACCAGGAACCACACGAGGTTGCCCACGGCCGAGGCCACCCCGGCACCCGGCGCCGGCACGGTCGTCCGGCCGAACGGCCAGACCACGAAGCCGGCCAGCCGGAAGGCGGCGATGCCGAAGGGGATCGTCACGATCAGCAGGCAGGCGACCAGTCCGGCCAGGGCGTAGGCGAGGGCCAGGATCCAGCCCTGGAAGACCAGCCAGACCAGGTTGAGCAGTGTCCGCATGGTGTCCACGCCCGTCCCACGGGCCGCGCCGCCGCCCGGTTCCCCCCGGGTGGTGGCGCTCTCCCACGGTGAGAGGAGAGCGACCACGCGTGACCCGGGCGCTCAGCTCCCGACGATCCGGGGAACGGGGCGGTCGGTGCCGGTGGGAGCGCCGCGGCGGGCCGCCTCCTCCTCGGAGAGCACCCGCACGGGCGCGCCCGGGGCGATGGGGGCCCCGGCGAACACCGCCGCGTTGATCCCACCGCGGTGCACCATGGCCTTGACCAGCCGGGTCCCGGTCAGCCGCTCCAGGTGGGTGCAGGGCGGGCAGCGCTTCACGCCGAACAGCAGCGCGTCGCCGACGGTGAACCAGCGGCCCACCAGCGAGGGCAGGTCGATCCCCGTCGTCACCAGGTTGCGGCGGGTGTCGCCGGGCACCAGGTCGGCGCCGACCTCCACCGCCACGGCTGCGACGTCGTCGGCGTCGATGAGCGTGAGCTGCTTCTCCAGGTCGGGGTAGTCCGCCCACGTGCCGCCGCCCAGGGCGTAGCGATCGCCCTCCAGCCCGCGCCCGGCCAGCAGTCGGGCCGAGGACACCCGGCGCATCGGCGCGGCCGCCGTCCCGGTCAGCCAGATCTCGGCCAGCTCACCCATCACGCCCTCCCCGGGGAGACCCGCCGTGGCGGGACGTCGTCGGCCCCGCGCGCGTCCAGTGCCTCGCTGAGCGTGTGCGCCAGGCGCAGCACCGAGATGAGCAGCGGCACCAGCATCCCGGCGCGCAGCCGCGGAGCGCCGCGGGCGGCCTGCGCCTCCCGGATCCGGGCCGCCTGCTCGGCCACCAGCGGGATGAACCGCAGCGTCATCGCGATCACCAGCCCCACCCGGGCCGGTCGCACCCCCACCAGGCGCAGCGGCCGGGCCAGCACCTCGACGACGGCCACGAGGGCGGTGACGCGCGTGGTCGCCGTGACCACCGCGGCGGCCAGCACCAGGGTCAGCAGGCGCAGCACGGCCCTGGTGCCGGTGACGGCGTCGGTCACCAGCAGGTGCACGGCGAGCAGGGCGGCCAGCCAGATCCAGACCGGGCGCACCTGGGCCCACAGCACCCCGGCCGGGAGCCGCGCCACGAGCAGGCCCACCGCGAGCACCGCCGCCAGGGCCGCGGCCAGCACCTCGAGCCGGGAGGCCACGAACAGCCCGACGCCGAGGCCGGCCAGGACCGCCAGCTTCAGGCCTGCCGGCGCCCGGTGGACCGGGCTGGTGCCCGGGAGGTACAGCGACAGCATCAGCCCATCCTGGCCACGTACCAGGGCACCGTCTCGGCGGGCGTCCCGTCGGCGACCACCCGGCCGTCGTCGAACACCAGCACCCGGTCGAACCCGGCCAGCAGGTCCAGGTGGTGGGTCACCACCACGACGTCCTGCTCGAGCTCGGCGATGACCCGGGCCACCCGCCGGGTGTTGGCCAGGTCCAGCAGCGTGGTCGGCTCGTCGAAGACCACGCGCTCCGGGCGCATCACCAGCACCCCGGCGATGGCCAGCAGCTGCTTCTGCCCGCCGGAGAGCAGGTGCGCGGGGTGGTCGCGGTGGCCGCCGAGGTCGTAGCGCACGAGGACGTCGTCCACCCGGCGGGCGATCTCGTCGGGGGGCACGCCCTGGTTGGTCAACCCGAAGGCGACGTCCTCGGCGACGGTGGGGTGCACGATCTGCGCGTCGGGGTCCTGGAAGACGAAGCCCACTCGGCGGCGCACCTCGCGGACCCGGGTCCTGGTGTCCAGACCGTCGACCAGCACGGTGCCGGCCGTCGGTACGACCAGCCCGTTGAGCAGCCGCGCGAAGGTGCTCTTGCCCGAGCCGTTGGCGCCGATGACGCCGACCCGCGACTCGGTCAGGGTCAGCGAGACGTCGGTCAGCACGGTCCGCTCGCCGTAGGCGTGGCCGACCTCGCGCAGCTCGATCGCCGTGCGCGGGAGGGTCGCCGCGGGCGCCACCTGCGCGCCCCGTCGTCCCCAGCGCACGCGTCAGCCGGCGGTCGCGCGCCGGCCGGGCAGCTCGATCACCGGGTAGGCGCGGCGGACCGCCACCGCCACCACCGACGCCGCCACGGCCTTGACCACGTCCCCGGGGATGAAGGCCAGGGCGCCGGTGGACGACGCCGAGAGCGGGACGTCGCCGTAGAGGCTGGTGAACGGGATGCCGATGGCGTAGATGACGACCACCCCGCCGACCAGGTTGGCCACCAGCGCCCAGGCGAGGTTCAGCCGCCGCCAGAACAGCTGGGTGAGCAGCCCGACGACGAAGGCCGCGACCGGCCAGCTGTACAGGTAGCCGGCCGTCGGCCCGACGAAGACGCCCAGGCCCCCGCGCCCGCCCGACAGCACCGGGGCGCCGACGGCGACGACCGCCAGGAAGACCAGCAGCGCCAGCCCGCCCCGCCGGGCGCCCAGCACCGAGCCGGCCAGCATCACCCCGAGGGTCTGCGCGGTGATCGGCACCGGGATGCCGGGGACGGGCACCGGCGGGAGCAGCCCGAGCACGGCCGTGATCGCCGCGAACAGGGCGACGTAGGCGAGATCCCTGGTCTTCACGGCGGTCTCCTCCTGACGGCGGCGGATCGGTGCGGCGCTCGGGTCCCCGCGGAACGTACCCGGACGGCCGGCCGTCGTCCCCGCCCGGTCTCCCGCCCGCGATCCCACGTCGCAGCGTCATCGGGACCCGGTCCGGCGGGTCGCGAATCGGTCGCCGTCGGTGTCTGCGCGCTCACCTGCAGATACGCGGGCCGGTTTGCCGGGCCTGCCCGAGCCGTGTTGTCTGGAGTTCCTGAGCCCCCTCGGCGAAGGCGGAACAAGGCATGGCAAGCGGGTGGTGGGCGTCGCTGTGGCCGTGGGGACGCCCCGCACCGCACGAGCTCGCCGCGGACGCACCGCAGCACCCCGATCGGGGTCCCGGCGACGGGGCCCGGCCGGAGCGGACACCGCCGCCGTCCCTGCCGCCCGCCGTCGACGAGGAGGCCGCGCACCGCGCTCCGGCCGGTGCGACACGCGTCGAGGCGGCACCGGAGCCGCCCCGGCACACCGCACGCCGACAGACGCCCGGCTCGTCCGGTCGACCCGGGTCGCCCCCCGACCCGGTCCGCAGCACCCCGTTGCGGGCCCCCAACGAGACGACAGGAGCCCCATCCGTGGCACAGCTCGACAACGTCATCGCCGACCTGCTCGCGATCGAGGGCGCCAGCGGCGCCGCCATCGTCGACATCGACAGCGGCATGGCCCTCGCGGCCGGCGGCACGCCCGGGTTCGACCTCAACGTCGCGGCCGCCGGGAACTCGAACGTCGTGCGCGCGAAGCTGCGCACCATCCAGGACCTCGAGCTGAAGGACGAGATCGAGGACGTCCTGATCACGCTGCAGAACCAGTACCACCTGATCAACGTGCTCAAGGGGCAGGGCAACGCCGGCCTGTTCATCTACCTCGTGCTCAACCGCATGACCGCCAACCTCGCCCTGGCCCGGCACAAGCTGCGCGCCGTCGCGGGCACCGTGAGCGTCTGACGGCGGGCGGCGCCGCCGGGCCCGGGGGCACGGCGGCGCCGCTGCCGGCCGACGTCGTCGGCCCTCCTGCGGGGGCCCGCCTCAGGCGGCGGCGGTGGCGGCCTCGATGATCCGCTCGCGCACGGCCTCGACGGCGAGTTCGCCGGTGTCGATCCAGCGGGTGACGCGGCCGTCGGCCACGATGGCGACCCGGTCGCAGAAGTCGGCCAGCTCGTCGGGGTCCACCGACACCACGACGACCGAGGTCCCGTGTGCGGTCGCCTCGTCGAGCAGCTGGCGCACCTGCTGGCGGGCGCGGACGTCGAGGCCGCGGGTGGGCTCGTGCAGCACGACGACGTCCCGGGCCGATGCCATCCACCGGGCCAGCGCGAGCTTGTGCTGGTCACCGCCGGACAGGGCGCCGAAGACGGTGCGGATGCTCATCGTCTTGACGTCGAGCTGGTGCACCGTCTTGATCACGCTGCGCAGCGTGGCGATCTCCTTGCGCAGGTCGGTCAGCGTGCCCCACGCCTCCTGGGTGAGGGTGCGGGCGATCGTCTCGCCGGGGTCGACGCCGTAGGCGTCGTCGTCGGGCCGGTAGGCGGGCAGCCGCAGGGCGGCGTCGTCCGCGGAGGGGTCCAGCGTGCGCGGCTCACCGTGCAGCACCGCCTCGTCGCTGAGCGCCGGCAGCTCTCCGCTCAGGGCCCCGGCGATCTCGCGGACGCCGGAGGTGCGCTGCCCGGTCAGCCCGACCACCTCGCCCCGGCGCAGCAGGAGGTCCACGCCCTGGACCCGGCCGGGGACCCGCAGGTTGCGGACCCGCAGGGCCACCTCCTCGGACGGCGCCGGCCGGGCCGGTGCGGGGGCCGGGGCGTCGTCGGGCTGCGTCGGCGGAGGAGTCGCGGACTCGCGGCGCACCGGCAGGGACACCGGTCCGCCCACCGTCTCCGCGGCCAGCCGGACCGGGTCCAGGGACGCGCTCGGGCTGTCGAGGGCGATCCGACCGTCCCTGAGCACCAGCACCCGGTCGACCACCTCGAGCATCTCGGGCAGCCGGTGGCTGATGTAGAGCACGCCACGCCCCTGCTTGCTCAACTGGCCGGCGACGGCGTGCAACCGGGTGACCTCCGAGGGCAGCAGCACCGCCGAGACCTCGTCGAGCACGACCAGCCGGGTGTCCTCGGCCAGCACGCGGGCGGTCTCCACCAGGGGGTGCACGAAGTGCGGCAGGTCCCCCACGAGGGTGTCGGGGTCGACCTCGAGCTCGACCTCGGTGAGCAGGGCCTGGGCCGGCCGGCGCAGCTCCGCCTGGGGGCGCCCCGCCTGCGCCGTGCCGCGGAACACGGCCTGGGCCACGGTCAGCCCGGGGTCGATGCGGACCAGTTGCTCGACGACCCCGACGCCGACGTGGCGGGCGTCCTCCGCCGACAGCGGGGCGTAGGGGTGGTCCAGCAGCGTCATCACGCCGGCGTCGGCGGGGGTGATCCCGGCGACGATGTCGCCCAGCGTCGACTTGCCCGCGCCGTTGGTGCCGACCAGCCCGACGATCTCGCCCTCGGCGATCTCGAAGGAGACCTCCCGCAGGACGCGCCGGCCCCCGAAGGACTTCCTCAAGCCCTCGACCTGCAGCAGCGGCATGGGCGGGCGGCCTCCCCGTCAGGGTCCCCGACCACGGGGTCGGTCGATCGTCGTGTCAGCGTCCCCCGCGACGCTTCGTCACCGGTCCGATGCTACCCGCGCACGGGGTTGGCGCCTCCCGAACCCGGAGGCCGGGGAACGCCCCGGGGTCCTGCCCGCTCAGGCCCGCAGCCACACCGCCGCGTCGTCGGGCAGCGTCCCCGCCGCCACGTCGGCGCTGGCCAGCAGCACCTGGCCCTCGGGCAGCGGGACGGCGGCGCCGGAGACGTTGAGCAGGCACACCAGGCCGCCCGGACGGCGGAACGCGAGGCAGCCCTCCGGCGCGGGGAGCCACTCCAGCGACTCGCCCGCGAACGCGTCGGACCCCCGCCGCAGGCGCAGCGCCGTCCGGTACAGCGACAGCACCGAACCGGCGTCGGCGTCCTGCGCTGCCACGGTCAGCGCGCCCCAGCCCTCGGGCATCGGCAGCCAGGTGTCCCGGCGGGAGCTGAACCCGTAGGAGGGCTCGGTGCCCGACCACGGCACCGGGATGCGGCAGGCGTCGCGGCCTCGCTCGGTGTGGCCAGAGCGCTCCCAGATCGGGTCCTGCAGGGCCTCGTCGGGCAGGTCGACGTCGGGCATGCCGAGCTCGTCGCCGTTGTAGAGGTAGGCCGCCCCGGGCAGCGCCAGCTGGAGCAGCGGCGCGGCGCGCGCCCGGCGGGTGCCGAGCTCCCCGCCGCCGTAGCGGGTGACGTGGCGCGGACGGTCGTGGTTGGACAGCACCCAGCAGGCCGGGGCCGGGGTGCCCTCGACCGTGGCCAGGGAGTGGACGACGGCGTCCCGGAGCTCCTCGGCGGTCCAGTCGGCGGTGAGCAGCTTGAAGTTGAACGCCAGCTGCAGCTCGTCGGGACGCAGGTACTGGGCCAGCCGGTCGTCGTCGGAGACCCACACCTCACCCACGGCCATGGTGCCGGGGTGCTGGTCGAGCACCGCCCGGATCCGCCGGTGCACGTCGTGCACGCCGTCGTTGTCGAACCGGTGGTCCCCGGGGCCGTGGTCGTCGAGCAGGCCGGTGTCCTCCATCGGCTGCATGTCCGGCAGGTCCTCGGGCTTGGCCATGCCGTGGGCGACGTCGATGCGGAACCCGTCGACGCCGCGGTCGAGCCAGAACCGCATGGTCGTCTCGAGGTCGGCGAGCACCTCGGGGTTGGTGAAGTCCAGGTCCGGCTGCTCGGGCGCGAAGATGTGCAGGTACCACTGGCCGTCGGGCACCCGCGTCCAGGCGGGGCCGCCGAACACCGACGGCCAGTTGTTCGGCGGCTGCGCGCCGTCCGGGCCGCGGCCGTCGCGGAAGACGTACCGCGCCCGCTCCGGCGAGCCGGGGCCGGCGGCCAGCGCCGCCTGGAACCACTCGTGCTGGTGCGAGCTGTGGTTGGGGACCAGGTCGATGGTCACCCGGATGCCCGCGGCGTGCGCCTCGGCCAGCAGGGCGTCGAACTCCCCGAGGTCGCCGAAGGCGGGCTCGACGTCGCGCGGGTCGGCGACGTCGTAGCCGTGGTCGGCCATGGGGGAGGGGTAGAACGGCGTGATCCACAGCGCGTCGACGCCGAGCTCGACCAGGTGCGGCAGCCGCGCGCGGATGCCGGCCAGGTCGCCGACGCCGTCGCCGTTCCCGTCGGCGAAGCTGCGGATGTAGACCTGGTAGAAGACGGCGTCCCGCCACCAGTCGGCGTCGGTGCGGCGGGAGGTGGGAGCAGGGCTCACCGGGCTCCTCAGGAGAAGGACCTCGGCCTCCTCACCCCTCGCACGCTCGGGGTGGGTCTCGGGCCGAGGCCGGTGGACATCGGGGGAGCGCTCGCCTCAGGCGAGCGACAGGTCTCCGGGCGCGTCGTCGGGCCAGCGGTTCTGCATGCTGCGTGCCGCCATCTCCAGGTAACCCCAGAGCGTGGCGTCCTGCTCGGCGGACAGCTCCAGGGAGTCCACGGCGTCGCGCATGTGGGCCAGCCACGCGTCGCGCTCGGCCGGGCCGATGGCGAAGGGGGCGTGCCGCATGCGCAGCCGCGGGTGGCCGCGCTGCTGCGAGTAGGTGGTGGGACCGCCCCAGTACTGCTCCAGGAACCCGCGCAGGCGGGTCTCCGCGCCCTCCCAGTCGTCCTGGGGGTACAGCGGCGCGAGCACCGGGTCGGTGCGGACCCCGGCGTAGAAGCGGGCCACGAGCCGCTGGAAGGTCGGCGCGCCGCCGACCTCCTCGTAGAAGGTCCGCGCCGAGGGCAGGGAACGGCTCATGACGTCGATCGTCCCGCAGCCGCGGCGGCTGCTGCCACGTGACCCTGGGTACGTCCGTAGGCCACCAGCGGCTGGACGACGGCGACCAGCCCGACGCCTCCGACGAGCGCCACGACCGCGCCCGGCGACAGGCCCTCGGCGGCGAAGCCGGCGGCGAGCACGCCCAGCCCCTGCACGCCGTACAGCCCGCTGACCGCCACCCCGAAGGCCCGGCCGCGGAAGGCCTGCGGCACCGCCTGGACGAAGGCGACGTTGAGCGGGATCCCCCAGGCCGCACCGAGGCCGGCCACGAACATGAGCGCGACGACGAGGAGGTAGGCCCCGCGTCCCGGGTCGGCCCACAGCGCGACCAGCCCGGCCAGCGCGACCGGCGCCAGGGACAGCACCACCAGCCCCGGCACCAGGCGCTCCCTCCGGTCCTGGGTGACCGCGCGGGCGATGAGCAGCCCGCCGACGGTGACACCGAGCGGGTTGGCCGCGAGCAGCAGGCCGACCTGGGTGGCCCCCTGGCCGAGCTGGTCGACCAGGGGCGCGGCGACGCCCTCGGCCGCGTTGGCGAACAGGGTGCCGATCCAGGTCAGCGCGATGATGGCGCGCAGCCGCGGCGTCCGGCCGATCAGCCGCAGCCCCTCGGCCGCGTCCCGCCAGATTGACCGCGGCCGGTCCTCCCCGGGCGTGCCGGCGTCCGGAGCCGGTCGGCGCTCCAGCCGCGCCCACAGCCAGACCGCGGAGACGACGAAGGTGGCGGCGTCGAGCAGCAGCACCGTCGACGGGGAGAGCACCGCCACCAGGGCGCCGGCGAGCGCGAACCCGACCACCTGGGACACCTGGCCGGCGACGTTGGTCAGGGACGTGGCCACGGCGTAGCGGTCGCCGTCCAGGACGTCGGCCATGAGCGCGGAGCGGGCGGACTCGAACGGTGGTGCGCCCAGGGCCACCAGGAGCAGCAGCGCCAGCAGCACGGGCAGCGGGGTGCCGGGGATCGCCATGCCGGCGACCAGCAGGGCGCGGGCGACGTCGGTCGCGATGAGGACGCGGTGCCGGGGGAACCGGTCGGCGAGGGTGGACAGCAGCGGGCCGCCGAGCAGCCACGGCAGGTAGCTGATGCCGAAGGTGATCGCCGACAGCAGCGGGGAGGAGGTGCGCTGGTAGACCAGGACGGTCAGCGCCACGCGGGCCAGCTCGTCGCCGATCGTCGACAGCAGGTAGCTGCCGAACAGCGGCCGGTACTCCGGCACGGCGAAGACCTCGCGGAAGGTCGCCGGACGGGACGGACTGCCGCCGGCCGGGCCCCGGCCCGCCGGCGCGCCCGCGGTCAGGGGGCCCCCGCCCCGGCACCGGACACCGCGCTCAGTAACGGCAGCGGGGTCTTGATGCCCTCGAGCACGAAGCGCTCCTGGAGCCGCATGCGCAGCTCACGGCCGACGCGCCACTGGTCGGCGCTGGTGCTGCGCACCTGCAGCCGCATGACGACCCCCTCCGCGGTGATCTGCTCGGCACCGAGGGACTCGGGGGCGGCCAGGAGCGCCGGTGCCCACTCGGCCTCGGCGTACATCTCGTCGGCCACCTCCTGCATGACGGTGCGGCAGCGGTCCAGGTCCGTGTCGTGGGCGACCGGCATGTCGATGACCACCTGGGCGAAGCCCTGGCTCTTGTTGCCCACGCGGAGGATCTCGCCGTTGCGGGCGTACCAGACGACCCCGTTGACGTCCCGCAGCCGCGTGATGCGCAGCCCCACGGCCTCCACGGTGCCGTTGACCTCCCCGAGGTCGACGACGTCCCCGACGCCGTACTGGTCCTCCAGGATGATGCCGATCCCGGCGATGAAGTCCTTGACCAGGTTCTGCGCGCCGAAGCCCAGGGCCACGCCCACCACGCCGGCGCTGGCCAGGATCGGCGCCAGGTTGATGCCCAGCTCGCCGAGGACGAGCACCACGGCCATGCCGAGCACGACGATCGAGGAGGAGCTGCGCAGCACCGACCCGATCGCCTCGGCGCGCTGGGTGCGCCGGGCGGCGATCTGCTCGGCGGCGTCGCCGAGCGCGGTGGCGCGGGTGCGCCGGGTCCGCAGGATGGCCGGCACGGCGCCGCTGGCGGTGGAGTCGGTCAGCCGCCGGATGGCCCGGTGCGCCAGCGCCCGCACCAGCGTCGCGAGGACGACGATCAGCAGGATCTTGGCCGGCTTGGCGATGAGGGCCTGGGCGTTCTCGGCCAGCCAGTCCATCCCGAACCAGTCGTAGACCTTCTGGCAGAGCCAGTAGTCGGCGCAGTCGGGGACGGAGCCGGCCAGGCCGTCGTCGGCCGCGGCGAGCACGGAGGGTGACGCGTTCATCACGGGAAATACTCTCAGGTTCGCGGCCCGAGGGGCACCACCCGCGGGGGATCGGTCCCGCCCGGGAGCGTCGGCCACGATTCGGTAGCGGTTCCGACGGCCGTGTTGACGCGTGGTCGGCGCCGATCTGACGATCGCCGCCGACCATGCGTCGGTCGCGTGTCCGTCACGTGTCCGGCCGAGCAACACCGTGGAGGACCTGTGCGTCGTACGTGGATGGCCCTCGCCCTGGCGAGCACCGTGGTGCTCGCCGCCTGTGGGGGCGGGGACGAGGACTCCGGCGGTTCCGGTGGGGGCGGCGAGACCGGCCCCACCCAGATCCGGGTCGGCGCGATCCCGATCGTGGACGTCGCCGCGCTCTACCTCGGCATCGAGCAGGGCATCTTCGAGCGGCACGACCTCGAGGTCGAGCCGTTCCTCGCCCAGGGCGGCGCGGCGATCGTGCCCGCCGTCGTCAACGGGGAGGCCCAGTTCGGCTTCTCCAACATCACCAGCCTGCTGCAGGCCGAGGCCCGCGGCGTCCCGCTGGGCCTGGTCGCCCCCGGCCCCGGCGCGACCGGCAACGCCGAGGACGACTTCGCCGCCGTGGTCGTCCCGGCCGACAGCCCGATCCAGTCCTCGGCGGACCTCGCCGGCAAGCGGGTGGCGATCAACTCGATCAACAACATCAGCGACACCGTCGTCCGGGAGAGCGTGCGCCAGGCCGGCGGTGACCCCGAGAGCGTCGAGTTCGTCGAGATCCCCTTCCCGGACATGCCGGCCGCGGTGAGCACCGGCCAGGTCGACGCGGCCTTCGCCGTGGAGCCGTCGGCGACGGTCGGCGAGAGCCAGGGCCTGCGCCGGGTGTCGGCCCCCTACACCGAGACCGACGACGACCTGACCGTGGCCGGGTACTTCACCTCCGACCAGTACGCGGCGGAGAACCCCGACGTGGTGCAGCGGTTCGCCGACGCCATGATCGAGGCCCAGGAGTACGCGCAGGCCAACCCCGACCAGGTGCGCGCGGTGCTGGGCACCTACACCCAGATCAGCCCCGAGATCGCCCAGCAGCTGACCCTGCCGACCTTCCAGAGCGAGATCAACCGCGAGTCGGTCGAGAAGCTGCTGGAGCTCGGTGAGCAGGACGGGATCATCGAGGGCGACGTCGAGCTGGACAACATCTTCGTCGAGAACTGAGAGAGGACCCCCTGCCCCCCGCCACTCGCGAGCTCGCGGCGGGACCCTGCGGGGGGCCGCCGGCGGGCCGCGTCCCCTCCACCGCGGAGGGGGCGCGGCCCGCTGTCGTTCAGCCCTCGAGCCCGGTGTGGGCGGCGAGGAACGCCAGCTGGTCGGCGGCCAGCCCGACGGTGCGGCTGACCGCCCGCGCGCCGTGGCCGACCTCGGTCTCCCGGCGCAGCAGCACCGGCGCCGCCGAGCTGGTCGCGTGCTGGAGCGCCGCGGCGAGCTTGCGGGCGTGCAGCGGGTCGACGCGGGTGTCGGACTCGAAGGTCGTGAACAGCACCGCGGGGTAGGCGGTGCCCTCGACGACCCGGTGGTAGGGGGAGTAGCCGAGCAGCCAGCCCAGCTCGGTCGGGTCCTCGGCGGTGCCGTACTCGTCGTTCCAGGTCCGGCCGAGGCCGAAGCGCTCGTAGCGGACCATGTCCAGCAGCGGCGCGCTGCAGACGACGGCGGCGGCGAGGTCGGGCCGCTGGGTCAGGGTGGCCCCCACCAGCAGGCCGCCGTTGGAGCCGCCCATCACGGCCAGCTGCGGGTGCGTCGTCCAGCCCTCGGCGACCAGGTGCTCCCCGGCCGCGGCGAAGTCGTCGAACACGTTCTGCTTGCGCTCGCGCATCCCCGCGCGGTGCCACTCCTCGCCGTGCTCGGAGCCGCCGCGCAGGTTGGCCACCGCCCACACCCCGCCCGCGGCCACCCAGGCCAGCGCCTGTGCCGAGTAGGCCGGGGTGAGCGCGACGTTGAACCCGCCGTAGCCGTAGAGCACGGTGGGCCGGGGCCGGTCCGGCGTCCCGGTCGTGGAGAGGACGAACAGGTGCACCGGCGTGCCGTCGGCGGAGGTCGCGTGGGTCTCCACGACGCGCACCGCGGGCACCTCGCCGGCCACCGGGGCCCGCTCCCAGGTGGTCAGCTCCTCGGGGGCGCCGGTCTCCCACCGGTACACCGACGGCGGGGTGGCATGGTCGGTGTAGCCGATCCACGCGGTGGTCCCGCCCTCCGGCGGGGAGCTGACCCCGGAGATGCTGCCCGCGCCGGGCCGGGGCACCTCGGCGACGCGCCCGGACCCGTCCCCGGCCCACAGCGACAGCCGATCTGTGGCGTCCACCGAGTGGACGGCCAGGACCTGCAGGTCGCCGTCCGCGCCGTCGACGAGGGCGACGTCGGTCAGCACGGCGTCCTCCTGCTCGGGGACGACGTCCCGCCACGCCTCCGGCGCCCAGGTGCCCGGGTCCGCGGGGTCGGCGACGGCGAGCCGCCAGCGCGGGGTGCCGCGGTCGCTCATCAGCCAGAGCCGGCCGTCGCGGGCGACCCACGCCGCGGTCTGCGCGTCGACCCCCACCTGCAGCTCGCGCAGGACGCCGTCCCCGGCCAGGTCGGCCAGCCAGACGTCGTCCCGCGGAGCGGTGCCGACCGACGCGGAGACCACCAGCCAGCGGCCGTCCCGGCTGGTGCGGGCGCCGAAGTAGGTCGCGGGGTCGCTGCCCTCCCCGTGCACCAGCGCGTCACCGTCCGGGTCGGCGCCCACCCGGTGGCGCCACACCCGCCGGTGGAACTGCTCCTCCCCGGCGGGGACGAGGTCGGGGGCCAGCCGGCGGACGTAGAACAGCTCCTCGCCGCCGGGCAGCCAGGCGACCGGCGAGTACCGGCAGCGGTCGATCGGCCCGTCGAGCTGCTCGCCGCTGGCCACGTCGAGGACGTACAGCCGCGACTCCTCGTCGCCGCCGGTGGAGAGCTGGTAGGCCAACCGGTCGCCCTCCCAGGACGGCGACCACGCGTCGAGCGTGGTGGTGCCCGACGGGTCGATCGCCATCGGGTCGACCAGCACCCGGGTGCTGCCGTCGGGCTCGAGCACGCGGAGGACGGCGTGCTCCTGCCCGGGGTCGCGCCGCGTGGAGAACGCGCGGCCGGAGCGCCAGACCGGCACGCCGACCGCGCCGGCGTGCACCAGCTCCTCCAGCCGGGCGGCGAACCGGTCGCGCAGCGGCAGGCCGGCCAGCGCCTCGGCGGTCAGGGCGTCCTGGGCCTCGGTCCAGGCGACCGTGCGGGCGTCGTCGGGGTCCTCGAGCCAGCGGTAGGGATCGGCGACGGGGTGGCCGTGGAGGTGCTCGACGAGGTCGAGCCGGGGGGCGTCGGGGTAGCGCACCCGGGTCACGGTATCGAGGCGCTGGGCCGCTCCCGGCAGCGCGGATGCGCTGTCGCAGGTCAGAATGGGAGCGCCCACGGGTCGCACAGCACCCGGCGCGCGGCCCCGGGCGCTCGGAGGTGCCCTGTGCCGCGTTCCGCGTCAGGGTCGTCCGCCGGCCAGCCAGGTCAGCGGCGCGACCCACTCCCTCATCCACTCGCGCCCGCTCCCGCGCGGTCGACCACGGCCGCGACCCTGCTGCTCAACGCCACGTACGAGCCGTTGTGCGTGGTGTCCAGCCGCCGCGCCATCGTGCTCGTCCTCGCCGAGAAGGCCGTGTCGGTGGACAGCGCACCGGAG
This sequence comes from Geodermatophilus sp. SYSU D01105, assembly GCF_054050095.1. Classification (NCBI taxonomy): domain Bacteria; kingdom Bacillati; phylum Actinomycetota; class Actinomycetes; order Geodermatophilales; family Geodermatophilaceae; genus Geodermatophilus; species Geodermatophilus sp. SYSU D01105. The sequence goes on from NZ_JBJGYR010000001.1 coordinate 215,746, forward strand.
GTCGTCCACGCCGAGACGGTCGCCCTGCCGGTGCCGGTCGTGGTGCGGCTGACCCGGTACGTGCGCGTCCCCTACCCGGCGCAGGTGCCCCTGTCGCGGCGGGCGGTCTTCGCCCGGGACGGCTCCTCCTGCGTCTACTGCGGCGGATCGGCGACCAGCATCGACCACGTCGTCCCGCGCAGCCGCGGCGGCACCCACACCTGGGACAACGTGGTGGCGGCCTGCCGGCGGTGCAACCACACCAAGGCCGACCGGTCGCTGGCGGAACTCGGCTGGAAGCTCCCGCACCCGCCGCGGACCCCGAGCGGAGCCGCCTGGCGGCTGCTCGGCGCCCGCACCGTCGACCCCCGCTGGCGGGAGTGGCTCGGCGTGCCGGAGAGCGTGTCGGCGTGAGGGAGGACCCGCTGCCCCCCGCCGCCCGCACGCTCGCGGCCGGTCCCTGCACGGGGCCGGCATGACCTCGCCGGCCACGGCCCGGCGCCTGTGGGCGCTGGCGGAGCCCGTCCACGCGCTGACCTACTTCGCTGACGAGTGCCGGTCGGCCGCGGAGGCCGCCGGTCTGACCGGCTTCTGGTCCCCCTACTTCGCCATGCGTGCCGCCCCGCTGGGACCGGTCGGCCCCGAGGTCGTGACGGCGACCTTCTACAACTTCGCGCCGGCGTTCGTGGCCCGCCGGGTGCCGGCGGTCTGGCAGACCGTGACGCCGGAGCAGGCGCTCACCGCCCGGCTGGTCGGGGTGGACGCCGCGGTCCGCCGGGTGCTCGGGGAGGACTGGCGCGCCGCCGTCACGGAGGCGGCGGAGCTGGCCGGGGGAGCCGCCGCGGTGGTCGACCTGCCCGGGCGGCCGCTGGCCGCGGCCAACGCCGGACTGCCCGTCCCCGGCGACACGCACCTGGCCCTGTGGCAGTCGCTCACCACGCTGCGGGAGCACCGGGGCGACGGGCACAACGCGGCGCTGCTGCAGCGGGAGATCTCGGGGGTGGGCGCCCACGTGCTGGCCGCCGCCGCGGGCCGGACGGAGAAGGAGTGGCTCCTGCGCGCCCGCGGGTGGGACGCCGCCGCGTGGGACGCCGCCGCCGAGGACCTCGCCGCCCGCGGCTGGCTGGCCGGCGAGGAGCTCACCGCGGAGGGCGCCGCCATCGTGGCCGCGGTCGAGGCCGACACCGACCGGCTGGCGCTGGGCCCGTGGCAGGAGCTCGGCGCCGTGCGCTGCGACCGATTGGCCGAGCTGCTGGTGCCGCTGCGGCGGGCCGTCCTCGCCGCGGGGCTGTGGCCCGACCGCAACCCGATCGGCGTCCCCGACCCGGACTGACCAGCGGTATCGGAAGCGGAACCGTCGTCTGCCGGGCCGATACGCGGGTGTCGCTTCCGATACCGCTGGTCAGGTGACCCTGGTGCGCTCCACGGGGAAGGACTCGTGGGCGCCGGTCGACAGGATCTCCCGGGAGCAGGCCATCGCGTCCCACACGTCGACGAAGCGGGTGTAGAGCGGCGCGGGGCCCAGCCGCACGCGGTCGGGCGTGCGGAAGTCGGGGACCACACCGCGGGCCACGAGCGCCTGGGTCAGCTGCCAGGCCTGCGGGTGGGCGAGGGTGACGTGCGAGCCCCGGCGCGCCGGGTCCCGCGCCGAGGCCAGCGCGACGCCGTGCGGAGCCAGCCAGGCGTCGGCCAGGGCGACGGTCAGCTCGCCCAGCGCCCGGCCCTTGGCCGCCAGCCGCTCGATCCCGGCCTCGGCGACCAGGCGGGCGCCCACCTCGACCGGGGCCATCGCCACGACCGGCGGCGTCCCCACGCCGAACCGCTCGATCCCCGGCACCGGGTCGTAGACCGGGCCCATCGCGAACTGGTCCCGCTGGCCGAACCAGCCCCAGATCGGCTGGCGCAGCGACTCCTGCAGCTCGCGGCGCACGTAGAGGAAGGCCGGCGCGCCCGGCCCGCCGTTGAGGTACTTGTACGTGCAGCCCACGGCGAGGTCGGCGCCACTGGCGGTCAGGTCCAGCGGCACCGCGCCCGCGGCGTGGGAGAGGTCCCACAGCACCAGCGCGCCCACCTCCCTCGCGGCGCGCGTGACGGCGGCGACGTCGGCCCGCGCACCGGACCGGTAGGCGACGGCGGACAGGACGACGACGGCCACCCGCTCGTCGAGCGCCGCGGCCAGCACCGCGGGGTCCAGCCCCTCGTCGACGTCGGCCGCGATCTCCCGCACGGTCATGCCCCGCGCCTGTGCCACACCGGCCACGACGTAGCGGTCGGTGGGGAAGTCGTCGGCGCAGCAGACCAGCACGTCGCGGCCCGGCCGGGCGTCGGCCCCGGCCACGAGCAGCTTGTAGAGGTCCACCGACGTCGAGTCGCTCACCAGCACCTCGCCGGCCCGGGCGCCGAGCACCCCCTCGGCCAGCAGGTCGCCGATCCGGGTGGCCGCGCCGATCCACGACGACCACGAGCCGACCAGCCCGCGGGCCCACTCGTCCTCCACCACCCGGGCCAGCGCCGCGGGGGTCTCCCGCGGCATCCGCCCGAGCGAGTTGCCGTCGAGGTACAGCAGGCCGTCCTCGCCCGCACCGGCGAAGCGGCTCCGGAAGGCGGCCAGCGGGTCGGCCGCGTCGAGGGACTCGGCGTGTGCACGGGAGAGGTCCACGCCGTCCTGTGTACCGGTCTACCGTCCCGCACCGTGACCCAGTTGCACGACCTCACCGCCCTGGAGCAGGCCGCCGCCGTCCGCGCGCGGGAGGTCAGTCCGGTCGAGCTCGTCGAGCACGCGCTGCGGCGCATCGAGGACGTCGGCCCGGGGCTGGGCGCCTTCCTCACCGTCACCCCGGAGCGGGCGCTGACCGCGGCGCGGCGGGCCGAGCACCGGGTGGCGCGCGGCGGGGAGCTGCCCCCGCTGCTCGGCGTCCCGACCGCGATCAAGGACCTCAACAACACCGCAGGGGTCCGGACGACGTACGGCTGCACGGTCTTCGCCGACAACGTCCCCCGCATCGACGACCACGTGGTGACCGCCCTCGCCGCGGCCGGGACGATCAGCGTGGGCAAGACCAACACCCCCGAGTTCGGGTTCCCCTGCTACACCGACAACGCCCTCGCCGGTCCCGCGCTGTGCCCGTGGGACCGCACGCGGCTGGCCGGGGGGTCCAGCGGGGGAGCGGCGGTCGCGGTGGCCGCCGGGATGCTGCCGTTCGCGCAGGGCAGCGACGGCGGGGGCTCGATCCGGATCCCGGCCGGCGTCAACGGCCTGTTCGGCATCAAGCCCAGCCGCGGCCGGGTCAGCAACGGGCCGCTGGGCGCCGACGTGACCGGCCTGGGCACCAACGGGCCGATCGCGCGCACGGTGCGCGACGCCGCCGCCATGCTCGACGCGATGGCCGGCCCGGTCCCCGGGGACGCCACCTGGGCCCCACCGCCCCCGCCCGGCCAGACCTTCCTCGGCTACGCCGACCGCCCGGTGGGCCGGCTGCGGATCGGCCGGCACCTGGAGTCCCCGATGCCCGACGCCGTCCTCGAGCCGGAGGTGGCGGCCGCGTTCGAGGACGCCACCCGGCTGCTCACCGACCTCGGCCACGAGGTGGACGACGTCCCGGCCGGCCTGCTGGGTGCGGACGTGCTGGCGGCCTTCGAGCGGGCGTGGACGCTGTCGGGCACGCTGCTGCCGGTCCCGCCCGAGCGGGTGGGGGAGCTGCGGCCGCTCACCCGCGAGCTGCGCTCCCGCGGTCTGGCGCTGTCGGCCCAGGCGGCGATGGAGGCCCTGACCGCGCTGCGGCTGTTCTCCCGCCGCTTCCTCGAGGCGACCCGCCCGTTCGACGTCCTGCTGGCGCCGGTGACCACCCTGACGCCGCGGCCGGTGGGCTGGTTCGACGCCGACGGGGACGGCGCGGCCGACTTCGAGCGGCAGAAGCGCTACGCCGCGTTCACCGCCGTCTTCAACGTCACCGGACAGCCGGCGGTCAGCGTCCCGCTGCACTGGACCGACGGCGGTCTGCCGGTCGGCACCATGCTCGTCGGGCGCCCGGCCGACGAGGCGACCCTCATCGCGTTGTCCGCCCAGCTGGAGGCGGTCCGGCCCTGGGCGCACCGGCGCCCCGCCGGATGGGACTGACCAGGAGGGGTGCGACGGCTGCCGGTAGGTTGAGGGGGTGACCGTCGTCGAGACCATCCTCGTCTACGTGGGGGCCCCGCTGGCCGTGGTCCTGCTCCTCGCGCTCCTGACGCTCGTCCCGGGCGCGCGACGCCGCAAGGTCCGCTACAAGCCGGGTCAGCCGTGGGAGCACGAGCCCGTCTGGTACGAGCCGCACCCGCAGGGGGGTGGGCACGGCCCGACGGAGGCGCACGGCCCGGCTGCGGTCCCCGGGGACGGCACCACCGCGCTGGGCTCGTCGATGTACCCCGAGCAGCACGACGGGCCGGCGCACGACGGCGGGCACGGGCACGGCCGTGGGGCCACTGCTCTCCCGTCCGCGGCCGCGGTGGCCGCGGCCCGCCCCTACGGCGGCGCCCGCGGGACGTGGTGAGCGCATGACCCCCCTGATCCGCACCGAGAACGCCTCCGGAGGCCTGCGATGACCCGCGCGCTGGAAGCCACGTCGCACGACACGGCGACGTCGGCCGGTACCGCGGCGGCGCGGTCCGACGAGGCCGAGTCGCTCGACTCGATCTTCAGCTACCGCGAGCTGCTCCGCATCGACGAGGCGCTGACCATGTCCTCCCGGGAGACCGGGCTGCGGTTCACGCTCTACATCGGTGACCTCGGTGCCCAGACCCGCCAGCGCGCCGAGGGGCTGTTCGAGCGCTCCGGCGGCAACCTGGCCGAGTCGGTGCTGCTGGCCGTCTCGCCCGGGCAGCGGGTGATCGAGGTCGTCGTCGGCGCGGCGGCGTCCCGCCGGCTGCCCGACCGCGCCTGCGCCCTGGCGGTGCTGTCGATGACCAACTCCTTCGCCTCCGGCGACCTGGTGGGCGGCATCGTCAACGGCCTGCGCCAGCTGTCGGACCAGGCCGGCCACCCGCGGAGCCTGCGCACGCACTGAAGAAGGGCCCCGGTGCCCCCCACGCCTCGCACGCTCGGCGTGGGGCCCTGCACCAGGGCCGCCCGTCCTCGTCACCCCGGACACGGGAGAGGCCCAGGACCCGTCGGGTCCTGGGCCTCTCGTCCGCTCAGCCGTTCTCGGCGGCGTCCCGTTCCCGGGCACGCAGCGACCGGGCGATCCCGTCCCGGCCCTCGGCGACCAGCCGCCGCAGCGGGGCGGGGTGGTCTTCTGCGGCCAGCCAGGCGTCGGCGGCCTGCACGGTGCGCAGCTCCACCACCGGCGGGAACAGGTACTGCACCGCGTTCTTCGCGATCTCCCCGGGACGGCGGTCCCACAGCGGGCGGATGTCGGCGAAGTAGCGCTCGACGTAGCCGGCGGTCAGCTCCCGCTGGGCCGGGTGCCAGAAGCCCTGCAGCATCGCCTCGTGGACGGCGTTCGGGATGCTGTCGTCGGTCAGGGCCCGCCGCCAGGTCTCCTCCTTGGACTCCGCCGTCGGGCGCAGCGCCCGGGCCGTCGCGGCGCGCCGCTGGCCGGTGGCGGTCGCGTCGCGGGCCTCCTCCGCCGCGATCTCGGCGTCCCCGGCGGCGCCGATGGCGACCAGTCCGTGCAGGAACGCCCAGCGGGCGTCGGCGTCGACCGGCAGCCCCTCGACGACGCGGGAGCCGTCGAGCAGACCACGCAGGACGGCGGCGTGCTCGCCGGTGCGCGCCGCGGTGGCGAAGGTGCGTGACCACTGCAGCTGGGTGTCGCTGCCCGGCTCGGAGGCCTCCAGCGCCGACAGCGCCTTGTCCGCCAGGGCGCGCCAGCCGGTCTCGGCCCAGCGCGGGTCGGCGTAGTTCGCCAGTGCCGTCTGCACGCGGGCCAGCAGCGACTGGACGACGCTGATCTCGGTCTCGGCGTCCACCCCGGCCAGGACCAGCGCCACCCAGTCGCGGGCGGGCAGCTCCGCGTCGCGGGTCATGTCCCAGGCGGCCGACCAGCACAGCGCACGGGGCAGGGATCCCGGGATGGTGCCGATGCTCTCCTTGAGCGTGGCCAGTGAGCGCTCGTCGAGCCGCAGCTTGGCGTAGGTCAGGTCGTCGTCGTTGACCAGGACGAGGTCCGCCGCCGGGTGGCCGACCAGGTCGGGCACCTCGGTCCGCTCCCCGTCGACGTCGAGCTCCACGCGGGTGGTCCGCGTCAGCCCGTCGGGGCCGCGGTCGTAGAGGCCGACGGCCAGCCGGTGGCGGCGCAGCACGGGGTGCTCGGGCACGGCGGTCTGCTCGATCGCGAAGCGGGCGTAGCGGCCGTCGTCGGTCAGCTCGACGACCGGGCGCAGGGTGTTGACCTGGCTGGTCTGCAACCACTGTTCCGCCCACGCCGAGAGGTCGCGGCCGGTGGCCTCCGACAGCGGGTCGAGCAGGTCGGCGAGGGTCGTGTTGCCGTACTCGTGCTTGCGGAAGTACCGGCGGACCCCGGACAGGAACTCGTCACGGCCGACGTAGGCGACCAGCTGCTTGAGCACCGAGGCGCCCTTGGCGTAGGTGATCCCGTCGAAGTTCACCTCGACCGCGGCGACGTCGACCATGTCGGCGGCGATCGGGTGGGTGGAGGGCAGCTGGTCCTGCGCGTAGGCCCACGCCTTCTCGGTGTTGGCGAACGTCGTCCAGGCCGTCGTGTAGTCGGTGGCCTCCGCCTGGCAGAGGGTGGAGATGTAGGTGGCGAAGGACTCGTTGAGCCACAGGTCGTCCCACCAGCGCATGGTCACCAGGTCGCCGAACCACATGTGGGCCAGCTCGTGCAGCACCGTCTCGGCGCGCCGCTCGTAGCGGGCGCGGGTGGCCTTGGAGCGGAAGACGTAGTCCTCGAGGAAGGTGACCGCGCCGGCGTTCTCCATCGCCCCGGCGTTGAACTCGGGTACGAACAGCTGGTCGTACTTGTCGAACGGGTACGGGTAGTCGAACACCCGGTGGTAGAAGTCGAAGCCCTGCTTGGTGACCCGGAACAGCTCCTCCGGGTCGAGGTGCTGGGCCAGCGACGCGCGGCAGTAGAGCCCCAGCGGGATCCCCTCGTGGGAGTCGGTGACCCGCGCGTACGGGCCGGCGATCAGCGCCAGCAGGTAGGTCGACAGCCGCTTCGTCGGCTCGAAGTGCACCAGCTGGGAGCCTGCGGGCCCGGCCTCGACCGTGCGGCCGCCGGTGTTGGATACCACCTCCCAGTCGAACGGCGCGGTCACGTGGACGGTGTAGGTGGCCTTGAGGTCGGGCTGGTCGAAGCAGGTGAACACGCGCTTGGCCTCGGCCGGCTCGAAGTGCGTGTAGAGGTAGACCCGGCCGTCCTCGGGGTCGACGAAGCGGTGCAGCCCCTCGCCGGAGTTGGAGTACCGGCAGTCGGCGACGACGACCAGCGTGTTGTCCGCGGCGAGCTCGGGCAGCGGCAGGCCGCCCTCCTCGGTGTAGGTGCCGACGTCGAGGGGGGTGCCGTTGAGCGTGGCCGAGTGGACGGTCTCGGCGACCAGGTCGATGAAGGTGCTCGCCCCGGGCTCGCGGCAGGTGAACCGCACCGTCGTCGTCGACCCGAAGGTGTGCTCGCCGGGGCGGCCGGCACCGTCGGTCAGGTCGAACTGGACGTCGTAGCTGTCGACCGCCAGCAGCTCGGCGCGGCGGGCGGCGTCATTCCGGGTCAGGTTGGGTACGGCCACGGACGGCAGCTTCCCACGGAGGCCCGACACCACTCCCCGGTGCGCGGGGGCCGGCATCCGGTTGAGGGAACAACCACCATCCGGTCGGGCTTGAGACCGGCGAGAGACGTCCAGCAGCGAGGAGAACCCACCATGACCGAGGCAGTGCAGAGCGCCCCCGTGAAGGCCCGCGTCGACTTCTGGTTCGACCCGCTGTGCCCGTGGGCGTGGCTGACCAGCCGCTGGGTCCTGGAGGCGGCCAAGGTCCGCGAGATCGACCTGCACTGGCACGTCATGTCGCTGGCCGTGCTCAACCGCGGCCGGGACCTGCCGCCGGAGTACCAGGAGATGATGACCAAGGCGATCGGCCCGGTGCGCGTGGCCATCGCCGCCGCCCAGCAGCACGGCGACGAGGTCCTCGGCGACCTCTACACGGCCATGGGCACGCTGCGCCACCACGAGGGCGTCGAGCTCGACGAGCTGATCGCCCCCGCACTGGAGCGGGTCGGCCTGCCCGCGTCGCTGGCCGAGGCCGCCACCTCCACCGAGTACGACGAGGCGCTCGAGAAGAGCCACCACGAGGGCATGGACCCCGTCGGCGACGACGTCGGCACGCCGGTCATGCACATCGACGGCGTGGCGTTCTTCGGCCCGGTGATCAGCAAGGTGCCGACCGGTGAGGACGCCGGCAAGGCCTTCGACGGCGCCGTCCTGCTGGCCAACCTGCCCGACTTCTGGGAGCTCAAGCGCACCCGGCTCTCCGGCCCCGACATGGACTCGGTCCCCGCCGACGCCCTGGAGCTGACCCGCCACAGCTGACGCCGCACCGGGGTGCGGGAGGCGAGGTCTCCTCGCCTCCCGCACTCCGCTGTCCGGCCCTGCGGCATCCTGGGCGGGTGCCGCACCCCGTTCGCCAGCGCATCCTGATCACCGGCGCCAGCTCCGGCCTCGGCGAGGGCATGGCCCGCCGGTTCGCCGCGAAGGGCCGCGACCTCGCACTCGCCGCCCGCCGCACCGACCGGCTCGACGCCCTCCGCGACGAGCTGCTCGCGGCACACCCCGGCATCCGGGTGGTCACCGCCGAGCTGGACGTCGACGACGCCACGGCGGTCGAGAAGGTGGTCCCCGACCTGGCCGGCCGGCTCGGCGGCATCGACCGGTTCATTGCCAACGCCGGCATCGGCAAGGGCGCGGCGGTGGGCACCGGCCGGGCCTGGGCGAACCGGGCCACGCTGTTCACCAACGTGCTCGGCACCCACGCCCAGTGCGAGGCGGCGGTGGAGCTGTTCCGCGCGCAGGGCGCCGGCCACCTCGTCGTCATCTCCTCGGTCGCCTCGGTCCGCGGCATGCACGGCACCCGGACCTCGTACGGCGCGAGCAAGGCCGCGCTCAACTCCCTGGCCGAGGGGATCCGCGCCGACCTGCTCGGCACCGGCATCCGCGTCACCACGGTCCTGCCCGGCTACATCGCCACCGACATCAACGTCGGCCGTCGCGGCCCGTTCACCGTCGGTCTCGACCGCGGCGTCGACGCCCTCACCGCGGCGATCGAGCGGGAGCCGGCGCGGGCCTACGTCCCGGAGTGGCCGTGGCGGCCGGTGTCCGCGGCGCTGCGGGTGCTGCCGCTGCCCGTCGTCCGCCGGCTCACCTGACGAAGGACCCCTCTGCTCCCCACCGTGGGAGGACCCCGTCCTCCTCACGTCTCGCCCGCTCGGCGCGAGCCTCGGGACGGGGCCGGCGGCGGGACCCGGCAGAGGGGCCGTGTCTCATCCGCCCCTCGCACGCTCGGGACCGATCCGACCGGCGGCGGTGCGCATCGTCGCCTCGTCGTAGGGCCCGGCGGTCGGCCGGCCGGCCCGGACGGCGGCCAGCACCGCCAGCAGCTCCTCCCGCTGCGCGCCCACGAAGGCCGCGTCCACGACCGCCCCGTGCCCCGGGACGACCGGGCCCCGCGCCAGCGCGTGCAGCCGGCCGAGGGTCGCGGGCCACTCGGCAGGGAAGGCGTCCTCGAACGCCGGGGGCGCACCCTCCTCGACGAGGTCGCCGGCGAACACGATCCCGTCCTCGACCTCCACCACCAGGTCCGAGTCGGTGTGCCCGCGGCCCAGGAACCGCAGCACCACCTCGCGGCCGCCGACGTCCAGGACCGCGGCGTCGTCGACCACGGCGTCCGGTGGGTCCAGCGGGGCCTGCCGCACCCGCTCGGCCGAGGCCGGGTCCCCTTCGGCCAGCAGCTCGGCCACCCGCGCGGCGCGCTGCGCCTCGCCGGTGGCGCGGAGGGCGGCCGCGCACCCGCGCGCCCCCCAGATCGTCGCCGGGCGGAATGCGGCGTTGCCGAAGCAGTGGTCGTAGTGGGCGTGGGTGTCCACCACCGTCCAGGGGGACGCCGTGACCCGGCGGACGGCGGCGATCAGGTCGGCGGCCTCGCCGAGGTCCGAGCGGGTGTCGACGACGAGGCAGGCACCCTCGCCCACGACCAGCCCGCAGTTGAGGTCCAGGGACTCGTGCCGCCGGACGAACACCCCGTCGGCGACCTCCTCGAACCTCACCAGCAGATCCGCATCGGCCGGCCGCGGGCGTCGCGGGTGCCGTCGCCGACGCACTCCGCGGTCCCCTCGGCGATCCGCCGGGCCGACCAGGCGGCCGCGCACGCGTCCAGCGCGTCGACCACAGGGACGCCGGCCGGGGCGTCGGCGAGCGCGTCCAGAACGTCCATGACCGGTCCCAGGGCGCGGATCCGCTGCGCGTGGCCGCGCGCGCTCGACTTGGGGTCGTGGACACGCGGGTCCAGCTCGCGGAACGCCAGCTCGGGGTGCACCTCGACGACGCGGTCGGGAGGAGGGTCGCCCAGCGCGCCGTCGAGGGCCGCGATCGAGCGGACGAGCTGGAAGGACTGCGCCGACAGCGACCGACCGGCGGTCGCCTCGACGGAGATCCGCCGCGCGTCGGCGTGGTCCCGGGCGGCGAGCACCGCGCGCACCGGGGCGGGGAACACCGAGCCGGCCGCACCGCGCCCGCGCAACGCGGACCGGGCGGCCACGTCGCAGGCGCGGACACCGTCGTCCGACAGGCCGATCGGCATGTCGATGCCGACCACCTCGACGTCGGGCACGGCGAGGACGGCGGCGGCGTCGGGGAGCACGGTGAGCTCCACGCGGCGCCCGTCGAGCCGCGCGCCGACCCACTGCCCGCGCCAGCCGTCGACCCCCAGCACCGCCACCCCGGCAGCCTGACAGACTCCCCGCCATGCGCGTCTTCGTCGGGACCGACCACGCCGGGCTGGAGTTCAAGGAGCACCTCAAGCAGGCGCTCGCCGACGCCGGGTACGAGCCGGTCGACTGCGGGGCCTACGAGTACGACGCCCAGGACGACTACCCGCCGTACTGCTTCGAGGTGGGCGAGCGGACGGTCGTGGAGCCGGGCAGCCTCGGCGTGGTGATCGGCGGCTCGGGCAACGGCGAGCAGATCGCGGCCAACAAGGTGCCCGGCGTGCGGGCGGCGCTGGTGTGGAACCGGGAGACCGCCGAGCTGGCCCGCCAGCACAACGACGCCAACGTGGTCTCCATCGGCGCCCGCCAGCACAGCGTCGAGGAGGCCACCGAGCTGGTGCTGACCTTCCTCGCCACGCCGTTCAGCGGCGACGAGCGGCACGCCCGCCGCATCGGGCTGGTGACCGACTACGAGCAGAACCGGCGCCGCCCGGCCGGCGGCCTGCCCACCCGCGAGGAGCCGGTCTAGCCGCTGGACGGCCCGAGCGGCCCCGCTGCAGGGGCCCGCCGGGAGCGGAGCGAGTGGTGGGGGCAGCGGGGTCCTCCTAGAACTCGTCCGGGCACCACGGGCTGACCGGCCAGCGGAACGCCGTCGCGGCCAGCGTGACCGCCCCCGGGCTGACCTCGGTGACCCGGCCGGCCGCCTGCAGCGTCGCCAGCGACGTCCCGCCCAGGTAGGCGGCGGCCAGCGCCTCCACGTCCACGACCAGGTCGGGGTCGCTGTCGGTCGGCGCGCAGAAGCCCCCGGACGGGCCGGCGGTCAGCGCCCAGCGCCCGTCGTTCCACGGGCAGAAGGCGTCCCGGACCTCGAACACCAGGTTGATCGGCGTCGGGTAGCGGCGGGCGGCCAGGGCGCGGCCGACGTCGACCAGGCGCACCCACAGCGCGTCGGCCGGCCGGGCGTGCAGCGCCCGCGGGTCGGCGAGCAGGTGGCGCAGCGGGTCGTCGTCCGGCTGGGACGGCGCCTTCACCGTGCGGACCAGGTCGATCGACGTCAGGAAGCGCCAGAGCGCGGCGTAGGCCGGCGTGCTCGTGCTGCGGACCTCCTCCACGGTGAGCGTGCCGTCGGCCTCGCTGTCGTCGGTCCAGGCCGCCTTCACCCGGTAGGCCGCGTAGCCGGTGACCGTGCCGTCGGGCTCGGTGTGCAGCACGTACCGCCGCTCGGTGGCGCCCCGGCGCTCGTCGGGGTCGTCGCGCAGCGCGCGGTCCCACCACCGGTCGTCGCGCGCCAGGTTGCCCGGGACGAGCCGGCGCACCCGGTCGTGCAGGCCCACCGCGGCGGCCCGGTACTCCGCGACGGGCACCAGGTCGACCCGTCCCTCGCCGACGTCCAGGCCGGGCCGCAGCCGCAGCCGGTCGACGGTGCCGGAGAGGTTGCCCCGCCAGGTGGCCGGCGCGTACCCGAACCGGCCGTAGATCGAGCCCTCCGACGCCCACAGCGCGGCCACCGGCTCCCGGCCCTGCTCGTGCACCTCGGTCAGCTGGCGCCGCATGATCGCCGTCAGCACGCCGCGCCGCCGGTGGGTGGGGGAGACGGTCACCCAGGTCACCGCGGCGCACGGCACGACCGCGCCGGGCACGGTCAGCTCGCGGCTGTAGATCCCCGACGTCGCGACCACCCGGTCGCCCTCCCACAGGCCCAGGGTGCGGTCCAGCTCGGCGTGCGCGGGGACGGCGTCGACGAAGGACCGGGGCGCCGGCTCGGCGAAGACGTCGAAGAGGGCGCGGCTGAACGCCGGCCACTCCTCGGCGGTGGCGGGGCGCAGGGCGTCGGCGAGATCGGTCACCCGGGTCTGTCTACCGGCACCCTCCGACGGTGTGCGAACCGGTTGTCGGTCCCCGGTGCCACCCTGCGCCATGGCCGCCACCCCGGACGACGTCCGCGCCGTCGTCCTCGCCCTGCCCGAGACCACCGAGCGCCCGGCCTGGGACATGGCGTGCCTGCGCGTGCGGGAAAGGATCTTCGCCTCGATGCCGCCGGAGGAGACGTGGGTGGCCATCCCGTTGGCCGAGGGCGAGAACCGCGCGCTGGCCGCCGAGCGGCCCGCCGTCTTCTCCGTGCCGCACCACTACCGCAACTCCACGATGGTCGTCGTCGACCTGGCCGCGGCCGACCGTGGGGAGCTCGCCGAGCTGCTCACCGGGGCGTGGCGGCTGCGGGCGCCGGCCCGCCTGCGCGCGGAGTTCGACTCGGTTCAGGAGCGCAGGTAGGCCAGGGTCGCCATCACCCGGCGGTGCTGGTCCTCGTCCTGGTTGAGGCCGAGCTTGGCGAAGATCCGCTGGGTGTGCTTCTCCACGGCGCCCTCGGTCACCACCAGCCGCCGGGCGATCGCGCTGTTCGAGGAGCCCTCCGCGATCAGGCCGAGGACCTCGCGCTCCCGCGGGGTCAGCCGGCGCACCGGGTCGTCGGCCCGGCGGCGGGCGAACAGCTGGGCCACCACCTGGGGGTCGAGCACGGTGCCCCCGGCGACGACGTCGGTCAGGGCGCCCAGGAACGAGTCGAGGTCGGTGACCCGGTCCTTGAGCAGGTAGCCCACGCCGCCGCGGCCGTCGGCGAGCAGCTCGTCGGCGTAGGCCACCTCGACGTACTGCGAGAGCACGAGGACCGCCGTCCCGGGGACGCCGGCGCGGGCCTCCACCGCGGCCCGCAGCCCCTCGTCGGTGTGCGTGGGTGGCATGCGGACGTCGACCACGGCGACGTCCGGGCGGTGGTCGGCCACCGCCCGGACCAGCGAGGGGCCGTCGCCCACGGCGGCGACCACCTCGCAGCCCTCGTCCTCGAGCAGCCGCACCAGGCCCTCCCGGAGGAGCACCGAGTCGTCGGCGATCACGACCCGCACGGCAGCTCCGCCACCAGCCGGGTGGGTCCCCCGCGCGGGCTGTCCACGGTCAGGACGCCGTCCACCGCGCGCAGCCGGTCGGCCAGCCCGGACAGGCCGTGCCCCTGGGCGAGCACCGCGCCACCGGTGCCGTCGTCCTCGACGGTGACCCGCAGCGCCGGCCCGGCCGCCACGACGACGACCTGGCAGGTGGTGGCGCTGCTGTGCTTGGCCACGTTGGCCAGGGCCTCGCTCACCACGAAGTAGGCGGTGTTCTCGACCGCGGGCGCCAGTCGCTGCTCGGGCAGGTCGACGGAGAGCTCGACCGGCACCGGCGAGCGGGCCGCGATCGCGGCGAGCGCGGCGGCCAGGCCGCGGTCGGCGAGCACCGGCGGCGCGATGCCACGGGAGAGGGCGCGCAGCTCCTCCAGCGCCTCCTTGGCCAGGCCGGCGGCCTCGCCCAGGGTCGCGCGGGCCGCGGCCGGGTCGCGGTCGAGCTGCCGCTGCGCGCGGGAGAGGTCCATGCCGAGCCGGACCAGGTACTGCTGCGGCCCGTCGTGGATGTCCCGCTCGAGCCGGCGCAGCGCCACCGCCTCGGCGGCGACGGCGGCGTCGCGGCCCTCGGAGAGCCGGCCGATCTCGGCCTGCGTGGCGGCGCGGGAGGTCAGCAGCGCCCGTCCGATCTGCGCCTGCAGCACCGCGACGGCGCGGACGGCGAGGGGCAGCAGCAGCGCGAACACGACGCCGATCCCCGCGTACAGGAGGGTCCGGCGCACCAGCGTGGACTCGAAGCCGAGCAGTTCGAGCAGGTCGGTGTTGTCCGGGTCGGCGGAGGCGTCGGGCAGCGCCCAGTCCCAGAGGCCGTACGTCAGGCCGCCGAGCGCCACCGCCCAGAACGTCACCGTGACGACGAAGCCCAGGATCGCGAAGGGGAACCGGACCAGCGCATGCAGGGCGTCCAGCCAGCACTGCGGGTCGCGCAGCGGCGTGGTCAGCCGGCGCACCGCCCGTCCCTCGGCGCGGCGGTAGGCCGGGCGGGGCAGCGGGGCGCCGAGCACCGCGGGCAACCAGGACCGTTCGGCAGTGGCCAGCCCGCGAGCGGCGACCAGGGTGCCGGCGAGGACGGCGACGCCGATCCACACGACCAGCAGCCCGGTGCCGGCGGCCAGCCCGGTGACGACCAGGACGAAGGCGGCGATGCCGAGGGGGAAGGCGAGCAGCGAGTAGCCGGTGTCGACGCCCAGCTGGCGCAGCCGGCCGGACGGGCGGCCCGGGGCGCTCGAGGTCGGGGACACGGTCGGCAGGACGGCGGTGTCGGTGGTCATGCCGTCGAGCCTGGCCGCGGGAGGGGGCCAGACCCATCCCGCCAGCCGGTCGATCGGGTGTCGGGCTGGCCCGACAGGAGTGCGCTGGTCATGTCGGGGCCGATGCTCGTGGCGCGGCGGGACCGGTGTCCAGCACCCCGCCCCGTTAGGGTCCCGACAGCCGGGCGCGCCGTCGACGTCGCGTCCCCGCGCGACCGCACGCCCGGCGGGGGAGGGAGCCGTGCGCTCCAAGGCCGTGCCGATCGTCCTGGCCGCAGCGCTGCTCGCCGGCGGCTGCAGCTCTTTCACCGACGACACCGAGGCCGACGCGGAGGAGTCGCTGGGAGCGACGACGTCGGTCCCCGACGCCCGGCTCACCCTGGTCGCCGACGAGGACCCGGTCGCCTCGGCCGCGTCGGCCAGCCGCGCGCTCTTCGACACCGCCGAGGTCGTCGTCGTGGCCCGGGACGGCGACGACGCCGGCACGCTGCTGGGCGCCTCCGCTGCCGCGGGTCTCGGCGTCCCGCTGCTGCTGCAGCCGGCCGACGGCGGAGCGGCCGACGCCCTCACCGCCGAGCTGGACCGCCTGGGTGCCACGACCGTGCTCGCCGTGGGCGAGGCCGACGGGCTCGGCGAGGGCGGGCCCGAGGTGGTCGCCGTCCCGGCCGCTGCGGAGTCGGTCGCCGAGGCCACGGGCCTCGACCTCGCCGAGACGCAGGAGGTGGACGCCGACGCCGCGGCCGAGGCGGTCGCCGGGCTGGACCCGGACGCCCCGGTCGCGCTGCAGCCGCCGGGGGACACCCCTGCCGCGGACGACGGTGTCGAGGCCCTGCCCGGCGTCGAGCGCGCCGAGCCGCTCGAGGGCACCCTGGTGCTGGCCACCGGGACGCCGGAGTCGGTGGCCGGGATCGCCACCGCCCGGGCCGCCGGCGCGCGGGTGCAGTTCACCGGCGGCGCGACCGACCCGCGGGCCTCGGAGGAGCTGGTCGACCTGATGGCCGACTCGCCGCCGGACGCGGTCGTGGCCCTGGGCACGGGGTTCGCCGCGGAGGACGGCCTGGAGTGGAAGCTCGACACCGCGGCCACCGGCACCCAGCTGCCCGGCGGTGGCCAGGTGCTGTTCCCGGAGCACTTCCTCGTCGCGCTCTACGGGCACCCGGGCAGCGGCGCGCTGGGCGTCCTCGGCGAGCAGGACGCCGCGGCCTCGGTGGAGCGGGCCCGTGAGCACGCGGCGCCGTACGAGGCGCTGGTGACCGACGCGACCGTCGTCCCGGCCTTCGAGATCATCGCGACGGTGGCCTCGGAGTTCGCCGGCCCCGACGGCAACTACTCCACCGAGGTGCCTGCCGAGGACCTGCGGCCGTGGGTGGAGGCGGCGGGGGAGGCGGGGCTCTACGTCGTCATCGACCTGCAGCCCGGCCGCACCGACTTCGTCGCCCAGGCCGAGCAGTACCGCTCCCTGCTGGAACTGCCCCACGTCGGGCTCGCGCTGGACCCGGAGTGGCGGCTGGCGCCGGGGCAGGTGCACCTGACCCAGATCGGGTCGGTGTCGATCGACGAGGTGAACAGAGTGGTGACCTGGCTCGCCGACCTCACCCGCGAGAACGCGCTGCCGCAGAAGCTGCTGGTGCTGCACCAGTTCCAGGTGCGGATGATCCCCGAGCGCGAGCGGCTGGACACCTCCCGCGACGAGCTGGCGGTGATGGTGCACGCGGACGGCCAGGGGGGTCAGGGGGACAAGCAGGCGACCTGGCGCACGCTCCGGCAGACGAACCCGGACGCCGTGTACTGGGGCTGGAAGAACTTCTACGACGAGGACGCCCCGATGCTCAGCCCCGAGGAGACGATCGCGCAGGTCAGCCCCCGACCCCAGCTGATCAGCTACCAGTAGGGCGCGACCCCTCCCGTTCCGTCGGTGCCCTGTGGTCTGCTGTCGCGGCCGTCGAGACGAGGAGGAGACGTGACCGTCGTCAGCGAGGAGCTCGACCCCCGCTTGCTGGAGCACCGGCGGGAGCTCACCGGCTACTGCTACCGGATGCTGGGCTCGGCGTTCGACGCCGACGACGCCGTCCAGGAGACGATGGTCCGCGCCTGGCGGGGGCTGGCGGACTTCGAGGGGCGGTCGGCGCTGCGGTCGTGGCTGTACCGCATCGCCACCAACGTCTGCCTCGACCAGCTCTCGGGTCGGCAGCGCCGCGCCCTGCCCATGGACCTCTCCGGGTCACCGTGGCAGCCGGTGGAGGCGTCCCTCGCCGCGCGGAAGCCGGCGACGGCGTGGGTGGAGCCGGTGCTCGACCGCCAGGTGGTCGCCGAGGACGCCGACCCCGCCGAGCAGGCGGTGCAGCGCGAGTCGATCCGGCTGGCCTTCGTCGCCGCCTTGCAGCACCTGCCGCCGCGGCAGCGCGCCGTCCTGCTGCTCCGCGAGGTGCTGCGCTGGAAGGCCGACGAGGTGGCCACGCTGCTGGACACCACGGTCGCCTCGGTCAACAGCGCGCTGCAGCGGGCCCGTGCCACGCTGGCCGAGGTCGGCGGGGAGATCGGCCCCCAGCCGCTGGACGACGACGAGCGCGACCTGCTCGACCGCTACGTCGACGCCTTCGAGCGCTACGACATCGACGCCTTCGTCGCGCTGCTCCACGAGGACGCCACCCAGCACATGCCGCCGTTCGAGATGTGGCTCAAGGGGCCGGCCGACATCGGCACCTGGATGCTCGGGCCGGGCTCGAAGTGCGAGGGGTCTCGGGTGCTGCCGACGCGGGCCAACGGCGCGCCGGCGTTCGCCCAGTACCGGCCGCGGCCAGGGGGTGGTCACGAGCCGTGGGCGCTGCACGTGCTCGAGGTGCGCGAGGGCCGCATCGCCCACATCTCGAGCTTCCTCGACCTCGACAACGACCTCTTCCGCCGGCTGGGCCTGCCCGTCGAGCCGGCTGACGCCGCCCGGACGCCCTGACGTGCCGCAGACCGAGTTCACCGAGGGGTTCCACGAGGAGTTCCACCGCAACGGCTCCCTGCGTGCCCGCGGCCCGGTCGTCGACGGTCGGCCGCACGGGTACTGGGAGTGGTTCCGGCTCGACGGCACCACACTCCGGTCGGGCTCCTTCGACCGGGGCCGCGAGGTCGGCGAGTGGACCACCTACGACAAGTCGGGCGCTCCCTACAAGGTGACCGATCGGGGCTGATCGGAGGTCGAGGTGGCTGACGTGGCCGACCCCACCGCAACGGAGACCGGGTACGCGCCGGTCAACGGGCTGCGGATGTACTACGAGGTCCACGGCGACCTCCGAGACCCGGACGACGTGCCGGTGCTGCTGCTCCACGGCGCCTACATGTCGACCGGTGACTTCGGGCCGTTGCTGTCCGACCTGGTCGCCGGACGGCAGGTCGTCGTGTGCGACCTGCAGGCCCACGGTCGGACGACGGACGCCGACCGGCCGATCACCTACGAGGGGCTCGCCGACGACGCGGCCGCCCTGCTCGGCCACCTCGGGGTCGCCCGGGCCGACGTCGTGGGCTACAGCATGGGCGGGGCTGCAGCGCTGCAGGTCGGCATCCGCCACCCCGGCGTCGTCCGCCGGCTGGTGGTGATCTCGGCGTCCTACACCTGGGACGGGATGCAGCCCGAACTGGCCGCGATGATCCCGTCGATCACGCCCGAGGCATTCGCCGGCTCCCCGCTGGAGGCCGGTTACCGCGCGATCGCCCCGGACCCCGACGCCTTCCCCGTCCTGGTGGAGAAGCTGAAGACCCTCGACATGACGCCGTTCGCGTGGCCGGCCGAGGACGTGCGGGGGATCCCCGCGCCCACGATGGTCGTCGTCGGGGACGCCGACGCGATCACCCTCGAGCACGCCGTGGAGCTGTTCCGGCTGCTCGGCGGCGGGGCGATGGGCGACCTGGCCGGACTCTCCCGGGCGCGGCTGGCGGTGCTGCCCGGCACGACCCACTTCATGCCCGAGGGCAGCGGCGTCCTCGACCGCTGGGAGTGGCTCCGGCCGATGCTGACCGAGTTCCTCGACGCGCCGGACCCCGCCGGCTGACGGCGGTCGACCCTCGTGGCCCGCTCGGGAGGCCAGGTTCCCTGGCGTCCCTCTCGGCTGGTCAGGGGGTCCTCCGCCCTGCGTCGTGGCTTCAGCGCGCCGTTGTTCACCAGCGGCATCGCGGGGCTGGGCGTCGACCCATCGCCACGGTAGTCCTCCCTTCGCGTCGGTGCCCACGGTCGGCGCAGGCCGGCCACATCGCGCCCGGCACCGCAGGACGGGCAGAGGTCTCGGGCAGGCGTGCCACGCGGCGGCGACGCGCCACGACCGGGACGGGGCGCGGCCGGTGCACTGCCGGACGGGGTCACCTGGTCGGCCGGTCGCAGCCGGGTCAGTCAGTCCGCTGCTCCGGTCCGGTCGCGCCTGGACCACGGTCATCCGCCATCCGTGCCGGTTGGCGAGGGCGATCACGCGCATGCCGGGGAGATCGCACCCGGTCGGCCTGTCCACGTCGGCCACCCACGGTCGGTGGCAACGTGCGCGAGGCGGCCAGTGCGTCGCGGGACAGGGGCGGGGTGCGGCGCGCCTCACCGGCTCGCTGACCGGAACGGGGCCGGTGATCACGTCGGTGCGGACGTCAGAGGACGGTGCATGCCCACGCTGCCTGGCCGGCCGGCCGTAGGCTGCGGTGGCGCGCACAGAGCACGCAGTGATCCCCCCCGGGGGGAGGAGGGCGCCGTGGCCGATCCACCGCTGCAGGTCGACTCCGCCGTCATCGCCGCCGCGCTGGACCGCCTCCGCGACGCCTCGCCGGCGCCGGGACAGCAGCTGTCCGAGGCGCTGACCGAGCTCGAGGTCGCCTACGAGGACTGCGGGTCGCCGAGGAGGAGCTGCGCGCACAGCAGGAGACGATCGAGGAGCTGCTGGCCGCCGACCGACGGCGCCGAGAACACCAGCTCTCCGAGACGCTGCCGGTGGCGTTGCTGCAGACCGACGCGGCCGGGCTGATCCTGCACGGCAACCCGGCCGCGGCACAGCTGCTCGGACTGCCCGCCGTCCGGTTGCCCCGTCGGGTCCTGCCGGCCGCGGTCGACCTGGCCGACCGCGGCCGGCTGCGCCAGGCGCTCTCGGCGCTGGCGAGCGGCGAGCGCAGCGAGGTCCACGTCGACGTCACCTTCCACGGCCGGGACGGGCAGGCCCGCCCGGTCCGGCTGTTCGGCTGGCCGGAGGCAGCCTCGCCGGGGCCGGCGGTGCTCCACTGGCTGGGCCTCGAATGGCGGGACGGGGAGGCCGTAGCGATGCCCCCGGCTGGCGGGGCGTCGATCACTGAACCGGCGACCGAGGGCCCTCGCGGGCCGGGCGGGCCCGGCGCGGAGGGGACGGGGATGGCGATGGCCCGGGCGTTCGCCGAGCTGATCCTCCTGCCGCTGGACTCCGGCGATGAGCAGCGGCTGCTGCGCCGGATCGCGACCGTGGTGCGCGGGGCTGTACCCGGCGCCACCGCGCTGAGCATCAACGTCGGCCCGCCGCTGGAGCCGGAACTGCTGGCCAGCGACGAGACCACCGCGCAGGTCTTCGACGGCTCCCAGATGGCCGCTGGGGAGGGACCCTGCCAGGACGCCTACGAGCAGCAGGCCCTCGTCGTCACCGCCGACGTCACCACCGACGAGCGCTGGCCGCGGCTGCGCCGCCTGCTCACCGACGCCGGCGTGCGCAGCGTGCTGGCCGTGCCGGCGCAGCTGCCCGACGAGCGGTGGGTGGTGCTCAACGTCTACAGCGACCGCCCGGGCGCGTTCACCGGCGACAGCATGCGCCTGGGCGAGTTGGTCGCCGCGGCGGTCGCCGCCATGCTGCGCGAGGTGGCCGAGCGGGCGGCGCTGGAACGACTGGCGGCCGGCCTGGAGACCGCGCTGACCTCGCGGGCGGTCATCGACCAGGCCAAAGGCGTGCTGATCGCCCGCACCGGCGCGTCAGCGGAGGAGTCGTTCGCCCGGCTGGCCCGGCTCAGCCAGGCGCTCAACGTGAAGGTCCGCGACCTGGCCCCGATGGTCGTCGCCGGCCATCCGGACGTGCTGGCCATCCTCGACCGCATCTGACCGAGCCTCGGCCAGCGGGCATGCGTCCCGATGACCGGGGCTGCCGATGCGGGCGGCCGCGGCTCGCTCCTAGCGGTGCCGGCGGCCCGTTCCAGGACCCCGCCGCTGCCGGTGCAGCCGGCCGGCAGCGGCGGGAAGCGGTGCCCCTTGACGTCGGTGGACTCGAGGACGTGGTCCCCATCGCCTCCGGGGCACCGGGAGATCCCGCTGGTGGGCACGATCTGCCCAGGGCGGTACACGTGCTCCTGACCAGCCACGAGCTGACTACCGCACGGCGCGGCAACCCCCTCTGGCAGAGGGGCACACGAGCTGGTCGGTGCGTGGAGCGGGTGACGGGGATCGAACCCGCACGGCCAGCTCGGCAGGCGTGGTCCTGTGACCCTGTCTGTGCTGGTCAGCGGTCCACCCAGGCTTCTGGACGAGGGGCTGACCCACACGTGACCCGGCGGTCGGGCACGACCCACCCGTGGCCCACCGCGCCCGGCGCCTGCTGGTCGCTCCGCTCGGGATCGTCGTCCGGCTGCGCTCAGCACGGTGTGGCGGGCACGGGCGATCTCGGCGTCGCGGTCGTCTGCCGGGTGCCAACGGCGGGTTGCCGGTGGCACCCTCACCTGCGAGTCCCGCCGTCCGGCGGGGGCGCTGCGCCGGGTCGGGGAGCGGAGGTGCAGGGGCGTGGTCGTGCTCGTTCCGTTGTGGCTGGCGTTGCCGGTGCGGTGGGTGGCGGTGGCGGGCGCGCTGCCGGGAGCTGCGGTGTGGGTGTCGGGCCGGTTGGAGCGGGTGGTGTCGGGACAGGCGCGCGATGAGCGGGCGCGTCCCGAACGTGTGGGTCCCGAGGCCCGGGCAGCAGGAGCGGGAGTCGTTCCTGCTGGACGTGCGCTCGGGGCTGGATGACGGGAGCGCTCGGAGATGTGGGGTCGTGTGGCTGCGTCGGTGGCGGCGGTGTTCGTGGTGGCCGCAGCGATGACTCCCGCCCCGGACACGGCCGCCGTGCAGGCCGTGCCGGTGGACGTGCACTGGATCGTGGAGTGCGACCAGGTCGGCACGGCGCACATCGACCCGATCCTGAACCCGGGTGGGTCGTGGCCTCATCTGCACACGTTCGGGGGGAACCCGGCGGTGCACGCGTCGTCGACGGCTGGCCAGTTGTTCGCGGAGGGCTCGGGGTGCAAGGACTCGGCGGACCGGTCGGCGTACTGGCAGCCGACGTTGGTGGATCACGCCGGTCAGCCGGTGGTGCCCGAGTCGTTCCGCGCCTACTACCGGGCCGGTGAGGTGGACCCGCAGCTGATCGAGCCGGCGCCCTTCGGTCTGCGTCTGGTGGCGGGGGATCCGATGGCGACGTCGCGGCAACCGCTGGACATCGACTACCTGTGCGTGGGGACGTCGTACGGGCTGGTGGACTCCGTCCACGACACCGCGGTGGACTGTGGGCCGGGGCAGTTCCTGCGGTCGGACGTCCAGTTCCCGCAGTGCTGGGACGGGGTGGACCTGTGGCTGGACGGGGTCGCGCACATGGCGTATCCGCGGGGCGGTGAGTGCCCGGCGTCGCACCCGGTGGCGATCCCGCAGCTGTCGCTGGAGTCCTCGTACGCGGATGGGGCGACGTACGAGGGGATGCGGTTCGAGGGCGGGCTGTCGCCGTACGGGCTGCACGCGGACGCGATCCTGGCGTGGGACCCGGGGGAGATGCAGACGTTGGTGGAGGGGTGCCTGAACGCGGGCCGGGTGTGCGGGGACGTCACCGATGACGTGCGGCCGTTCTCGGGTGCGGATCGGCGGGGGACGATGCCGCTACCGACGGTGCCCGACGTGCCGGCGACCGGGTCGGCATCGACCAGACACGAGTAGCGCGCGACCACTCGCGTGGGTCGGCGCCGACGAGAGCGGCGGGGACCGCAGCCCGACGTGCTGCCGCCGGGAAGCCGACGGTGGAGATCGGGACGCTGTGGTCAGAAGTGGTCGATGTCGGTCGGCAGGACTGGAAGACGTTCCCTGTGGATTCCGTGCCGCTCGCTGAGATCTCGCCCGGCAGCTCGGCCGCCTGGCACAAGGGGCCCCAGGGGTCCGAAACGGGCATCCCGGAGGCTCCTCCAGTACTCCTCCAGAGGACCTGACGGCCGGGTTGACCTGCGGTGGTGCGTGGAGCGGGTGACCGGGATCGAACCGGCATGGCCAGCTTGGAAGGCTGGGGCTCTGCCATTGAGCTACACCCGCGGCGGTGCAGGTACAGCCTAACCGCCGCGGGTGCTCCTCCGGTCGCGACCTCCCGGACTGTCGCGACGCGCTACACCGGGCGGCAGTAGCGGCAGTGCTCGAGCGCGTAGTGGGCCTCGGGGTAGACCCAGTCGACCTCCATCGGCGCGCCCGCTGGTTCGGCGGCGATCGGGCCCGTGGTCTCGGAGCTCTGGCGGGGCGCCGGGAGGGCAGTGCTGGCCTGGGTCGCCGCAGGGGTGGCAGTTGCGGTGGTGGACACGGTGACTCCTCGTGGGGTCGGGTAGGTGGGTCAGCGGACGCGGGTGGAGGACCCGGTCGGCAGTCGTTCGCGGTCAGGGGCCCCGGGCTGGCGTGGGAGCGCCGGCAGCCGAGCCGGCCGCCGGTAGGCGGTCAGGTGCATGGCGGGCACGGACAACAAGAGCGACTGCGGCGGCTGTTGATACCGGCCGTGCGGACTGTGTGCACGAGGTCGTCCATCCGATCGCCGGCCTCGGCGCTGTCCCACACCTCGACGGCCGTGAGGGTGGGCCCGCGGTGCTGGAGCCGCCGTGACAGGCAGCCGGCCGGCCGGGGCCCCTCTGCGGGAGCCAGGAGCAGGACCAGCTGGAACTGGTCGGAGGTCACCCCGTCCCAGCGGAGGTGAGCGGCGCGGTCCCCCCGGAGATCGGTCTCCCGGCAGGCCGAGATCGGCGGACGGCGTCACCCGTGTGTCAGGCGGACGCCGTGCGCCGCTGCGGAGGGCCGAGGGCTGGTGGCCTCGCCCGGGGAGTGGCCCTGGGTTCGCGCCGGCGGGGAACGGACCTTCTCGTACCGCCGTCCCTCGACCGGTCCCGGAGTCGATCGTCCCCGTGCGGAACGGCTCCGGCACCGTTTTCTCCGGTCGTCGGAGGCCCAGGTGCCGGCCCCCTTCACGGCCCGACGGCCCGCAGCGCGGCGGCCACCTAGACTCGACATGCCACGGGGTGTGGCGCAGCTTGGTAGCGCACCCGCTTTGGGAGCGGGGGGCCGTGGGTTCAAATCCCGCCACCCCGACGTCGTGGAGCTGCCGTGTGCGCCTCCCGCCGCCGCGTCCGTTCCCGCGACGTCTCTAGACTCGTGGGTCGACCCGGCGCCGTCGGACCGGCCCGGCGCCCGACCTGTCTTTCGATCGAGGAGCACTGCCGCTGTGAAGAGCACCATCGAGGAACTGGGCCCCACGCGGGTCCGGATGGCGATCGAGGTGCCGTGGGGGGACCTGGACCACGCCTTCGGTGAGGTCTACAAGGAGCTCGGCCGCCAGGTGCGCGTGCCCGGCTTCCGCCCCGGCAAGGTGCCCAACCGGGTCATCGACACCCGCGTCGGCCGGCCCCTGGTGCTCGAGCAGGTCGTCCAGCACGCCATCCCGGAGGTCTACTCCGAGGTCGTGCGGGAGAACCAGGTCCGCGTCCTGGGCCAGCCCGACATCGAGGTCACCCGCCTCGACGACAACGACACCCTCGCCTTCACCGCCGAGGTCGACGTCGCCCCCAAGATCGAGCTGCCGTCGCTGGACGACCTGTCCGTGACCGTCGACGACGTCGAGGTCACCGACGAGGAGATCGACCAGCAGATCTCCGTCATGCGCGAGCGCTTCGCCATGCTGACCGCCGTCGACCGCCCGGTCGAGGACGGCGACTACGTCTCCATCGACCTCGAGGCCAAGCTCGACGGCGAGGTCCTCGAGGACGGCTCGACCACCGGCATGTCCTACGAGGTCGGCTCCGGCAGCCTCATGGAGGGCCTGGACGACGCCCTGCGCGGGCTGTCCGCCGACGAGTCCAAGACCTTCGAGACGGCGCTGCTCAACGGCCCGAACGCCGGGCAGACCGCCGAGGTCACCGTCACCGTCCGCTCGGTGAAGACCAAGGAGCTCCCCGAGCTCGACGACGAGTTCGCCTCCACCGCGAGCGAGTTCGACACCCTCGAGGAGCTGCGCGACGACGTCCGCACCCGGCTGTCGCGCACCAAGGTGCTGCAGCAGGGCGCGCAGGCCCGCGACAAGCTGGTCGAGCACCTGCTGTCGACCATCGAGGTGCCCGTTCCCGAGCAGCTCGTCGAGCGCGAGATCGAGTGGCGCGACCGCGCCATGAGCGGCGAGCTCCAGCAGGCCGGCATGGACTGGGACAGCTTCCTGCAGATGTCCGGCGTCGAGAGTCGCGAGGCCTACGACGCCGACCAGCGCAAGAACATCGAGGAGGCGGTCCGCACCCAGTTCATCCTCGACGCGATCGCCGACGCCCGTGAGGTCACCGTCGACAACGAGGACCTCTCGGCGCAGATCATGGCCCAGGCGCAGCGCAACCGGATGAGCCCGGAGCAGTACGCCCAGCAGCTGCAGCAGGGCGGCAACATCGCCGAGTTCGTCGCCGACGTCCGCCGCACCAAGACCCTCGCCCAGCTGCTCGAGCAGACGACGATCACCGACGCCTCGGGCAACGTCGTCGACCTCGAGGCCGCGCGTCCGCGCACGGTCCAGGCGCCCGCCGCCGAGCCCGCCGCGGAGGAGACCCCCGAGGCCGAGGCCGCCGACGCTGCCGACACCACCGCCGACGCTGCCGACCCCGCCGACGGCGCGTCCGAGGACACCGAGGACGCCGCCAAGGCCTGACGACGGGCCCTCCCAGTTCGACGACCGACGCCGTCCCACCCCGAACCAGGGGAGGGGCGGCGTCGCTCGTCCCGGGCAGGAGCGCGACCGCCGCTGCGCCCACGGCGAACACCCCCCGCGCCGGGACTGTCGCCCCCCGCCGCCGCGTTAGGGTCGACGCAGACTCCGGCGAGCACCGGGGGACGACGTCCCTGGGGGCCCCTCCCGGGCCCCGCACCACCCAGCCCGCCCACCGAGCCTTGCACCACAGTCCTACGGAGGTCACCGCACCCGTGAGCACCAACCCGAACCTGGCCGGCGCGCCGCTCATGCGTGCCGCTGCCGGGGGGATGAACCTCAACGACTCGGTCTACGAGCGCCTGCTGCGCGAGCGCATCATCTTCCTGGGCAGCCAGGTCGACGACGTCATCGCCAACCAGCTGGCCGCCCAGATGCTGCTGCTGTCGGCTGAGGACCCCAAGCAGGACATCCACCTCTACATCAACTCGCCCGGCGGCTCCGTGACGGCCGGCATGGCCATCTACGACACGATGCAGTTCATCGACTGCGACGTCGCCACTTACGGCATGGGCCTGGCCGCCTCGATGGGCCAGTTCCTGCTGACCGCCGGCACCAAGGGCAAGCGCTACGCCCTGCCGCACGCGCGGATCATGATGCACCAGCCCTCGGCCGGTGTCGGCGGCACCGCCTCGGACATCGCCATCCAGGCCGACCTGTTCCGGCGCACGAAGCGCGAGCTCAACGAGCTGCAGTCCTTCCACACCGGGCAGAGCATCGAGCAGATCGAGAAGGACTCCGACCGCGACCGGTGGTTCACCGCGCAGGAGGCCCTCGAGTACGGCTTCGTCGACCACGTGGTCAGCCGGGCGGCCATGACCGACAGCGCCAACCCGGTCACCGACAACTGACGGCTGCGAGGAGAACACCGATGAGCTTCCAGATGCCCTCCAGCCGTTACGTGCTGCCCTCCTTCGTGGAGCGGACCAGCTACGGCATGAAGGAGTCCAACCCGTACAACAAGCTCTTCGAGGAGCGCATCATCTTCCTCGGGGTGCAGATCGACGACGCGTCGGCAAACGACGTGATGGCCCAGCTCATCACCCTCGAGTCGGCCGACCCGGACCGCGACATCACGATCTACATCAACTCGCCCGGTGGCTCCTTCACCTCGCTGATGGCCATCTACGACACGATGATGTTCGTCCGGCCCGACATCCAGACCGTCTGCATGGGCCAGGCCGCCTCCGCCGCCGCCGTCCTGCTCGCGGCCGGGACGCCGGGCAAGCGCCTGGCGCTGCCGTACTCCCGCGTGCTCATCCACCAGCCCTCGGGTGAGTCCGGTGGCCAGGTGTCGGACCTGGAGATCCACGCCGCCGAGATCCAGCGGGTGCGGTCGCAGATGGAGGAGATCCTGGCCCGGCACACGGGGCAGTCCATCGACCAGGTCCGCACCGACATCGAGCGCGACAAGATCCTGACCGCGGACGAGGCCAAGGCCTACGGCATCGTCGACCAGGTCATCCAGAGCCGGAAGCTGAACGCCCTCCCGGCCTGATCCCCTGAATTCGGTACGGGTCGAGGGGGCGCGTGTCGCGCCCTCGACCCGTACCGTCGAGGGGGACGGGACGCATGTGGTCGGCATCCCACCGGCGGGCGAGTCATCGCCCTCCGGGGCCGATGCCGGCAGGTACCGTCGGCGAGCGCCCGATCCCCGGCCCCCGCGCCGGGAGGAGAGCCTCGCGGAGCACCACGACAGGCGGGGCCGGACCATGGGACATCGGCAGAGTTCACACGCAGGTACCTGAGACCAGGGCCTGATTCCCCGAGGTGGAGGTCAGCAGGTGGCACGAATCGGTGAGAGCGGTGACCTGCTCAAGTGCTCGTTCTGCGGGAAGAGCCAGAAGCAGGTCAAGAAGCTCATCGCTGGCCCCGGGGTCTACATCTGCGACGAGTGCATCGACCTCTGCAACGAGATCATCGAGGAAGAGCTCTCGGAGTCGTCGGACCTGAAGTTCGACGAGCTGCCGAAGCCCAAGGAGATCCACGACTTCCTCGAGCAGTACGTGATCGGCCAGGACAAGGCCAAGCGCGCACTCTCCGTGGCGGTCTACAACCACTACAAGCGGGTGCAGGCCGGCAACGCCGGCAGCCGGGACGAGTCGGTCGAGCTGGCCAAGTCCAACATCCTGCTGATGGGCCCCACCGGCTGCGGCAAGACGCACCTGGCCCAGACGCTCGCGCGGATGCTCAACGTCCCGTTCGCCATCGCCGACGCCACCGCCCTCACCGAGGCCGGCTACGTCGGTGAGGACGTCGAGAACATCCTCCTCAAGCTGATCCAGGCCGCCGACTACGACGTCAAGCGGGCCGAGACCGGGATCATCTACATCGACGAGGTCGACAAGATCGCCCGCAAGAGCGAGAACCCGTCGATCACCCGCGACGTCTCCGGCGAGGGCGTGCAGCAGGCGCTGCTGAAGATCCTCGAGGGGACGACGGCCTCGGTGCCGCCGCAGGGCGGTCGCAAGCACCCGCACCAGGAGTTCATCCAGATCGACACGACGAACGTGCTGTTCATCGTGGGCGGCGCCTTCGCCGGGCTGGAGAAGATCATCGAGGCGCGGGCCGGCAAGCAGGGCATCGGCTTCGGCTCGGAGATCCGCAGCAAGAAGGAGATGGACGAGGCCAACGTCTTCGGCGAGGTCATGCCCGAGGACCTGCTGAAGTTCGGGATGATCCCCGAGTTCATCGGCCGGCTCCCGGTGATCACCAGCGTCGAGAAGCTGGACCGCCAGGCGCTGATCAACATCCTCACCGAGCCGAAGAACGCCCTGGTGCGCCAGTACCGGCGGCTGTTCGAGCTCGACGGGGTGGACCTGGAGTTCACCGACGACGCGCTCGAGGCGATCGCCGACCAGGCCATCCTCCGCGGCACCGGCGCCCGTGGGCTGCGGGCGATCATGGAGGAGGTCCTCCAGTCGGTGATGTACGAGGTGCCCAGCCGTGAGGACGTCGCCTCGGTGGTGATCACCAAGGAGGTCGTGCTCGAGCACGTCAACCCGACGATCGTGCCCCGCAAGCCCTCCCGCGCCCCGCGCGAGAAGAGCGCGTAACCACCGCACCGCCGACGGCCCGCC
This sequence comes from Geodermatophilus sp. SYSU D01105, assembly GCF_054050095.1. NCBI lineage: Bacteria > Bacillati > Actinomycetota > Actinomycetes > Geodermatophilales > Geodermatophilaceae > Geodermatophilus > Geodermatophilus sp. SYSU D01105. The sequence continues at coordinate 244,868 of NZ_JBJGYR010000001.1, forward strand.
CCCCGACAGGGAGGCGGGCCGTTCGCGTTCCCGGGGCCGGGACGCCTCCCCGGCCGGGTGGTGTGCGGACGTGGCGCACTCCCCGTCGAGGATGCGCCGCAGGTGCACATCACCCCGGGACGAGCAGTCCCCGGCGGGCCCGGCAGACGGCGAGGATCTCCCGCCGGCAGGACTCCGGCTCGCGGGTCAGCCGTCGGTAGCTGAAGCGGAGCACGACCCAGCCGCGGGCAGCCAGCGCGACGTCCCGCCGGGTGTCCCGCTCCCGGTCGGCGGCGCTGCCGTGGAAGGCCGCCCCGTCGAGCTCGACCGCGATCCTCACCTCGGGGACGGCGGCGTCCAGGTACACCCTGCCGAAGGGCAGGACGACGGGGTGCTGCTGCACGAACCGCGGCATGCCGGGGCGACGACACGCCACACGGCCAGCGCCGTCCAGTGGCTGAGCGTGCCCTCCGTGGCCAGGACGCCGGCGAGTGCCCGGGTCTGCCAGTCGTCCCAGGCGTCGGGCAGGGCGACGACGCCCCGGTGGGGTCGCAGCAGCCGCCCGGAGGCGACCCAGCGGCCGACGGTGTGCCGGTCCACCAGCCCGGCGAGGTCGGCCACCCGCGCGACGCCGTAGGGTCCGAGGAGACGGGCGAGGTCACGGGCCACCGCGCCACCGTGGACGGCCGCGCGACCCGGCGGGGTCCGATCGCCGGGTCCGTGGAGGGGCGCCGAGCCTGTGGAGGGCTCAGCGATGTGCGGGCGTGGCGCGTTCCGGGCTCAGAACGCGCCACGACCGCACATCACCGCAGGGAGCGGCCGGCCTCAGCGCACGCCGGTCAGGCCTGGGTGGGCTGCTCCGCCAGGACGACGTCCACGGCCAGCGGGCCCTCCCCGGCGACGATCTCCAGCGTGGCGATCCGGCCGGCCTCGGTGAGGTCGCGGCGGGCGGCCTCCACCAGCGGCACCTGCTCGGCCGGCGCGGTCACCGTCGCCGACTCGACGTCGGCCCGCATCGACTGCTTGGCGTCGGACTTGGCCTTGCGGACCCCGGCCAGCGCGGTCGCGACCACCGACACCACCGCCGGGTCCCCGCCGGTCGGCAGGTCGGCGGCGGCCGGCCACGGCGCGCGGTGCACCGAGCCGGACTGCCACCAGGACCAGACCTCCTCGGTGACGAACGGCAGCACCGGCGCGAACAGCCGCAGCTGCACCGACAGCGCGATCGCCAGGGCGGCCTGCGCCGAGCGGGCGGCGTCGTCGGAGCCGTAGGCGCGGGACTTCACCAGCTCCACGTAGTCGTCGCAGAACGTCCAGAAGAACGCCTCGGCCACCTCGAGGGCGCGGGTGTAGTTGTAGGCCTCCATCGCCTCGGTGGCCTCGTCGACGACGGCGGCCAGCCCGGCCAGCAGGCCGAGGTCCATCGGCTCGGTCACGGCCGAGGCCGAGAGGTCGGCCGACGCCCCGAGCCCCAGCACGAACTTGCCGACGTTGAGGATCTTGATGGCCAGCCGCCGGCCCACCTTCATCTGCGCCTCGTCGAACGGCGAGTCCGCGCCCGGCCGGGCGCCCGCGGCCCGCCACCGGACGGCGTCGGTGCCGAAGCGGTCGAGCACGTCGATGGGCGTGACGACGTTGCCCTTCGACTTGGACATCTTCTTGCGGTCGGGGTCGACGACGAAGCCGGAGATCGCCGCGTGCGACCACGGCACGCTACCGAACTCGTAGTGCGACCGGACGACGGTCGAGAACAGCCAGGTCCGGATGATGTCGTGCGCCTGCGGGCGCAGGTCCATCGGGAAGACGTGCGTGAACAGCTCCGGGTCGGTGTCCCAGCCCGAGGCCACCTGCGGCGAGAGCGAGGAGGTGGCCCAGGTGTCCATGACGTCGGGGTCGGCCATGAAGCCGCCGGGCACGCCGCGCTGGTCCTCGGTGTAGCCCTCGGGCACGTCGGACGACGGGTCGACCGGCAGGGACTCCTCGGGGGCCAGCAGGGGCTGCGAGTAGTCGGGCTCGCCCTCGCTGTCGAGCCGGTACCAGACCGGGAACGGGACGCCGAAGAAGCGCTGCCGGCTGATCAGCCAGTCGCCGTTGAGGCCCTCGACCCAGTTGTCGTACCGGTGCCGCATGTGCTCGGGCACCCACTGGATCTCCCGGCCCCGGGCCAGCAGCGCCTCTCGCAGGTCGGCGTCCCGCCCGCCGTTGCGGATGTACCACTGCCGCGTGGTGACGATCTCCAGCGGCCGGTCGCCCTTCTCGAAGAACTTGACCGGGTGGGTGATCGCCTTGGGCTCCCCGTGCAGGTCGCCGGACTCGCGCAGCAGCTCCACCATCCGCTCGCGGGCGGCGTGCGCGGTCTTGCCGGCCAGCTCGCGGTAGGCCGAGGCCGCGCCGTCGGAGGAGAGCCCCGGCGGCGGGTCGGCGACCAGCCGGCCGTCCCACCCGATGACCGCGCGGGTCGGCAGCTGCAGCTCGCGCCACCAGGTGACGTCGTTGAGGTCGCCGAAAGTGCAGATCATCGCGATGCCCGAGCCCTTGTCCGGCTCGGCCAGGCGGTGCGCCACCACCGGCACCTCGACGTCGAACACCGGCGTCCGCACGGTCTGGCCGAACAGCGGCTGGTAGCGCTCGTCGTCGGGGTGGGCGACCAGCGCGACGCAGGCGGGCAGCAGCTCGGGGCGGGTGGTCTCGATGAAGACCGGCCCGGAACCAGCGTGGAAGGAGATCCGGTGGTAGGCGCCGGGCCGCTCGCGGTCCTCGAGCTCGGCCTGGGCGACCGCCGTCCGGAAGGTGACGTCCCAGAGGGTCGGCGCCTCCTGCGCGTAGGCCTCCCCGCGGGTCAGGTTGCGCAGGAACGCGCGCTGGGCGGTGGCCCGGGAGGACGCCGAGATCGTCCGGTAGACGTTGGTCCAGTCCACCGACAGGCCCACGCGGCGCCACAGCTGCTCGAAGGCCAGCTCGTCCTCGGCGGTCAGCCGCTCGCAGAGCTCGACGAAGTTGCGCCGGGAGACCGGCTGCTGGTCTCTGCCGGGCTTGGCCGGCGGCTCGAAGTCGGGGTCGTAGGGCAGGGAGGGGTCGCAGCGCACGCCGTAGTAGTTCTGCACGCGGCGCTCGGTGGGCAGGCCGTTGTCGTCCCAGCCCATCGGGTAGAAGACGTGCTTGCCGCGCATCCGCTGGTAGCGGGCGACGATGTCGGTGTGGGTGTAGCTGAAGACGTGCCCCACGTGCAGCGAGCCGCTGGCGGTCGGCGGGGGGGTGTCGATCGAGTAGACCTGCTCGCGGGGCGCCGCCAGCGCGGCCGCGCGGTCGAAGGCGTAGGTGTCCTCCGCCGTCCAGCGGGCGATCCACTTCTCCTCGAGCCCGTCCAGTGACGGCTTCTCGGGTACGCCGCTCCCGGCTCCCGGGGCAGCTGTGTCCGGGGTCGCGATGCGGGTGTCCATGTCCCTCATCCTAAGAAGGCGGCGGCTGGCATCCTGGGGAGGATGAGCAGCACCGGTTCCGGGGACGACGCCGACCTCACCCGCGTCGAGAAGGAACTGCTGGCCCGCTGGCCGGAGAGCCGGCTCGAACCGTCCCTGGGCCGCATCTCCGCGCTGGTCGACCTGCTCGGTTCCCCGCACCGCGCGATGCCGGTCGTCCAGGTCGCCGGCACCAACGGCAAGACGACGACGGCGCGGATGGTCGACGAGCTGCTGCGCGGCTTCGGCCTGCGGGTGGGCCGCTTCACCAGCCCGCACCTGCAGTCGGTGCGCGAGCGGATCGTCCTCGACGGCGAGCCGGTCGGTGCCCAGCGGTTCGTCGAGACCCATGACGACATCGCGCCCTACGTGCAGATGGTCGACTCCGCCGGCGAGCACCCGATGAGCTTCTTCGAGGTCATGGTCGGCATGGCCTACGCGCTGTTCGCCGACGCGCCGGTCGACGTCGCCGTCATCGAGGTCGGCATGGGCGGCACCTGGGACGCGACCAACGTCGCCGACGCACGGGTCGCCGTCGTCACGCCCGTGGCGCTCGACCACGCCGAGTACCTGGGGCCCGACGTCGCCACGATCGCCGGCGAGAAGGCCGGGATCATCAAGCGCGACGCGATCGCCGTCCTCGCCCACCAGCAGCCGGGGGCACTCGACGCGCTGGTGCGGCGGGCGGTCGAGGTGGAGGCCGTGGTCGCCCGCGAGGGCACCGAGTTCGGCGTCCTCGACCGGCGGGTCGCCGTCGGCGGGCAGCAGCTGCGGCTGCAGGGCCTGGGCGGCGAGTACGACGAGGTCTACCTCCCGCTGTTCGGCGCCCACCAGGCGCAGAACGCCGCGACCGCGCTGGCCGCCGTCGAGGCCTTCCTCGGGGCCGGGGCGGCGACCGGGACGATCGACGTCGAGACGGTGCGCACCGCGTTCGCCGCCGTCCGCTCACCCGGGCGGCTGGAGCGGGTGCGCACCAGCCCGACGGTGCTGGTCGACGCCGCGCACAACCCGGCCGGGATGGCCGCGACGGTGGAGGCGATCCGCGAGTCGTTCGACTTCACCCGGCTGGTCGGCGTGGTCGGCGCGGTGCGCGGCAAGGACCTCGAGGGGATGCTCCGGGAGCTGGAGACCGTCTGCGCCGAGCTGGTGGTCACCCAGAACAGCTCGCCGCGCGCGCTGCCCGCCGACGAGCTGGGCGCGCTGGCCGTCGACGTCTTCGGCAGCGACCGGGTGAGCGTGCACCCGCTGCTGCCCGAGGCGCTGGAGTCCGCGATCGAGCTCGCCGAGGCCGGCCCGGACGACGCGCTGGGCGGCTCGGGTGTGCTCGTGACCGGCAGCGTCGTCACGGCGGGGGAGGCCCGGACGCTGATGGGCGGGCAGGTCCCGTGACCGCGCCCGACCCGGTCCGGGCGGCCCGCGCGCTGCGGGGTGCGGCGGCCGCCGTGCTGGTGCTGGAGGGGATCGCCGTCCTCTTCGTGCCCCGCGGCATCGCGCAGAGCGGCCCCGGGCTGACCGGCGGCCGGCTCACCGCGCTGCTCGTGCTGGCCGTGGTGCTGGTCCTCGCCTCCGGCGTGCAGCGCCGGTCCTGGGGACTGGTGGCCGGCACCGTCCTGCAGCTGCCGCTGCTGGCGACGGGCTTCTTCAACAGCGTCATGTGGTTCGTCGCCGGCGCGTTCGTGCTGATCTGGCTCTACCTGCTGCAGATCCGCAAGGAGCTGCTCGGCTCCCCGTTCGGCGAGCCCGGGCCGGCGCGCCTCGCGGAGGAGGACGACGCCGGCCCGACCGACCGGCCGTCCCGGGGGGACGCCGGCCCGAGCGCCGGCTAACGCCGCGGCGTGACCGTGGCGCTGACCGCGGAGGCGGGGCCGGTGCCGGCGGCGTTGGCCGCGGCCACGGTGAACCGGTACGCGGCGCCGTTGACCAGGCCCGGAACGGTGAGGGCGGTGCTGCCGGCGCGGGCGGTGACCGTCTTCACCAGCGTGGTGCCGCGGTAGGCGCGGACCGTGTAGCCGGTGATCGCGGCCCCCCCGGTGCTCGACGGTGCGGCCCAGCGCACGGTCACCGCCGCGTTGCCCGCCGTGGGCCGGCCGATCGCCGGAGCCGAGGGCACGGTGCGCGGGGTGACGGCGGCGCTGTACCCGGAGACCGCACCGGTTCCCACCGCGTTGACGGCGGTGACGGTGAACCGGTGGGCACTGCCGTTGGCCAGGCCGGTCAGCGTCGTGGCCCGGGCGGTGGCCGGCACGGTCACGGTCCGCACCCACACCGACCCGCGGTAGGCGCGCACGACGTAGCCGGTGATCGCGGACCCGCCGTCGGTGGCCGGGGCGGTCCAGCGGACGACGGCCGCGCCCCGCCCGGCGGTCGGCGTCCCGACGCGCGGGGCCGACGGCACGGTCCGCGGCGTGACGGCCGCGCTGAGGGCCGACGCCCGACCCGTGCCGACCCCGTTGACGGCGGTGACGGTGAACCGGTGGGCGCTGCCGTTGGCCAGGCCGGTCAGCGTCGTGGCCCGGGCGGTGGCCGCCACGGTCACGGTCCGCACCCACACCGTCCCGCGGTACGCGCGGATCGTGTAGGACGTGATCGGTGACCCGTTCGCGGCCGGCGCGGTCCACCGGACGGTCACCGAGGAGCGGCCCGCGACCGGGGCGCCGAGCACCGGCGTCCCCGGGACGGCGGCCGGTGCCTGGGGGACGACGGACGGGCTCGTGGCCGAGCCGGCCCCGACGCCCACCGCGTTCCGCGCGGCCACGCGGAAGGTGTAGGCGGTCCCGTTGCCCAGGCCGGTGACGAGGGCGCTGGTCGCCGTGGCCGGCGCCGTCGACGTAGAGAACAGGGTGCCGTTCCGGAACGTCCGGACCTCGTAGCCGGTGATCGTGCTGCCGCCGTCCGAGGACGGGGCGGTCCAGTGCACCCGCACCGACCCGTTGCCGGGCTCGACCCGCCCGATCGTCGGTGCGTCGGGCGCGGTGGCCGACGCGTCCGGGACGGTGGGCGCGCTGTGCAGCGACTCCTGCCCGGGGCCAGCGGCGTTGGTCGCCGCCACCGTGAACGTGTAGGCGGTGCCGTTGACCAGGCCGCCCACGGTGGTGTCGAGGGCGGACGCCGCCACCGAGTCACTGCGCACCAGAGCCCCGTCGGCGTGGGTGCGCACCGTGTAGCCGGTGATCGGCGCGCCGCCGTCGGAGGCCGGCGCCGACCACGAGACCACGGCGGCACCGTTGCGAGCGGTCGTGGCGCCGATCACCGGCGCCCCCGGCACCGTCCGCGGGGTGACCGCCGTGGTGCGCGGGGAGGCCGCGCCGGCCCCGACGGCGTTGGAGGCCGTCAGGGTGAAGGCGTAGGGGGTGCCGTTGGTCAGGTTCCGGATCACGAGGCTGCGCATCCCGGTCGACAGCCCGTAGTTCGGTCCGGTGTTGAAGCCGTTGCGGTACGTGAACAGGCTGTAGCCGGTGATCGGCATGCCACCGTCGTCCGCCGGTGGCGACCACGTCACCGTGACCGACCCGTCGCCCGCCGACACCGCGGTGACGACCGGGGCGCCAGGAGCGGATGCCCCGGGAACCGCCGTGAGGCGGCCGGAGTCGGGACCGGTGCCCGTCGCGTTGACGGCAGCGACGGCGAAGGTGTGGACCTGCCGGTTGCGCAGCCCGGTGACCGTCGTGCTGGTCACCGCCCCCGTGGTGGTCGTCGACACCAGGCTGCCGTTCTCGAACGTGCGCACCCGGTAGCCGCTGATGGGGGACGTGCCGCCGGCGGCTGGAGCGTTCCAGCGCAGGACCACGCTGCCGTCACCCGTGGTCACGCCGGCGAGGCCGGGAGCGCCCGGTGCGCCGGCCACGGGGGTCGGGTCCACGACCACCTCGACGCGCCCGGTGGCCGTGCCGCCGTGGCCGTCGACCACCGTGTACGTGAAGGTGTCGGTGGCGCCGTCGGGGAGGTCGCCGGACGGCGTGTAGCGCACCGTCCGGGAGTCCCACAGCTGGCTCGGTGTGCCTGCGGTCGCCGTCCCGAGTGCGGAGACGCGCAACGCGTCGCCGTCCGGGTCCGTGTCGTTGGCCGTCACGTCGATGTCCGCGTACGGGGCGTCGTGGCGCACCACGAGGCGATCGGGGGCGGTGCCGGGTGCCCGGTTCGGCTCGCGGATGACGACGTCGACCCGGGCGGTGTCGAGCCCGCCCCGGCCGTCGGCCACCTGGTACTCGAACGAGGTGGCACCGGAGGTGTCCCGCGGTGGCGTGTAGTAGACGTACCCGGAGCTGAGTTCCGCCGTCCCCAACGACGGCTGGGACACGGCCACGACCCGGAGGCGGTCCCCGTCGGGATCGGTGTCGTTGCCCCACGTGTAGACCTGGGTGCGAGACGAGTTGTAGGTGAGGCTCACCCGGTCGTCGCCGGCGACCGGCGCGCGGTTCGACGGGTCGGGTCCGCCGGCCTCGATGCGCACCGTGCCGGTCGCGGTGCCGCCCCTGTGGTCCGTGACGACGTAGGTGAAGCTGTCGGTGAACGGCCCGGGGCCGGACGGCGTGTAGCGCAGCCCGGCACCGTCGGCGGTGACCGTGCCCCGCGAGCCCTGGGTGGAGGACGCGACCGCCAACGCGTCGCCGTCGGCGTCGGTGTCGCCGGAGAGGACGTCGATGACCTGCGGGCCGGAGTCGTAGGACAGGCTGACCGCCTCGTCGTCGGCGACCGGTGCCCGGTTGGCCGGAGGTGCCGTGCCGGCCTCCATGGCGTTGGCGGCGCGCACCGCCCGCAGCGCGCTGACCAGGCCGTGCCCGAAGACGTCGTCGCGGCCGGCCGCGCCCAGGTCCGCGACGCCGGCGATCATCGCCTGCTCGACCTGGTCGGGCGTGGAACCCGGGGCAGCGGCCTTCACGAGAGCGGCCACGCCTGCCACGTGAGGAGAGGCCATGGACGTGCCGCTCATGTCCGAGTAGCCGCCGGACACGTCGGTGGAGGTGATCCAGACGCCCGGTGCGGCGAGGTCGACGTAGCTGCCGTAGTTGGAGAACGACGCCTTCTCCTGGGCGTCGTCCACGGCGGCGACCGCGATCACGCCGGCCTCGGCTCCCGGCCAGTGCGGGAGCGAGGTGTTGTCGTTGCCGGCCGCCGCGATGACGGTGACGCCCTTGGAGCGGGCGTAGGCGACCGAGGACCGGTAGGTCCCGGAGCCGCTCCCGCCGCCGAGCGACATGTTGATCACGTCAGCGCCGTTGTCCGCGGCCCAGATGATGCCCCGGGTGATCCAGGTGGACTGCCCGGGTCCCTCGTCCGAGAGGACCTTGACCGGCATGATCCGCACCCCGGGAGCGACCCCCTCGACCTGGCTGCCGGCGTCGGCGCCGATGGTGCCGGCGACGTGCGTGCCGTGCCCGTGCCGGTCGGTGGTCTCGAGCGCCCCGCCCGGGGAGGTCGTGAAGTTCTGGCCCGGCACCATCGCGGCGGCCAGCTCGGCGTGTGGCGCGACGCCGGTGTCGAGGACGGCGACGATCACGTCGGACAGCGGGTTGTCGACCTCCGCGACGGCCTCCGCGGTCCGGAGCATCGTGTTGCCGTACTGCGCACGGGCCCCCGCGTCGGGGTGGACCGGCACGGTGAGGTCGGCCGCCTCCACCGAGGGCTGGGCCTCGAGCAGGTCCACCGCCGCCTCGGCGTCCGCCGCGTCGCCGGCGTCGAGCGTGATGACCTCCGGGCCGTCGGGCGTGACGACGAAGGCGTCCAGCTGCACGCCCGTGCCGTCGGTCAGCGCCGACAGCGACCGCTCCTCGGCAGCGGACAGCTCCTCGTCGAGCACCGCCGGGACGGCGTCGACCTCGGGGCTCACCGGTTCCTCCGCAGACGCGGGGGAGGCGACGGCGAGGCCCACGAGGGCCGTCGTGCCCACGGCGGCGGCGCGGAGCAGCATCCTGCAGAACGGCATGGGAGGCCCATCGGCCCCGCCTCGGGCCGACTGGAGGAACCCCACCCGCCGGGGTGATGAACGCCCTGTCCAGGGCACGCCGGGTGGTCCGGCGGCGCGTCCCCGTAGGCTCCCGCCTCGTGACTGAACGCACTCTGGTCCTCGTCAAGCCCGACGGCGTCGCCCGCGGCCTGGTCGGCGAGGTCATCACCCGCCTGGAGCGCAAGGGGCTGCGCCTGGTCGCCGCCGAACTGCGCACCCTGACCGCCGAGGTCGCCGAGACCCACTACGCGGAGCACCGCGAGCGGCCGTTCTTCGCCTCGCTGGTCGAGTTCATCACCAGCGGGCCGCTGGTGGCCCTGGTGGTGGAGGGCCCCCGCGCGATCGAGGCCTTCCGCGCGCTGGCCGGCGCCACCGACCCGGTCAAGGCGGGGCCCGGCACCATCCGCGGCGACTTCGCCCTCGAGGTGCAGAGCAACATCGTGCACGGCTCCGACTCGCCCGAGTCCGCCGAGCGCGAGATCAAGCTGTTCTTCCCCGACCTGGGCTGAGCGGGTACTCCCGGCGAGATCTGCCACCGGCGGTCACCGGGCCCGTGACGGCCGCCGGTGTGCAGATCTCGCCGGGCGAGGACCGCCGTCTACCCTGGACGGGTCATGAACGGTGAAACGCTCCATACCGTCGGGGAGACGCTCTACCCCCGTCTCGAACCGCTCCTCGCGCAGGTGCAGAAGCCGATCCAGTACGTCGGCGGCGAGCTCAACGCGCAGGTCAAGGCGTGGGACGACGTCGCCGTCCACTGGGCGCTCATGTACCCGGACGCCTACGAGGTCGGGCTGCCCAACCAGGGCCTGATGATCCTCTACGAGGTGCTCAACGAGCGCCCCGACGCCCTGGCCGAGCGCACCTACGCCGTCTGGCCCGACCTCGCCGCGCTGATGCGCGAGCACGGCGTCGGCCAGTTCACGGTCGACGCCCACCGCGCGGTCGGCGACTTCGACCTGCTCGGCGTCAGCTTCGCCACCGAGCTGGGCTACACCAACCTGCTCGAGGCCCTCGACCTGGCCGGCGTCCCGCTGCACGCCGTGGACCGGGACGAGACCCACCCGGTGGTCGTCGCCGGCGGGCACGCGGCGTTCAACCCGGAGCCGATCGCCGACTTCGTCGACTGCGCCGTCCTCGGCGACGGCGAGCAGGTCGTCGGGGACATCACCGACGTCGTCAAGGCGTGGAAGGAGCAGGGCCGCCCCGGCGGGCGCGTCGAGCTGCTGGCCCGCCTCGCCCGGGTGGAGGGTGTCTACGTCCCGCGCTTCTACGCGGTCTCCTACGGTGCGGACGGCGCCATCGCGGCCGTGACCCGCACCCGGGACGACGTCCCCGCGCGGGTCGGCAAGCGCACCGTCATGGACCTCGACGAGTGGCCCTACCCGAAGACGCCGCTGGTGCCGCTGGCCGAGAGCGTGCACGAGCGGATGAGCGTGGAGATCTTCCGCGGCTGCACCCGCGGCTGCCGGTTCTGCCAGGCCGGCATGATCACCCGCCCGGTGCGGGAGCGGTCCATCACCGGCATCGGCTCGATGGTCGACCAGGGCCTGCGCGCGACCGGCTACGAGGAGGTCGGCCTGCTGTCGCTCTCGTCGGCCGACCACTCCGAGATCGGCCAGGTCGCCAAGGAGCTCGCCGACCGCTACGAGGGCACCAACACCGGGCTGTCGCTGCCGAGCACCCGCGTCGACGCCTTCAACGTCACCCTCGCCAACGAGCTCTCCCGCAACGGCCGCCGCTCCGGGCTGACCTTCGCCCCCGAGGGCGGCAGCGAGCGGATCCGCCGGGTCATCAACAAGACCGTCTCCAAGGACGACCTGGTCCGCACCGTCACGACCGCCTACGCCAACGGCTGGCAGCAGGTGAAGCTCTACTTCATGTGCGGTCTGCCGACCGAGACCGACGAGGACGTGCTGGAGATCGCCGACCTCGCGGTCGAGGTGATCCGCGCCGGCCGGGAGGCCAGCGGCCGCAAGGACATCCGCTGCACCGTCTCCATCGGCGGTTTCGTGCCCAAGCCGCACACGCCGTTCCAGTGGGCCGGCCAGGCCAGCGCCGAGACGATCGACGCCCGGCTGCGGCTGCTCCGGCAGGCCATCAACGCCGACCGCCGCGTCGGCCGCTCCATCGGCCTGCGCTACCACGACGGTCAGCCCGGCGTGGTCGAGGGCCTGCTCTCGCGCGGTGACCGCCGCGTGGGCCGGGTCATCGAGCGGGTGTGGCGCGAGGGCGGGCGGTTCGACGGCTGGAGCGAGCACTTCTCCTACGAGCGCTGGACGGCGGCCGCCGCCGCGGAGCTCACCCCCCTCGGTGTCGACCTGGCCTGGTTCACCACCCGCGAGCGCACGCAGGACGAGGTCCTGCCCTGGGACCACCTGGACTCCGGGCTGGACAAGGAGTGGCTCTGGGACGACTGGCAGGACGCGCTCTCCGAGGAGGAGGTCGCCGACTGCCGGTGGACCCCCTGCTACGACTGCGGCGTCTGCCCGACCAACGGCACCGAGATCCAGATCGGGCCGACCGGGCGCAGCCTGCTGCCGCTCACGGTCGTCGGCCGGTAGTGGCCCGCCAGCCCGAGGGTCCGCCCCCGCCGCCGACCGTGCAGCGCCTGCGGCTGCGCTACGCCAAGCGCGGCCCGCTGCGCTTCGCCTCGCACCGCGACCTCGCCCGGGCCCTGGAGCGGGCGCTGCGCCGGGCGCGGGTGCCCATGGCGTTCTCCGCCGGGTTCACCCCGCACCCGAAGATCAGCTACGTCGGCGCGGCGCCCACCGGCGCGGCCAGCGAGGCCGAGTACGTCGAGATCGGCCTCGCCGAGCGGTGCGACCCCGAGGCGGTGCGGGCGGCGCTCGACGCCTCCCTGCCCCCGGGCATCGACGTCCTCGAGTGTGTCGAGGCGGCCGAGGGCGGAGGCTCCCTGGCCGACCGCATCGACGCCGGCGCCTGGCGCGTCGAGCTCCCGGGCGTGGCGCCCGAGGACCTCGCGGCCGCCGTCGCGGCCTTCCTGGCCCGGGACGAGGTCACGGTCGCCAAGCGCACCAAGAACGGCCTGCGGGACGTCGACGCGCGGGGGGCCGTGGCCTCCGCTGCGGCGGGGGGCACAGCAGGTTGTGCCATACTGACCATGGTCGTCCGGCAGGTGACGCCCGCCGTTCGACCCGACGACGTGTTGGCCGCGCTGGCTGCCGTCGCCGACCTGCGCCCGCCGTCGCCCCCTCGGGCCGTGCGTGAGGCGCAGGGCCGGCTCGACGACAGCGGGACCGTGGCCGACCCGCTCGGTCCGGACCGCGCGGCGCGCACCCGCTGCCAGGGGGAGCACGCGGCGATCTGACCGGAGGGGCTCGCGCCGTCGCGCGACACGGCTGCCAGACGTGACGCACCCCCAGCACCACCGCAGACCTGCTCCACCGCACCACCCGGCACCCGGCCGCGACATCCCGTCGCCGGGCGCCGGCCCACAGACTTCGCGAGTCGAGCGCGCCGCCCTGATCGGCGCGGCCGCCCGACCCGCCCAACCCGTGCTCCTGCGCGGCCGCCAGTCCTCGTGATCGGCGCCCGGGAGCACCGCACAGGAGGCGAGCCCTCGTGGCCGACCAGAACGACGACGACACCACCACGGCGACCCCGGCCGGGACCGACGAGAGCGGAGCGGCCCCGGCCGCCCCCGAGGAGGGGGCCGACCCCTCCGCCGCCGACGACGCCCAGGAGGACCTCGAGGCCGCGACGCCGGACCCCGAGGAGTCCGAGGCCGCGACCGAGGAGGGCGACCCCGAGCCGGAGGACCACCCGGTCTCCCGGTTCGGCGCGCAGTTCAGCTCCCCGGAACCGACGGCCGTCATCGCCCGCCCGCGCCGGCGGGCCACCCGCCCGGCCGGTGCCGCCGACCCCGGCGCCTACGTCGCCCCGCCGCCGGTCGCCCCGACCGTGCCCGCGTTCGTCAGCTTCGTCGCCCCGGCCGAGCCCGAGGCGCCGCCCGCGCCGCGCCGGCGCAGCCGCCGCCCCGTCGCCGAGTCCCCCGCGGTCGACGAACCCGATGTCGACACCGCCGACGACCTCGAGGACGAGGAGACCCCGGCGCCGCGCAGCCGGCGCAGCCGGTCCCGCCGGCGCGCGGGCACCGACGAGCCGACCGGCCCCGCCGAGGACGTCGACACCGACGAGGACGCTCCCGAGACCGACGCCGACACCGACGAGGCGACCGAGGACCGCGAGGACGGCGGGGCCGGGAGCAGCCGGCGCCGCCGCCGTGGCCGCCGGGGCCGGGGCCGGGGCCGCAGCGGTGAGGACAGCGCCGACGCCGAGGACGCCGACGAGTCCGAGGACGAGGACGCCGCGGACGAGCAGGGCGCCGAGGACTCCGACGAGGACGAGTCCGACACCGACACCGGCGAGGACACCGCCGAGGGCGACGAGGGCGAGGCCGGCTCGAGCACCCGCCGCCGGCGTCGGCGCCGCCGCCGGGGCAGCAGCGAGGACCGCGCGGAGAGCGCCGAGGAGGAGCGCCCCGAGCGGGCCGGCCGCGACGGCCGCACCACCAGTGACGACGACGTCAAGGGCGTCACCGGGTCCACCCGGCTGGAGGCCAAGCGCCAGCGCCGCCGTGAGGGCCGGGACAGCGGCCGCCGCCGCGCGCCGATCCTGTCCGAGGCCGAGTTCCTCGCCCGCCGCGAGGCCGTCGACCGGAAGATGGTCATCCGGCAGCGCGGCGAGCGCACGCAGATCGCCGTCCTCGAGGACGACGTCCTCGTCGAGCACTACGTCACCCAGGCGCAGGCGACGTCCTTCGCCGGCAACGTCTACCTCGGCCGGGTGCAGAACGTGCTGCCCAGCATGGAGGCGGCGTTCGTCGACATCGGCAAGGGCCGCAACGCCGTCCTCTACGCCGGCGAGGTGAACTGGGACGCCGCCGGCCTCACCGGCAAGCAGCGCTCCATCGAGCAGGCGCTGAAGTCCGGTGACAAGGTGCTGGTGCAGGTCACCAAGGACCCGATCGGCCACAAGGGCGCCCGGCTGACGCAGCAGATCAACCTGCCCGGCCGCTTCCTGGTGTACGTGCCCGGCGGCTCGATGACCGGCATCAGCCGCAAGCTGCCCGACACCGAGCGGCAGCGGCTCAAGGACATCCTGAAGAAGATCGTCCCCGAGGACGCCGGCGTCATCATCCGCACCGCCGCCGAGGGGGCGTCGGAGGAGGAGCTGACCCGGGACGTCGCCCGGCTGCAGGCGCAGTGGGACGTCATCTCGAAGAAGTCGGAGTCCTCGTCCAGCGCGCCGGCGCTGCTCTACGGCGAGCCCGACCTCGCGATCCGGGTCATCCGCGACGTCTTCAACGAGGACTTCAAGGAGCTCGTCGTGCAGGGGGGCGACGCCTGGGACACCGTCGAGGCCTACGTCGCGCACGTCTCGCCGGAGTTGACCGGCCGGCTGACCCGCTTCACCGGCGAGGGCGACGTCTTCCGGGACCTGCGCATCGACGAGCAGCTGGCCAAGGCCCTCGACCGCAAGGTGTGGCTGCCCTCGGGCGGCTCGCTGGTCATCGACCGCACCGAGGCGATGACGGTCGTGGACGTCAACACCGGCAAGTTCACCGGCTCCGGGGGCAACCTGGAGCAGACCGTCACGCGCAACAACATGGAGGCGGCCGAGGAGATCGTCCGCCAGCTCCGGCTGCGCGACATCGGCGGCATCATCGTCATCGACTTCATCGACATGGTGCTGGAGAGCAACCGGGACCTCGTGCTGCGGCGGCTCACCGAGTGCCTGGGCCGTGACCGCACCAAGCACCAGGTCGCCGAGGTCACCTCGCTGGGCCTGGTGCAGATGACCCGCAAGCGGGTCGGCCAGGGCCTGCTGGAGGTCTTCTCCGAGCCGTGCGAGCACTGCCGCGGCCGGGGCGTGCTGGTGCACACCGACCCGGTGGACGAGCGCCGGCGGGGCGGTGGCAACGGCTCCGGCGGTGGCGCGGGCAACGGCGGCAACGGCCGGCGCGACCAGGGCCGCTCGGACCGGGGCGGCGGCGGCAAGGACGCGGCGCAGAAGGACTCCAGCGGCGGCAAGGACTCCGGCGGCGGCGGCAAGGACGCCGGCCGCAGGGACGCCGCGGCTCCGGAGCCCGAGGTCCGCGAGACGGTGTCGGTCGCGGCGGAGGTCCCGGGAGCCGGCGAGCCCGACGGCGAGGGCCGCTCCGGCGGTCGCCGCAACCGCGGCCGCCGCAACCGCGGCCAGGCCGGCGAGGAGCGCGCCGCCGAGGACGCGGCCGTGCTGGCGGCGGCCGGGGCGCCGGACACGGACACCAACCCGGACGTCACAGTCGTGGGCACGGTCGTGGAGACCGGTGCGGCGGCGGCCGAGCCGGTCCCGGAGACCGTCGCCGCCGCCGAGCCCGACCAGCCCGACGCGGTCGTCCCGGCCGAGGTGCCGGGACCACCGGCTCCGGAGCAGGGGACCGCGCCGGTCGCGGAGCAGCCCTCCTCGCCGGCACCCGAGTCGCCGGCGCCGCAGGCCCCGGCACCCGAGTCGCCTGAGCCTGCGGCCCCGGCGCCGCAGGCTCAGGCGCCGGTGGGCGCAGCCGACGAGGAGACGGTGCCCGCGGGGGCCGGGCCGGACGACGCCGGGCCGATGGACGAGCAGCCCGCCGAGGAGGCCCCGGAGGCCGCACCGCCGGCGGCGGACGACGGCACCGGCACCGCGGCCGTGGTCACCCGCCCGCGCCGTCGCCGGGCCGCCAGCCGCCCGGCCGGGCCGCCGGCCTCCTGACGGAGACGGCCCTCACCCCGGGCGGTCCGGCACCGGTTCGACCCGGTGCCGCCCGCTCGGGTACGCTGGTCGGGTTGCACCGCCCCGGGCGGGGCACCACTCGGTGCCGCCTGGGAGGCGAGCAGCCCGTCCAGCACCGGCGTCCGACGCCGGGGTGCACGCAGGACACGAAGCGATCGAGGAGTCAGTGGTGTACGCAGTCGTGAAGGCCGGTGGCCGGCAGCACAAGGTGGCCGTGGGCGACCGGTTCACGGTCAACCGTCTCGTGGGTGAGGCGGGCGACACCGTCACCCTCCCGGCCCTGCTCCTGGTCGACGGTGACACCGTCACCAGCGACGCGCAGGCGCTGGCGGGCGTGACCGTGACCGGCGAGATCGTCGGCCACGGCAAGGGCCCGAAGATCCGCATCCACAAGTTCAAGAACAAGACCGGCTACCACAAGCGTCAGGGCCACCGTCAGCCGCTGACCGACGTGGTCATCCGCGACATCACGAAGGGCTGACGCCGACATGGCTCACAAGAAGGGCGCCTCGTCCTCCCGCAACGGCCGCGACTCGAACGCGCAGCGCCTCGGCGTCAAGCGCTTCGGGGGTCAGGTCGTGAAGGCCGGCGAGATCATCGTGCGCCAGCGCGGTACCCACTTCCACCCGGGTCTCGGCGTCGGCCGCGGCGGCGACGACACGCTGTTCGCGCTGCAGCCGGGCGCGGTCACCTTCGGCACGCGGCGGGGTCGCAAGACCGTCTCCATCTCCGCGGTCGAGGCCTGAACCTCCTCCACTCCGCTCACGAGCGCACGGGCCGTCGGCCCGTGCGCTCGTGGCGCTTGACGACAGAGAACTGACACAGAACTGACATGGCCGCTTTCGTCGACCGCGTGGTCGTGCACGTGGCAGCCGGCAACGGCGGCCACGGTGTCGCGTCGATCCACCGCGAGAAGTTCAAGCCGCTCGGGGGTCCCGACGGCGGCAACGGCGGGGATGGCGGCAACGTCGTCCTCGAGGTCGACCCCAACGTCCACACGCTGCTGGACTTCCACCACCGGCCGCACCAGAAGGCCGGCAACGGCCGCCCGGGGGAGGGCAGCAACCGCCACGGCGCCCGCGGTGAGGACCGCGTCCTGCGCGTCCCCGCCGGCACGGTGGTCAGCACGCCCGACGGCCGGGTGATCGCCGACCTGGTCGGCGCCGGGACCCGCGTCGTCCTGGCCTCCGGCGGCAAGGGCGGCCTCGGCAACGCCGCGCTGGCCAACACCCGCCGCAAGGCGCCCGGCTTCGCGCTGCTCGGTGAGCCGGGCGAGGCCTTCGACGCGGTCATCGAGCTCAAGAGCATCGCCGACGTCGGCCTGGTCGGGTTCCCCTCGGCGGGGAAGTCCTCCCTGATCGCCGCCATGTCCGCGGCCCGCCCGAAGATCGCCGACTACCCGTTCACCACGCTGGTCCCGAACCTCGGCGTGGTCCGGGCCGGCGACGTCGCCTTCACGATGGCCGACGTCCCCGGGCTGATCCCCGGCGCCTCGGAGGGGCGGGGCCTCGGGCTGGAGTTCCTCCGGCACATCGAGCGCTGCGCCGTCCTCGTGCACGTCATCGACATGGCCACGATGGAGCCCGGCCGGGACCCGGAGAGCGACATCGACGCGCTCACCCACGAGCTCGCCCAGTACCGCGAGGACCTCGTGGGCCGGCTGCGGATCGCCGTCCTCAACAAGATCGACGTCCCGGACGCCCGCGACCTGGTCGACCTGGTCCGCGAGCCGCTGGAGGCCCGCGGCCTGCTGGTCTTCCCGGTGAGCGCGGCGACGGGGGAGGGGCTCAAGGAGCTCGGCTTCGCGCTGGCGGCGGCCGTGGAGGAGTACCGAGCCGCGCTGCCCGCCCCCGAGCCGGTGCGGATCACCCTCACCCCGCGCGCGGTGGACGACACCGGCTTCACCGTCGAGGCCGACCCGGAGGACGAGGGCGCGTTCGTCGTGCGCGGCGTCAAGCCCGAGCGCTGGGTGCGCCAGACCGACTTCACCAACGACGAGGCCGTCGGCTACCTCGCCGACCGGCTCAACCGGCTCGGCGTCGAGGACGCCCTCGCCGAGGCGGGGGCAAGGGAGGGCGACGCGGTCACCATCGGCGACGTCACCTTCGACTTCGTGCCGACCCTCCCGGCCGGCACGCTGACCGCGGAGGAGACCGCGGGCCTCGGCGGGCGCGGCACCGACGCCCGGATCGACGCGCCGCACCGGGTGCGCGCCGAGGAGCGACTGGCGGCCAAGCGGGCCCGCCGGGTGCCCTACGAGCTCACCGAGACCTGGACCGACGACGACCTGCCCGACGAGGACGACGACGCATGACCCTCCGCTCCGAGATCGCCGGCGCCCGGCGGGTCGTGGTCAAGGTCGGCTCCTCCTCGCTGACCACGCTCCCCGGCGGCCTGGACGAGGTACGGCTGACCGCGCTGGTCGACGTCCTCGGCGCACTGCGCGCCCGGGGCACGGAGGTCGTGCTCGTCTCCTCCGGCGCGATCGCCGCGGGGCTCGCGCCGCTGGGCGTGACCGGCCGCCCCCGGGACCTCGCCACGGCCCAGGCCGCGGCCAGCGTGGGGCAGGTGCGGCTGGCACAGACCTACGCCGACGCCTTCGCCAAGCACCAGGTCACCGTCGGCCAGGTGCTGCTCACCGCCGACGACCTCACCCGCCGCAGCCACTACCGCAACGCCCAGCGGACCGTGGAGCGGCTGCTCACCCTCGGGGTGCTGCCGATCGTCAACGAGAACGACACGGTGGCCACCGAGGAGATCCGGTTCGGGGACAACGACCGGCTGGCCGCGCTGGTGGCGCACGTCGCCCGGGCCGACGCGCTGCTGCTGCTCTCCGACGTCGACGGCGTCTACGACGGCGACCCGCGCAAGGGCCCGGCCCGGCTGCTGGAGACCGTGCGCGACCCCGCGGACCTCGACGTCGTGGCCCTGGGCAGCGCGCGCCGCAACGGCGTGGGCACCGGGGGCATGGCGACCAAGGTGGAGGCCGCGCTCATCGCCGCGCACGCCGGCGTCCCGGTCGTCGTGACCTCCACCGCCCGGGCGGCCGCCGCGCTGGCGGGCGAGTCCGTCGGCACCTTCTTCGCGGTCATGGGCCCGCGGCCGCGGGCCCGCCAGTTCTGGCTGCGGTTCGCCACCCGGCCCCGCGGCCGGCTGCTGCTCGACGAGGGCGCGGTGCGCGCGGTCCGGGAGCGGCACGCCTCGCTGCTGGCCGCCGGCATCACCGGGGTGGTGGGGGACTTCCTCGCCGACGACCCCGTCGAGCTGGTCGGCCCGGACGGCGTCGTCGTCGCGCGGGGCCTGGTCGCCTACGACGCGCGGGAGCTGCCGCCGCTGCTCGGCCGCAAGTCCAGCGAGCTGGACCCGGAGTACCAGCGGGAGATCGTGCACCGCGACGAGCTGGTGCTCGTCCGGCGTCCCTCCCTGGGCTGAGAGACTGCCGCGCGTGACGATCCGCCCGATCCGCGAGCTCGGAGACCCGGTCCTGCGCACCCCCGCCGACGCGGTGCGCTCCTTCGACAAGGAGCTGGCCGCGCTGGTCCGCGACCTGGAGGACACCGTGGACAACCCCGGGCGGGCCGGCGTGGCCGCGCCGCAGATCGGGGTGGGGCTGCGGGTCTTCTCCTACAACGTCGACGGCGTCATCGGGCACGTGGTGAACCCGCGGATCGCGGAGCTGTCCGAGGAGGTCCAGGACGGCGACGAGGGCTGCCTGTCCATCCCCGGCATCTGGGCGCCGACGGTCCGGGCGATGCACGCCGTCGTCGAGGGGTTCGACGTGCACGGCGAGCCCCTGCGCCTGGAGGGCACCGGGCTCATGGCGCGGGCGCTGCAGCACGAGGTCGACCACCTCGACGGCAAGGTCTTCCTCGACCGGCTGACCGGCGAGGCCCGCAAGAACGCCCTGCGCGCGCTGCGGGACCGCTGACGTGGCCGGCCTGGAGCCGGTGACCCTGACCGGCGACCTGGTCACCCTCGAGCCGCTGGGCCCCGAGCACCACGACGAGCTCGTCGACGCCGTCCGCGACGGCCGGTTGTGGGAGCTCTGGTACACCTCGGTGCCCTCGCCCGAGGGGATGCGCGGGGAGATCGAGCGCCGCCTGGCCGAGCAGGCCGCCGGGACGATGCTGCCGTTCACGGTCCGGCGGACCGGCGGGGCCGCCGTCGGCATGACGACCTACATGAACGTCGAGGCCGACGTCCCGCGGCTGGAGATCGGCTCGACCTGGACGGCCGCCTCGGCGCAGCGCACCGGGGTCAACGCCGAGAGCAAGCTGCTGCTCCTGACCCACGCCTTCGAGGTCCTGGGTTGCCTGGCCGTCGAGTTCCGGACGCACTGGCACAACCTGCAGTCCCGGACGGCGATCGCCCGGCTCGGCGCCAAGCAGGACGGCGTGCTGCGCAACCACCGGCGGCAGCCGGACGGCTCCCTGCGCGACACCGTCGTCTTCTCCATCACCGACGCCGAGTGGCCCGCCGTCCGCGCCGGCCTGCGCCACCGGCTGGCGCGCCGCGGCGGCTGAGAGCACCCCAGCCGGAGCGCCGCTCACCCCTGGTAGGTGTCGGCGGGCGCGTCGACGGGCGTCACCGAACGGGGGGAGATGACGGCCTCGGGATAGCCGGCTGCCGGGTGCGGCCGGGGCGGGGCCCACGTGCCGACGACCTCCACCCACTGGTCGGCGGCCAGGTCCCCCTGCGGGGCGTCGACCACGACGGTGAACGCGACCGCGTCGGCGGCACAGCAGCTGATGCCGATGCGGGAGACGTACCAGCCGCCGCCCTCCCGCGGCGTGACGAACCCGACCAGCCGGATGAGCCGCCCGTCGAGGTCGCCGGTGTCGGCGGCCAGCGCGTGCAGCGAGTAGTCGAACAGGGTCATCGTCCGGTGGTCGGTGCCGGGGTCGTCCGGGCCGATCGCGACGGCCTGCCGGTCCTCCGGGACCACGACCTGCTGGGCCTGGCGGGCGACGGTGAACGACCCGAGTGCCGGCGGCGCCACGAGCAGCAGCACCGCGACCGGGAGGAGCAGCAGCCACCCCACGCGCGGGCTGCCGTGCCCGTGGTCGTGCTCCCGGGGCGCGGCCGTCTCCTCCGGGGGCGCGGCCGCCTGGGCCCGCGGCCGTTCCCGGACCACCCCCACGAGGCCGAGCACCAGCAGGACGACGGCCGCACCGAGCAGCAGCGGTCGGAACCCGGCCTGCACGTAGGCCAGGTGGGCGTCGGTGAGCGCGACCCGCAGGGTGATGCCCCCGAGCAGGACGAGCAGCAGGTACCGGGTCAGGCGGTCCACGTCGGCCTCCTCACCACACGACCCAGGCGACCGCGAGCGCGGACAGCACCGCGACGGCGAAGGTCACCGGGGCGAACCGCAGGGCGAACCGGCGGCCGAACGTGCCCGACTGGAGTGCCACGAGCTTGACGTCCACCACCGGACCCACGACCAGGAACACCAGGCGGGACGTGAGGCTGAACGACGTCAGGCTGGCGGCGACGAAGGCGTCGGCCTCCGAGCAGATGGCCAGCACGACCGCGAGCACGGCGAGGACCACGATCGAGAGGACGGCCGAGTCCGCGACGCCGTCCAGCCAGGTCCGCGGGACGACGACGTTGAGCGTGGCCGCCGTCAGCCCCCCGATCACGAGGAAGCCACCGGCGTGCAGCAGGTCGTGCTGCGCGGCCTCCCGGAACACCTCCAGCCGCCCCGCACCCGAGGGGTGCTCGGCCCGGCGGGGGAGCCGCAGCCAGTCGCCGCGGCCGAACGCGGCCCACAGCCACCCCATGACCAGGGCGACCGCGATCGAGGCGGCGAAGCGGGCGACGGCCATGAGCGGCTCCTCCGGGAAGGCGACGGCCGTGGCCACCAGGACGACGGGGTTGACCGCCGGCGCCGAGAGGAGGAAGGCGAGGGCGGCGGCCGGGGCCACCCCACGGCGGACCAGGCTCCCGGCGACCGGGACCGACGCGCACTCGCACCCGGGCAGCACCGCGCCCGAGAGCCCGGCCACGGGCACGGCCAGGGCCGACCGCCGCGGCAGGGCCCGCTCGAAGAAGGACGGCGGGACGAAGGCCGTGATGGCGGCCGACAGCAGCACGCCGATCACCAGGAAGGGCAGCGCCTGGAGGCAGACCGCCACGAAGACGGTCGACCACGCCTGCAGCGCCGGGATGTCGAACAGGTCGGGCCACAGCAGCCGCACGACGACGATCTGGACCAGCAGCCCGACGAGGAAGTCGCGGGGACCGGGCAGCCGCGAGTCCCGCTCGATCGACGACGGGGACGGCGACCGGTCGGCGCTCGGGGCGACGGGCTCGGGCAGGTGGCTCGACATGCGTGGTCCCCCGTCGACGTCGTCCGCGCACCCTCCCGTGCCGCCGGGCGTGCTCCGGGCAGTTCCGTGTCGAGCGGGCTCAGCGCCGACCGTAGCTGATAACGATTATCGATCGCCAGGGTGAGGTGTGGCCGACGGGCCGGTCAGCGGGACGTGCCCGCCGCTCGGCCGGCCGCCAGGCGCGCCGCCCCCTCCCCGTCGAGCCGGGGGAGGGCCGCCTCCTCCCGCCCGGTGAGGAGCAGCAGCAGTGCCGCGATCGGGCCCGCCACGACCGGGCCCGAGCCGGCGGACCACCCGACGTCGGTCGCGGCCAGGCGCAGCCCGCGCAGTCGCCGCTGTGCCCGGAACGGGAACGCCATCTCCCACACCCGCGTGGCCGCCGCGGCACCGGCCGCAGCCGGCACGGGCCGGTCGCGGCCGAGCGGGACGGCGACGTCCTGGCCGTGCACGAGGACGTCGACGAGCGGCTCCAGCGGGGTGACCAGCGGCGCCCGCCGCCGGGAGCCGACCATCGCGCGCAACCGGCGCGGGTACTCCTCGACGGGCCGGTGCGACGCGCGCAGGGCGGTGTCGCGGATCATCCGGTCGAAGCTGCCGCGCGCACGGATGACGGCGACCGTGGCCGCCGCGGGGCCCATGTGGGCCAGCGTGAGGTGGGCGGCGACGTCGCGGACGCGCCAGGCGTCGCACAGGGACGGCGCCTCCCACTCGGCGGGCGAGAGCTCCTCCAGGAGGTCGGCCAGGCTCGACCGTTCGGAGTCGATGCTGCGCCACACGTCGTCGAGGTCCATGACCCCTCCCGAGTCAGTACGATGATCTGACCATTCCGTCAGAGGATCTGACCATCGTCAAGGGGGCTCGTGACCGAGGACCGGCAGAACCTGGGGCTGCTGTGCTTCTACCCGCACCGGGCCATGGAGGCGCGGATCCTCGCGGCCCTCGCCGCGGCCGGCTTCGACGACCTCACCGCGGCGCAGGGCCGGATCGCCGCGCGGATCGGGGTGGGCGGCACCCGCCTCACCGACCTGGCCGAGCAGGCGCTGGTGACCAAGCAGACCGCGGGGCACCTGGTCGACCAGCTGGAACGGGCCGGGTACGTCCGGCGGGTCCCCGACCCGACCGACGCCCGCGCCCGGCTGGTGCAGATGGCCGAGCGGGGCGAGCGGGCGGTGGCGCTGGCCCGGCGGGTGGAGGCCGAGGTCGAGGCGGAGTGGACGGCGCACCTCGGGGAGGAGACGACGAGCCGGCTGCGTGAGGCGCTCACCCGGCTGCGGGAGATCACCGACCCCTATCGCTGACCGGCGCTCGCGCAACTCGAGCAGGTCCCGAAGACCTCCAGCTGGTGCTGCACGTCGGCGAACCCGTGCTCGGCGGCGACGCGCGCCGCCCACCGCTCGACCGGCGGGTCGGCGACCTCGACCGTGCGCCCGCAGGAGCGGCAGACCAGGTGGTGGTGGTGCACCGGGGAGCAGCGCCGGTACGCGGCCTCCCCGTCGCTGCCGCGCAGGACGTCGACCAGTCCGTCGTCGACCAGGGCCTGCAGCGCCCGGTAGACCGTCGCCAGCCCCACCGGGTCGCCGCGCTCGCGCAGCAGGGCGTGCAGGTCCTGGGCGGTGCGGAACCCGTCGAGGTCCTCGAGCAGGGCGAGGACCGCGCTGCGCTGCCGGGTCTGCCGGCGGCCGGGGACCTCGGCCGGGGTCTGCGCGCTCATGCCCGCCGCACCGGGTCGGCCGGGGGCGCGGCGTGCTCCCCGTGCTCGTCGTAGTGCACCCCGGTGCCGGTCCGGTGCGGCGCGTGCAGGTGCCCGTCGTGGTCGTAGTCGACGTGGTCGCCGTGCGGCACGGGCGCGTGCCCGCAGCCCTCGCCGTGCTCGTGGGGGTGGGCGGCGTGCACCTCGGCGCGGCCGCGGTGGCGCCGGCGGGCGGTCGCCTCGCGCAGCGCCACGACCGCGGTGACGACGAGGAACACCGCGATCGCCAGCAGCACGATCGTGCCGCCCGACGGCGTGCCCGTGTAGTACGAGGCGGCGGTCCCCGATACGCTCACCACGAGGCCGATCGCGCAGGCCAGGTAGAGGGTCTGCCGGAAGCTGCGGGCGAGCAACTGGGCCACGGCGCTGGGCACGATCATCAGCGCGCTGATGAGCAGCAGGCCCACCACCCGCATGGAGAGCACCACGGTCGAGGCGACGAGCGCGGCGAGGACGATGTTGAGCGTCAGCACCGGCAGTCCGACCGCCCGCGCGTACTCCTCGTCGTCGCTCACCGCGTAGAGCCGCTGCCCGAGCCCCCAGACGGCGGCCAGGACGACCACGGTGATGACGGCGAAGACCACCACGTCCGCGGTGCTCGTGGTCGTGATCGCGCCGAACAGGTAGGACTCCAGGTTGGTCGCCTGACCCCGGGGTGCCAGCGACAGCAGCACCACGCCGCCGGCGATGCCCCCGTAGAACAGGACGGCGAGGGCGACGTCCCCGCTGGTGCGCCCGCGGGCCCGGACCAGCTCGATGAGCACCGCCCCCAGGACCGCGGCGACCAGCGCCGTCCCGACCGGGGCGGTCGACGTGAGCACCCCGATCGCCACGCCGGTCAGCGCCACGTGGCCCAGCCCGTCGCCGAGCAGCGAGAGCCGGCGCTGCACCAGGAAGACGCCGACCGCGGGCGCGACCAGCCCGACCATCAGCGACGCCAGCAGGGCGCGCTGCATGAACCCGAAGTCGAGGATCTCCACGTCAGCGCCCCCCGTCCGTCGTCACCCGGGGCTGGTCGATGCGGTAACCCGTGGCCGGGGGACCGGCCGGCTCGTCGGCGTGGTGGTGGCCGCCGGTCTGCGGCCCGGCCCCGGTCAGCGGACCGTCGTAGCGGATCCGGCCGTGGTCCACCACGACCGCCCGGGTCAGGACGCCGCTCAGGGGGCCGGTCTCGTGGGTCACGACGACCAGTGTGGTCCCGGCGGCGGACACCCCGGCCAGGACACCGGCCAGGGCCTCCTGGCTGGCGGCGTCCACGCCGGCGGTCGGCTCGTCCATGACCAGCAGCTCCGGCTCGGCCGCCAGCGCGCGGGCGACGAGCACGCGGCGCTGCTGCCCGCCGGAGAGCGAGGCCACCGGGTCCCGGAGCCGGTCGGCGAGCCCGACGGCGGCGACGGCCTCGGCCACCGCGGCACGGTCGGCGGGACGCAGCCGCCGGAAGGCCCCGAGCCGCGCCAGTCGCCCCACCGACACCACCTCGCGCACCGTGGCCGGGACGGCTCCGCTGACGGTGTGCCGCTGGGGCACGTACCCGACCCGGCCGCGCTCGCGCAGCCGGCCGACCGGGGCGCCGAGCACCTCCACCTCGCCGCCCAGGACGCCGGCCAGGCCGAGCACGCCGCGGGCCAGCGTCGTCTTGCCCGACCCGTTGGAGCCCAGGACGGCGACCGCCTCGCCGGGCCCGACGGCGAGGTCGACGTCCTGGACGATGGCCACGTCGCCGTAGCCGATGCTGGCGCCGCGCAGCCGGATGGCCGGGGAGTCGGTCATGAGCAGGACTGGCCCTCCTGCAGCGTCGACAGGTTGGCGCGCATCACCGACAGGTAGTCCGCCCCCGCCGACTCGTCGCTCAGCCCCTCGAGCGGGTCGAGGACGGCCGTCTGCACCCCGGCCTCGGCGGCGACGGTGTCGGCCACCGCCGGGTCGACCAGGGTCTCGGTGTAGACGGTGGTGACGCCGCGCTCGCGCACCAGCGTGGAGATCTCCGCGAGCTGGGCCGGGCTCGGCTCCTGGGACGGGCTCAGCCCGCTGATGCCGACCACCTCCAGACCGTAGCGGTCGGCGAGGTAGCCGAACGCGTCGTGGCTGGTGACCAGGGTGTCCACCTGGCAGTTCGCCAGCCCGGCGGTCATCTCGCCGTCGAGTGCCTCGAGGTCGGCGCGCAGGGCCGCGGCGTTCTGCTCGTAGGTGGCCGCGCCGTCGGGGTCGACCTCGGCGAGGCGGTCGGCCAGGGCGTCCCCGACGGCGGCCAGCCGCGTGGGGTCGAGCCAGAAGTGCGGGTCGACGGCCTCCCCGCCCTCCTCCGCGTGCTCGCCCTCCTCCGCGTGCTCCTCGGCCTCGCCCTCGTGGGAGTGCTCCTCGGCGGTGCGCGACAGGTCCGCGGCCGAGCCGGCGTCCCAGGAGTGGTCGGCGGCCTCGGAGTCGGCGGCCTCGTCCAGCGCCGGCTGGAAGCCCGAGAGGTGGACGACGAGGTCGGACTCGGCGACCGCCGCGACGTCCTGCGGCGTGAGCTCGAGGTCGTGCGGCTCGGCGCCCGGCTGGGTGAGCGAGGAGACGTCGACGCGGTCGCCGCCGACCCGCTCGGTGGCCCACTGCAACGGGTAGAAGCCCGCCACCACGGTGAGGGCGCCCTGGCCCTCCGCGGCGTCGCCGGCCGCGTCGTCGCCGCACCCGGCCAGCAGCAGGGTGGCGGCCGCAGCCGCCGCGGTCACGACCGTGCGCGTCGTCGTCACGTTCATGAGAATCATTCTCGCATATGTCGGGGCGGGTCTGAGCGGCCGGGCGGTGGTGCTGCCCGCGTACCCTCGCGGGCGTGTCCGACGTCTCCGACCTGCCGCTGATCGGGGCCGCGGCGCTGCGTGCCCGCGCCGCCGCCCGGGTGCTGCGCACCCTGCCCACCAACACCAAGGACGCCGCGCTGCTGGCCATGGCCGACGCGCTGGTCGAGCGCGCCGACGAGGTGCTGGCCGCCAACGCCGCGGACGTCGACGCGGCCGCGGCCGACGGCACGCCCTCGGCGATCCTCGACCGGCTCCGGCTCGACGCCGGCCGCATCGCCGGGGTCGCCGACGCGCTGCGCCAGCTGGTGGCGCTGCCCGACCCGGTCGGCGACGTCGTCCGCGGCTCGACGCTGCCCAACGGGCTGCAGCTGCGCCAGGTGCGGGTACCCCTCGGCGTGGTCGGCATCGTCTACGAGGCCCGCCCCAACGTGACC
The DNA here is from genome assembly GCF_054050095.1 of Geodermatophilus sp. SYSU D01105. NCBI lineage: Bacteria > Bacillati > Actinomycetota > Actinomycetes > Geodermatophilales > Geodermatophilaceae > Geodermatophilus > Geodermatophilus sp. SYSU D01105. Next base: position 272,319 of record NZ_JBJGYR010000001.1, read on the forward strand.
GTGGACGCCGCGGGTCTGTGCCTCAAGAGCGGCAACGCGGCGCTGCTGCGCGGCTCGGCCTCGGCGTTCCGCACCAACACCGCGCTGGTCGCCGTCCTCACCGAGGCGGGGTCGAAGGCGGGCCTGCCCGAGGGGTCGGTCGAGCTGCTGCCCGCGGACCGTGCCTCGGTGGGCGAGCTGCTGGGCGCCCGCGGCCTGGTGGACGTGGTCATCCCGCGCGGCGGGGCGTCGCTGATCCAGCGGGTGGTGCGTGAGGCGCGGGTGCCGGTGATCGAGACCGGTGAGGGCAACTGCCACGTCTACGTCGACGCGTCGGCCGACCCGGCGATGGCCGAGGCGATCGTGCTCAACGCCAAGACCCACCGGGTGAGCGTCTGCAACTCCGCGGAGACGCTGCTGGTCCACCGCGACGTCCCGTTCCTGCCGCGGCTGCTGTCCGCGCTGGCCGACGCCGGGGTGACCCTGCACGGGGACGCCGCCGCGCAGGCCGCCCACGACGCCGTCCGCCCGGCGACCGACGAGGACTGGGCCACCGAGTACCTGTCGATGGACATGGCCGTCCGCGTCGTCGACGACCTGCCCGCCGCGCTGGACCACATCGAGCGGTGGGGGAGCGGGCACAGCGAGGCGATCGTGGCCGACTCCGCCCGCGCGATCGCCGAGTTCACCGCCGGGGTGGACGCGGCCGCGGTGCTGGTCAACGCCTCCACGCGGTTCACCGACGGCGGGGAGTTCGGCTTCGGCGCGGAGATCGGCATCTCGACGCAGAAGCTGCACGCCCGCGGGCCGCTGGGCCTGCCCGAGCTGACCTCGACCACCTACGTCGTGACGGGCAACGGCCACACCCGCCGCTGACCGCCGCCCTCGCCGGACACCCGGCTGACCTCCGCCTGACATCCGCCTGACAGGAGCCGCATGGCGCGCCCGCCGTCGCAGTCCGCGCAGTTCTCCTCGGTCGCCGACGTCGGTAAGCGGCTGGCCACGGCCGGCTACCTGCCCGACGCGCAGATCGCGACGACGGTCTTCCTGGCCGACCGACTGGGCAAGCCGCTCCTGGTGGAGGGGCCGGCCGGCACGGGGAAGACCGAGCTGGCCAAGGCGCTGGCCACGGCGACGGGCTCGGAGCTGATCCGGCTGCAGTGCTACGAGGGCCTGGACGAGGCGCGGGCGCTGTACGAGTGGAACTACAAGAAGCAGCTGCTGCGGATCCAGGCGGCGCAGGGCTCCGACGGCGCCGACTGGGGCACCGTCCACGACGACATCTTCGGCGAGGAGTTCCTGCTCTCCCGGCCGCTGCTCACCGCCATCCGCCGCACCGAGCCGACGGTGCTGCTCGTCGACGAGACCGACAAGGCCGACGTCGAGGTGGAGGGCCTGCTGCTGGAGGTGCTCAGCGACTTCCAGGTCACCATCCCCGAGCTCGGCACGGTGACCGCGGTGCGCCGGCCGATGGTGGTGCTGACCTCCAACGCCACCCGCGAGCTGTCCGAGGCGCTCAAGCGGCGCTGCCTCTACCTCGCCCTGGACTACCCGTCGGCCGAGCGGGAGCGCGAGATCGTGCTCTCCCGCGTGCCCGACCTCGCGCCGGGGCTGGCCGAGCAGCTGGTGCGCACCATCCGGGCGCTGCGGGCCCTGGAGCTGAAGAAGTCCCCGTCGATCTCGGAGACCCTCGACTGGGCGCAGACCCTGCTCGAGCTCGGCCTGGACACCCTCGACGAGTCGGCGGTGCGGTCGACCCTGGGCGTCGTGCTCAAGCACGCCAGCGACCAGGAGCGGGCCGCGGCCGAGCTGCGGCTGAACTGATGGCGACCCCGGTGGCGTCGTCCCCGGCCGAGCCCGGCGGGCTGGCCGGGCACCTGGACGGCTTCGTCCGGGCCGTGCGGGAGGCCGGCATCCCGGTCGGGATCAGCCAGGCCGTCGACGCCGCCGAGATCCTCACCGTGGTCGACCTGCTCGACCGCGAGCAGCTGCGGCACGGCCTGGCCGCGGTGCTGCTGCAGCGGGCGGCGCAGCGGCCGGCCTACGACGTGCTGTTCGACCTGTGGTGGCCGCTGGGCGACCGTCCGGCGGTCCCCGACGACGCCGCGGGGGACGGGGACGCGGGGGAGGCCCCGGAGTCGACCCTCGACCTGCCCGACGGCGTCGACCTCGCCGGGCTGCTGCGCGACCGGCTGGCGCAGCTGCTGCTCGACGGCGACGAGGAGGCGCTGCGCCGGTTCGCCCGCGAGGCCGTCGACCGGCTGGGTCGGGCCACGCCCTCGCCGTCCGGGCAGTCGTTCTTCGGCTACCGGGTGATGCGCGCCCTGTCACCGGACACCCTGGTCGCGCAGCTGCTGGCCGGCCTGCTGGGGGACGGCGAGCGCGGGGGGCTGGCCGAGCAGGTGGCCCGGCAGACCGTCCGCGAGCGGCTGGCGGCGTTCCGGGCGGCGGTGGAGGCCGAGGTCCGGCGGCGGACGGCGGCCGAACGCGGCCGGGACAGGGTCGCGAAGAACGCGGTGCGCCCGCTGGCCGACCAGGTGGAGTTCCTGCGCGCCCAGTCCGCCGACCTCGCCGAGCTGCGCCGGACCGTGGCACCGCTGGCCCGGCGCCTCGCGGTCCGACTGTCGGCCCGCCGCCGGCACGGGCGGGAGGGCCGGCTGGACTTCCGCAAGACGGTGCGGGCGTCGCTGGGGACCGGGGGCGTGCCGGTGGTGACCCACCACCGGCCGCGCAGGGTGCACAAGCCCGAGCTGGTGGTGCTGTGCGACGTCAGCGGCTCGGTGGCTGGGTTCAGCCACTTCACGCTGATGCTCACCCAGGCGCTGCGCGAGCACTTCACCGGGGCGCGGGCGTTCGCGTTCGTGGACTCGACCGACGAGGTCACCCGGTTCTTCCGCCCCGGCGCGGACGTGGCCGACGCGGTCGCGCGCATCGGTCGCGAGGCCGACGTCGTGGGCTTCGACGGGCACAGCGACTACGGCACCGCGTTCGAGGTGTTCGCCGATCGCTGGCCCGGCGTCGTGGGCCCGAAGACCTCGCTGCTCGTGCTGGGCGACGGTCGCACCAACCACCGACCGCCGGGACTGCCGGTGCTGGCCGACCTCGTCCGGCGGTCCCGCTCCGCGCACTGGCTCAACCCCGAGCCGCGCCGGCTGTGGGGCAGCGGCGACTCGGCGGCCGACCGGTACGGCGAGGTCATCGACATGGTCGAGTGCCGCACCGCCGCCCAGCTGGCCGACTTCGTCACCACGCTCTGAGCCGGTGGGGACCGGGTTCGTCCGGCGCCGGCCGCGGGTCCCGTGCTCCCGTCCGGCGCCGGTCCTCCTCCGCCGCTCCTCGGCGGCCCGGATAGGCTCGATCGGTGGCAGGTCGGCGGGTCGGGGTGATGGGTGGGACGTTCGATCCCATCCACCATGGGCACCTCGTGGCGGCGAGCGAGGTCGCCGTCCTCTTCGGGCTGGACGAGGTCGTCTTCGTGCCGACCGGTCAGCCCTGGCAGAAGAGCGACCGCGACGTGGCCCCGGCGGAGGACCGCTACCTCATGACGGTCATCGCCACTGCCTCCAACCCCCGGTTCTCGGTGAGCCGCGTCGACATCGACCGCGGCGGGCCGACGTACACGATCGACACCCTCAGCGACCTCCAGCGGCAGCGCCCCGACGACGAGCTGTTCTTCATCACCGGGGCCGACGCGCTCTCCCAGATCCTGAGCTGGCGCGACAGCGACCGGTGCTTCCAGCTGGCGCACTTCATCGGCGTGACCCGGCCCGGCTTCGACCTGGGTGCGGCGCACCTGCCCGAGGGCGCGGTGAGCCTGGTCGAGGTGCCGGCACTGGCGATCAGCTCCAGCGACTGCCGCGAGCGGGTGGGCCGCGGCATGCCGGTCTGGTACCTCGTCCCCGACGGCGTGGTGCAGTACATCGAGAAGCGGCAGCTCTACCACTCGCGGGTCGCCCCCCGTCCCGTGGTGCGTGAGGACGTCGCCCGCGGTGACGGCCCGGGCGCCCCGCCGGCCGACCGCCCCAGCTACGACCGGCCGCCGGCTCCCACCGGCCCCGGCGGACAGCCTCCCGAACCACCGTCCCCCCATCTCCAGGAGGTACCCCGATGACCGCCTCGCCCGAGGCGCGGGAGACCGCACTGCTGGCGGCGCAGGCCGCCGCCGACAAGCTGGCCACCGACGTCTCGATCGTGGACGTCAGCGACCGGCTGGCGATCACCGACGCCTTCGTGCTGGCATCGGCGCCGAACGAGCGCCAGGTGCAGGCGATCGTCGACGAGGTCGAGGAGCGGCTGCGGCAGCACGGCGTCAAGCCGGTGCGCCGGGAGGGCGTCGCCGAGGCCCGGTGGGTGCTGCTGGATTTCATCGACGTCGTCGTGCACGTCCAGCACGCCGAGGAGCGCGCCTACTACGCCCTCGAGCGGCTGTGGAAGGACTGCCCGACCATCCCGTTCGCCGACCGGGTCGCGCCGACCGACGGCCAGGCCGCCACCGACGCCGACACCCCGCTCCCGGCGAGCCGGCAGACGCTGTCGGCCGACGACGTCGACCCGATGAGCGCCGATCCCACCCCCCTCCCACCCGAGCCCGCCGAGGACGACGCCGACCCGGGGGTGTCCTCGGAGGCGACCGGCCGGTGACCGACGCCGCCCTGCGGCTGCCCGTGCCCCGGTTGGTCGTCTGGCGGCACGGGCGCACGGAGTGGAACGTCATCGGGCGGTTCCAGGGCCAACAGGACCCCCCGCTGGACGCGGAGGGCCGCCGGCAGGCCGTCGAGGCGGCCGCCCACCTGACCGTGACCGGGGCGCTCCCCGAGGGGACCGTCGTCGTCGCCAGTGACCTGAGCCGGGCCGCCGAGACCGCCGCGTCGCTCGCCACCGTCCTCGGGGTGCCGCTCCGGCTGGACCCCCGGCTGCGCGAGGTCGGCATCGGGTCGTGGGAGGGGCTCACGCGCGAGGAGGTCGCCGAGCGCCACCCCGAGCAGTACGCCGACTGGCTGGCCGGCCGGCCGGTGCGCGGGCGCGGCGGCGAGGACCCGGCGGACGTGCCGCGGCGGGCGCTCGCCGCGCTCCGCGACCTGCCGGAGGCACCGGCGGCGGTGGTGGTGACCCACGGCGGCACCGCCGCGCGGCTGCTGGAGGCCCTGCTGGAGCTGGGGCCGGAGCACCGCCGGGTGTTCGGCCCCCTGGGCAACTGCGCCTGGAGCGAGCTGGCGGTGCAGCGCGACCGCTGGCGGCTGCTGCGGCACAACACCTCGGCGCCACAGGTGCCCTCCGAGCCGCGCCCTCCGGTCCCAGCCGGAGCCGGCCCCCTGGCGGCCGGGGCCAGCCCCGAGGAGGGGGCCGCCGCGCCGGCACAGGACGCCGACGCCGTCCTGTGACCGGGCGTCGCCGGGAGCCCGCCGTGACCGGCCGCCGCCGGTCGGCGCGCACGGGCGGCTAGCCTCGCCGCGTGTCCGTCGCCGTGGTCACCGACTCCACGGCCTACCTGCCACCGCGGTTGGTCGAGCAGTACTCGGTCGAGGTCGTCCCGCTCTACGTCGTCATGGCCGGCCACTCCGGCCAGGAGGGGGCGGAGATCGGTCCGGCGGACGTCGCCCGTGCCCTCGGCGTCCGCGGGCAGACCGTCTCCACCTCGCGGCCGACGCCGGGGGACTTCGTCAGCGCCTACCGCCGGCGGCTGGCCGAGGGCGCCGACCGGATCGTCTCGATCCACCTGTCGGCGGAGCTGTCGGGCACCGTCGACGCGGCGCGCCTGGCCGCCGCGCAGGTCGGCGAGCACATCGTCACGGTGGTGGACTCGCGTTCGGCGGCCATGGGCAGCGGGTTCGCCGTCGTCGCCGCCGCCCGGGCGGCCGCGGCCGGAGCGGACGCAGCGACCGTCGTGGCCAGGGCGCGGGAGACGGCCGCCGCGACCCGGACGCTCTTCGTCGTCGACACCCTCGAGCACCTGCGCCGCGGAGGCCGGATCGGGGCCGCGGCCTCGATGATCGGCACCGCCCTGGCGGTCAAGCCGGTGCTGCACGTCGCGGAGGGACGGGTGGTCCCCCTGGAGAAGGTCCGGACCTCCGCCCGGGCGCTGTCGCGGCTGGTCCAGCGCGGCGTTGAGGCCGCCGACAGCGGGCCGGTGTCGGTCGCCGTCCACCACCTGGCCGCACCGGAGCGGGCCGAGCGCCTCGCTGCCGAGCTCGAGGACCGGCTCCCGGGGCTGCGCGAGCTCTACGTCAGCGAGCTCGGGGCGGCGATCGGTGCGCACGTCGGGCCCGGGGCCGTGGGGCTGGTCGTGGCGCCGGCGTCGGTGCCGCTGCTCCAGCAGACCGTCGAGGACGGCGAGCAGCCGGCGGACTGAGGAACCCAGCGGAGGCACCCGGGCAGCCTGCACCCGCGCCGCCGGACCACTGGTCCCGTCGTCCACAGGCGGGGGTCGTGTCCACAGTCGTCCCGGGACCGCCTCGACCGCGCACCGACCTGCCTAGCGTCCGGCCGGTGCGCCTCCCTCCTCGCCGCAGCGACGACGCCGATCTCATCCGCGCTCGCCTGCGTGTCCTCCTCGCCGAGGGCGGGCGCGCGCGGGGCTGGGTCCCCGACGACGACCTCGACCCGACGGACGATCCGGAGCCGGTGGAGCCGGCCCTCGGACCGGGGACGCACGACGAGGGATCGCCGTCGGGGCTGCCGGGCGGCATCGGCCGGCACCGCGTGCCCGGCCCGGCGGTGCGCCTGGCCCCGGCGCGGCGTGGGGCGTGGGCGCTGTGGCTCGCCGGGCTGCTCGCCGCGCTGGCGGTGGCAGCTGGGACCTGGTTCGACCGCCCCCACGTGGAGCCGGCACCCGAACCGTCCACCCCGGCGGTGCCGTCCCCGTCGTCGGCCGCGGCACCGGCGACCCCGTCGGTCGGGGTGGCGGCCGACGCGGCGACGACCGTCGTGGTCTCCGTGGTCGGCCTCGTCCACCGGCCCGGCCTGGTCACCCTGCCCACGGGAGCGCGCGTCGCCGACGCGGTCGCGGCCGCCGGCGGCCTCCTGCCGGAGGCCGATCCCGCCTCGGTCAACCTCGCCGCGGTGGTGTCCGACGGGCAGCAGGTCGCGGTGGGCGTGCCGGGAGCCGCTCCGGCCGGCCCGGCTCCCGGAGGGTCCACCGGGAGCGGCCCCGTGGACCTCAACACGGCCACCGTCGCCGACCTCGACGCCCTCCCCGGCATCGGGCCGGTCCTGGCCCAGCGGATCGTCGACCACCGGGAGGGGCAGGGCCGCTTCACCAGTGTCGAACAGCTCGACGACGTCCCCGGGATCGGCCCGGCCATCTACGCCGAGCTCGCCGAGCTGGTGACCGTGTGAGCGGCTCCTCCGGGCGGTGGGCGTGGGTCGACCTGCGGCTGGCACCGGTCGCCGCGGCCACCTGGGCCACCACGCTCCTCGCTCCGCTGACGGGTCCCGCCGGCCTGGTCGGAGCGGCACTGGTCGCCGTGGCCTCCGCGCTCCTGGCCGTGCGGTGGCGCAACTCGGCGTGGGCGGTCGTGCTCCTCGGCGTGCTCGCGGCCGTGGCGGTCACGGCGACCACGGCGGCCGTCCGTGCCGCCGCGCGGGAGGCGTCGCCGCTCGCGACGGTCGCTGAGGCGCGGCGGACCGTGGTGGTCGACCTCGTCCTGGCCGGCGACCCCCGTCCGGTGCGCGGCGTCGGGCCGGCTCGTGTGGTGGTCGAGGGCACTGTCACCCGTTTCGACGACGGCGGCTCCACGGTCGGTCTGGACGACGACGTCGTCCTGTTCGGGCCCGCGGAGGACTGGCTCGGGATGCTGCCGGGACAGCCCGTGCGGCTGCGGGCCACCGTGTCACCGGCCGATCCCACGGACGGACTGGTGGCCCGGCTGTCGGCACGCGGGCCACCGGCCGTCCTCGGGGAGCCGCCCTGGGCCCAGCGGGCCGCGGGGGCGCTGCGCGACGGCCTGGCCGACGCCGCCGTCCGCGTCCTGGGCCCGCGGCCGGGCGGGCTGCTGCCGGGCCTGGTCGTCGGCGACACCCGCGCCATGGACCCGGTGCTCGTGGAGGACTTCCAGCGGGCCGGGCTCGCCCACCTCACCGCGGTCTCCGGCGCGAACGTGGCCATCGTGCTCACCGGGGTCCTCGCCCCGCTGCGCCGCCGGGCGGTGGACCGGCGGGTCCAGGCCCTCGTGGCCGCCGCGGCGCTGGTCGGGTTCGTGCTGCTGGCCCGGCCGAGCGCGAGCGTGCTCCGGGCCGCGGCGATGGGCGCGGTCACCCTCCTCGCGCTGGCCAGCGGCCGGTCGCGGGCGGCCCTCCCCGCACTCCTCGGCGCCGTCGTCGTGCTTCTGCTGGTGGAGCCCGACCTGGCCCGCGACGCCGGCTTCGCGCTGTCGTTCGCGGCGACGGCGGCCATCGTCCTGCTCGCGCGGAACTGGTCACGACGGCTCCGCGGCCGGGGCTGGCCGCGGTCGGTGGCCGACGCGGTGGCCGTGGCGGCGGCCGCCGGACTGGCCACCGCGCCGCTCGTCGCCGCGCTGTCCGGGCTGGTCAGCCCGGTCTCCCTGCCGGCCAACCTCCTCGCCGCGCCCGCGGTCCCCGCGGCCACCGTGCTGGGCCTGCTCGCGGCACTGGCGACGGTCGTGGTCCCGCCGCTGGGGGACGCGCTGGTCTGGCTGGCCGGGTGGCCGGTCCGCTGGCTGGTGCTCGTGGCCGAGCGGGCTGCGGCCCTGCCGGACGGCGCCCTCGGCTGGCCGGTCGGCACCACGGGTGCCGTGCTCCTGACGCTGCTGTTGCTCGGCGCGGCCTGGCTGCTGTGGCGCTTCCCCCGGTGGCGGCCCCTGGCGCTGGCGGCCCTGGTCGGCGTGGTGGTGCTGGGCTGGCCGGTCCGCCAGATGACCCGGGGATGGCCGCCGGACGGCACGGTCGTGGTCGCCTGCGACGTCGGGCAGGGCGACGCCCTGGTGGTGCCCACCGGACCGGGGGAGGGGGTGCTGGTCGACGCGGGTCCGGACGTGGGGCCGGTCGACCGCTGCCTCGACCGGCTGGGCATCGACCGCCTGCCGCTGGTCCTGGTCACCCACCTGGACGCCGACCACGTCGGCGGCCTCGCCGGCGCGCTGTCGGGCCGGTCGGTCGGCGTCGTCGCCACCGGGACGCTGTCCCCGGCCGACGACCGCGCCGGCCGGCTCGCCGACGCGGTCCTGGACGCCGGGGCTCAGCGGGCCGTGCTCGTCCCGGGGGAGCGCCGCACCGTGGGGGAGGCGGTCATCGAGGTGCTCGCCCCGCCGCCGGAGCTGGCCACGGCGGCGGCCGAGCCCAACGACCTCTCCCTCGTCGTGCGGGTCACCCAGCACGGCGTGCGCGTCCTGCTCACCGGCGACCTCGGCGGCGAGGCGCAGGCGCGCATCGTCGCCCGCGGCGTGGACCTGGGCGCGGACGTGCTGAAGGTGCCCCACCACGGCAGTGCCGACGCCGACCGCGGCTTCCTCGCCGCGACCGGCGCCCGCGTGGCCCTGGTGTCGGCGGGGTCCGACAACCCCTACGGGCACCCGACCGGGCGGATGCTGTCGTGGCTGACCCAGGACGGGATGCGGGTGCACCGCACCGACCGGGAGGGGGACCTGGCCGTCGCGGGGGACGCCGACGCGTGGGGGGTGGCGGCCCGCGGACGGGAGCCGGCGGGTTCCGCGGCCGGTCCGGCCGACGGCGCCGACGCGGTCAGCACGGCAGCCGACCCGGCCGACGGCCCCGACGGCCCCGACGTCACCGGCGCGGCCGGCCCGGACGGCACCGGCGGCGCCCACGCGGTCGACACGGTGGGCGCGGCCCACCGCGCGGCCCGGGCGGCACCGGCCGCGGCTCGGCGGGAGCATCACCCCCGCGTGACACCATGCCGGTGTGGCTGCCGCACCTCCCGCGCCGACCTCCCGCCTGCGTGCCGTGGTGGGGGAGGAGGAGCTGCTCCGCTCCCGCGCGATCTCCGCCGTCCGGGCCGCGGTGCTCGAGCGCCACCCCGAGGCCGAGACGCACGAGCTCCCCGCCGCTGGTCTGCCGGTGGGGCAGCTGGCCGACGTCCTCGCGCCCTCGCTGTTCGGTGAGCACCGCCTCGTGGTGGTGACCGGGGTCCACGAGGCGGCCGGAGCGCTCGTCGACGCCCTGGTCGGCTACGCCAAGGACCCCGACCCCGACCTGACCCTCGTGGTCGTGCACCACGGCGGCAAGCGCAACGAGGCGCTGCTCAAGGCCTTCACCGCTGCCGGTGCCGCGGTCGACGACTGCCCGAAGGTCAGCTCGGTCGGGGACCGCATCGCGTTCGTGCGCAACGAGGTCCGGTCCGCCGGCGGGCGGATCACCCCCGACGCGGCCAGTGCCCTGGTCGAGGCGATCGGCGCCGACCTCCGCCAGCTGTCCTCGGCCGCCGGCCAGCTCGTCTCCGACTTCGGCGGCACCGTCGACGCCGACGCCGTCGCCCGGTTCCACCGCGGGCAGGCCGAGGTCACCGGTTTCACCGTCGCGGAGCGCGTGCTCGTCGGCGACCGGCAGGGGTCGCTGGAGATGCTGCGCTGGGCGCTGCAGCGCGGGGTCGCCCACGTCCTCATCGCCGACGCCATCGCCGATGGCGTCCGCACCGCGGCGCGGGTCACCTCACTGCGCAGCACCAACCCCGGCGAGCTGGCCCGCACGCTGAAGATGCCGCCGTGGAAGGTGAAGAAGGCCCAGGCGCAGGCACGCGGTTGGAGCATCGAGGGCCTGCAGCAGGCGGTCGGCGTCGCGGCGGAGCTGAACGCCGACGTCAAGGGCGCTGCCGCCAGCGCGGACTACGCGCTCGAGCGGGCCGTGCGGCGGATCGTGACCATCCGCCGGGAGACCGGCCGGGGTCGCGTCTGACGCCGCCCCACGGCAGCAGGCGACGGACGCCGGCCCGGCTCCGGCGCGGTCGACCCCGGTGACCAGACGCCGGGACGAGGCCCGGAGACGCGAAGAGCCCCCGTCCCCGAGCGGGGGAGGGGGCTCGTGCACGTCCGCGCCGGAGGCGCGGCGCGCCGGCTCAGAGGCCGGCGACCTGCTTGGCCAGACCCGACTTGCGGTTGGCGGCCTGGTTCTTGTGGATGATGCCCTTGCTGGCTGCCTTGTCGAGCGCCTTGCTGGCGGTCTTGAGGGCCTCCTGCGCGGCCGCGGCGTCCCCGGACGCAGCGGCGGTCCGGACGCGCCGGACGGCCGTCTTCAGGGCGGACTTGACGGCAACGTTGCGCTGACGCGCCTTCTCGTTGGTCTTGATCCGCTTCATCTGGGACTTGATGTTCGCCACGCGTGAGCCTCGGGTGTCTCTCGGGAGGGAGTACTTCTGACAGTGCGTCCGGACGGCAGGCGTCGGCGGACCGGTCTGCCAAGATACCAGCGACGGGCGTACGACCCCAACCCGCGGGTAGACCGGCAGGGACCGGCCGTTCGCTGGACGACGCACCGAGCCGTGGGACGATGGGGGCACTGTGACGACTCCCGCCTACACCGACCCGGCCCGCATCCGGAACTTCTGCATCATCGCCCACATCGACCACGGCAAGTCGACGCTGGCCGACCGGATGCTCGAGGTGACCGGGATCATCGAAGCGCGGCAGATGCGTGCGCAGTACCTCGACCGGATGGACATCGAGCGCGAGCGCGGCATCACCATCAAGGCGCAGAACGTGCGCCTGCCGTGGACGCCGACCACCGGCGAGCACGCGGGGGCCGAGTTCGTGCTCGACATGATCGACACCCCCGGCCACGTCGACTTCACCTACGAGGTGTCCCGGTCGCTGGCCGCCTGCGAGGGCGCGGTCCTCCTGGTCGACGCGGCGCAGGGCATCGAGGCGCAGACCCTGGCCAACCTCTACCTGGCCATGGAGAACGACCTCACGATCATCCCGGTCCTCAACAAGATCGACCTGCCGGCCGCCCAGCCGGAGAAGTACGCCGCGGAGCTGGCCCACATCATCGGCTGCGACCCCGACGAGGTGCTGCGCGTCAGCGGCAAGACCGGCGAGGGCGTGCCCGAGCTGCTCGACGCGATCGTGGCCCAGATCCCCGCACCGACCGGCGACGCCGATGGCCCCGCCCGCGCCATGATCTTCGACTCGGTCTACGACATCTACCGCGGCGTCATCACCTACGTCCGCGTCGTGGACGGGCGGATCGCCGCCCGCGACCGGATCAAGATGATGTCGACCGGCGCGACGCACGAGCTGCTCGAGATCGGCGTGATCTCCCCGGAGCCCAAGCCGGTCGAGAGCCTCGGCGTCGGCGAGGTGGGCTACTTCATCACCGGGGTGAAGGACGTCCGCCAGTCCCGCGTGGGCGACACCGTCACCCTCCAGCACAAGCCGGCCACCGAGTCGATCGGCGGCTACCGCGACCCCAAGCCGATGGTCTACTCCGGCCTCTACCCGATCGACGGCAGCGAGTACCCGCTGCTGCGCGAGGCGCTGGACAAGCTGCTGCTCAACGACGCCGCGCTGACCTACGAGCCGGAGACCTCCGCGGCCCTGGGCTTCGGTTTCCGCGTCGGCTTCCTCGGCCTGCTGCACCTGGAGATCGTCCGGGAGCGACTGGAGCGCGAGGCCGGGATCAGCCTCATCTCCACCGCGCCCAACGTCGTCTACCGGGTGGTGATGGAGGACGGCTCGGAGATCACCGTCACCAACCCCAGCGACTGGCCCGAGGGCAAGATCGACAAGGTGTTCGAGCCGGTCGTGAGCGCCACCATCATCGCGCCCAGCGACTACACCGGCGCCATCATGGAGCTCTGCCAGGGCCGCCGCGGGCAGCTCGGTGGCATGGACTACCTGTCCGAGTCGCGGGTCGAGCTCCGCTACACCCTGCCGCTCGGCGAGATCATCTTCGACTTCTTCGACGCGCTGAAGTCCCGCACCCGCGGGTACGCGAGCCTGGACTACGCCGAGGCCGGTGAGCAGGAGTCCGCGCTGGTGAAGGTCGACATCCTGTTGCAGGGCGAGGCCGTCGACGCGTTCAGCGCGATCGTGCACAAGGACAAGGCCTACAGCTACGGCGTGATGATGGCCGGCAAGCTGCGCGAGCTCATCCCGCGCCAGCAGTTCGAGGTGCCGATCCAGGCCGCCGTCGGCTCACGGGTCATCGCGCGGGAGACCGTCCGCGCCATCCGCAAGGACGTCCTCGCCAAGTGCTACGGCGGCGACATCACCCGCAAGCGCAAGCTGCTGGAGAAGCAGAAGGAGGGCAAGAAGCGGATGAAGATGGTGGGCCGCGTCGAGGTCCCCCAGGAGGCGTTCGTCGCCGCGCTGTCCACCAACGAGTCCACCGCCAGCAAGAAGTGACGCCCCGCGTCGAAGCGGTCTGCGTCTCCGGTCCCGACCTGCTGTCGCTGCCCGATCGGCGGCCCAACCGCAGCGGGATCGACAAGCGGCCGGTGCCCGGCCGGGTCGCCGTCGGACGGCTCGGCCTGGACGGCGACGTCCAGGTCAACCGGCGCTACCACGGCGGTGAGGGGCAGGCGGTCTACGCCTACGCCCAGGAGGACGCCGACTGGTGGTCCGCCGAGCTCGGGCGCGACCTGCCGCCCGGCCGCTTCGGCGAGAACCTCCGGACGACGGGGCTGGACCTCACCGGTGCGCTGCTGGGGGAGCGGTGGCGGGTCGGGACGGCGCTGCTGGAGGTGACCGACGGCCGGATCCCCTGCGCCAACTTCGAGCGGTTCTGGGGAGTGCCGCACCTGGTCAAGCGGTTCACCGCCCACGGCGCGAGCGGGGCCTACCTGCGGGTGCTGGAGACGGGGGAGATCGGCGCCGGCGACCCCGTCGACGTCGTCCACCGCCCCGACCACGGGGTCACCGTGGGGCTGGCCTTCCGCGCCTACACGACGCAGAAGCACCGGCTCCCCGACCTGCTCCCCGCGGTGCGGTACCTGCCCGAGCGCACCCGCGACAGGATCGCCGCCAAGATCGCCGCACGGACCGGCGCGGGGGTCTGACCGCGCCGGGCCCTCAGTGCATCCACGGCGCGAAGGACAGCCCGACGACCAACCCCTCCGGGGACTGCAGCCGGGCGACCGTCTGCCCCCACGGCTCCGTTCGCGCCCCGTGGAGGAGCCGGTGGCCGGCGGCCTCCAGCTCCGCCGCGCCACGGGCCACCGCGGCCTCGTCCGGCAGCTCGAACTCGATGCTCGCCTGCGGGACCGGGTGGTCGGCCGGCCAGTCGGGTGCGCCGAAGCAGGCCACTGCGGCCTCGGCGAGCGGCCAGACGCCGAAGTGCCTGCTGCCGTCGATCCGCTCGCTGGCGAAGTACTCGCCGTCGAGTCGCTCGAGGGGCAAGCCCAGCGCGTCCACGTAGAGCCGACGGCTCTCCACCGGGTCGGGCGCGATGACGCTCGTGCTGGCGACGAAGAGGATCTCCACGGCGGCACCCTCCCACCCGCGGGTGACACGGAGGGTCGGTCAGGCGGCGAGGAGGGTCGCCTCGAGGTCCCGCCGCAGCGCGGCCAGGTCGACCCCGCGGTCGTGCAGCACCGTGACGGCCAGTCCCTGGCCCTCCCGCAGCACGCCGAGGGCGATGTGCCCCTCCCGGATGCTCTTCGACCGCTGGGCGATCGCCTCGCGCAGCGACAGCTCCAGCACCTTCTTGGCGCGGGGTGAGAACGGGATGTGCCTGCCGCGGCCGGGGGACCGGTCGCCGGCACGCTTGTCGAGCGCACCGGGTCCGAAGGTCGCCTCGACCCGGTCGCGCACGGCGTCCAGGTCGATCCCGACCGCCCGGAGCGCCTCGGCGTCCAGGTCGTCCCCACCGACGAGCGCGGTGACCGCCTCGACCACGAGGGGCCGGGTGAGCCCGTGCCGGCCGAGGACCTGCGCCGTCGCCGTCCACGGCTGGTCCAGGAGGGCGAGCAGCAGGTGCTCGGTACCGATCGAGCCGTGCCGGAGTTCCCGGGCCTCGCGCTGGGCGAGGACGACGGTCTCCCGGGCGTCGGAGGTGAAGCGTTCGAACACGGTCAGTCCTTCCGCCGAAGCGGCCCGCGGCCGCCTGCGTACTTCTTGTGCACCGCCTGGCGCGTGACGCCGAGCAGCTGGGCGATCTGCTCCCACGTCCAGCCCTGGTCGCGGGCGTTGTCCACCTGGAGGGCCTCCAGTCGCTCCACGAGGACCCGGAGCGCGCGGACCGCCTTCAACCCGACGGAGGGGTCCCGGCTGCTGGCGGCGGAGGCCATCTGCACTGTGTCGGCCATGTCGTCAACATAAGTTGACGCCTCGGGTGCTGTCAACCGACTTTGACAGAACAGGGGCGGTCAGCCGGCCTCGTGGACCTCGAAGTGGCTCACGGTGACCTCTCGGTCGACCAGGTAGCGGTCGTCCTCGGGGTAGAAGACGGCGGCGCTCACGTCGTCCCCGGCGAACTCCCGGATGGCGTCGTAGGACGTCCAGAAGCTCAGCGTGACGACCTCGGTCCGGCCGTCGTCGAGGTCGCGCAGCAGCATGTGCGCGCCCTGGTTGCCCGGTGTCCGCCGGTAGTGGGCGATGCCGGTCTCGTCGATGTAGGCGGCGTAGGCGTCCCGGTCCTCGGTGCGGACCCAGCCCCGCCAGATGCGGGCGATCACCGCGGTTCCTCCCTCCGCTGCGCCTCAGGCGACGGTGGCCTCCTCACCACCGGTCAGCCGCAGCAGGTCGGCGTAGGTCAGCGAGACCATGGTGTGGTGGTCGCCGCCGCCGGCCCAGAGCACCGGGTGCGCGGCGAGGTCGACGTCCACGACGGTGCGCAGCGGTGCCGGGTGGCCGGTGGGGGCGACCCCGCCGACCTCCTGGCCGGTCGCGGCGGTGACGAACTCCGCTGTCGCCCGCCGCACCCGCGTCGCGCCCACCAGGGCCGCGACCTTCGCGGTGTCCACGCGGTGCGCGCCGCTGGCGAGCACGAGCAGCGGCGCTCCGTCGGCGTCGAAGACCAGGCTGTTGGCGATCGCGCCCACCGCGCAGCCGAGCGCCTCGGCCGCGGCCACCGCCGTCGGCACCGGGACGTCGAGGCGGCGGACCTCCGCCTCGACGTCCGCGGCCTCCAGCGCGGCCACGACCCGGTCGACGGCGGAGCTCACCGTGCCCCCCGGTGCGCTCGCGCGGGACGCTCCGCTCCTCGCTCGTGCCTCGCTGCGATGCCCACGTCCCAGTCCGCTCACACGGTGAAGACGATCTTGCCCGCCGTCTGCCCCTGCTCCATCCGCGCGAAGCCGTCGCGGGCCTCGCTGAGGGGCAGTTCGACGTCGATCACCGGGCGGACGCCGGTCATCGCGCACATCCGCACCAGCGACTCCAGCTCCTCGCGGGTGCCCATCGTCGAGCCGATCACCGACAGCTGGGTGAAGAAGACGCGGTTGAGCTCGGCGCCCGGGTTGAAACCCGTGGTAGCGCCGCAGGTGACGATGACGCCGCCGGGCCGCAGCGACTTGACGCTGTGGCTCCAGGTCGCCTCGCCGACGCTCTCCATCACGCCGTCCACCCGCTCGGGCAGCCGCGCGCCGGTCTCGAAGGCCTGGTCCGCACCGAGGGCGAGCGCCGCCTGCCGCTTCTCCTCGCTGCGGGCGGTGACCCACATCCGGAAGCCGGCGGCGCGGCCGAGCGCGACCAGCGCGGTGGCGACGCCGCCGCTGGCCCCCTGCACCAGCACCGTCGCGCCGGGCCGCAGGCCCGACTTCACGAACAGCATCCGGTAGGCGGTCAGCCACGCGGTCGGCAGGCAGGCGGCCTCGGCGAAGGAGAGCTCGGCGGGCTTGGGGACCAGGTTGCGCCGGGGGACGGCGACCCGCTCGGCCATCGTGCCCTGGTGCAGCTCGGAGAAGAGCGTCCGCTTCGGGTCGAGGGTCTCGTCCCCGGTCCAGCCGGGGGTGCCGACGACGACGCCGTGGACGATGACCTCGTTGCCGTCCTCGTCGAGCCCGGCGGCGTCCGTGCCGAGGATCATCGGCATCCGCTCCTGCGGCAGGCCGATCCCGCGCAGGCTGAACAGGTCGTGGTGGTTGAGCGACGCGGCCTTCACCTGCACCGTCGTCCAGCCGTCGCGCACCTCCGGGTCGGGGCGCTCGCCGATCTCCAGCACGGAGAGCGGGTCCTTCGGGGCGGGCGTGGAGACGAAGGCAGCCAGCATGACCGGACCGTAACGGAGGCCACCGACCCGCTGCGACGCGGACCCGGTGTCGTGACGAGTGGGGCCCGGAGGGTCCCGCGAGGAGCAACGGTGGGGCTCAGCGCGCCGGGGGGCGGCACGTGTCCGCGGTGTCGTCCGGTAGGACGGCGGTGTCACCTCACGACCGGCCCTTGGCCGCTTCCGCGCCCTGGTCCGCTCCTCGCTCGCTGGCGCTCGCTGCGATGCTCCCGTGGCTGTCAGCGGACCACGACGACGTGCTCCGCCCGCGGTACGAACTCGCCGATCACCGGGGCGCCGGGCACCTCACCGGCCAGCAGCAGCCCGCCGGAGGTCTGCGCGTCGGCCAGGAGCAGCGCCTCGTCCTCGGAGACCGCCGACAGGTCGGCGTGGGGACGCACCCAGTCGAGGTTGCGGCGGGTACCGCCGGAGACGTAGCCGTCGGCCAGCGCCTCGCGCGCGCCCAGCAGGTACGGGACCGCGGCGGCCTCGACCACGGCGGTCACGCCGCTCGCCCGGGCCATCTTGTACAGGTGGCCGAGCAGGCCGAACCCGGTCACGTCGGTGCCCGCGCGGATGCCCGCCGCCACCGCGGCCCGGCCGGCGTCGCGGTTGAGGGTCGTCATCGAGGCGACCGCCTCCTCCGACACCTCCCCGGTGGCCTTCATCCGGCTGTTGAGCACCCCGACGCCGAGCGGCTTGGTCAGCGACAGCGGCGTGCCCGCGACCGCCGCGGCGTTGGTGATCACCCGGTCGACGTCGACCACGCCGGTGACCGCCATGCCGTACTTCGGCTCCGGGTCGTCGATCGAGTGCCCGCCGCCGACGTGGCAGCCGGCCTCCTGGGCGATCTCCAGCCCGCCGCGCAGCACCTCCGCGGCGAGCTCGGCGGGCAGCACGTCCCGCGGCCAGCCCAGCAGGTTGACCGCGACGACGGGGGTGCCGCCCATCGCGTAGACGTCGGAGAGCGCGTTGGCCGCGGCGATCCGGCCGAAGGTGTGCGCGTCGTCCACGACCGGGGTGAAGAAGTCGGTGGTGAGGACCAGCCCCTGACCCCCGGCGATGCGGACCACGGCCGCGTCGTCACCGTCATCGAGACCCACGACGAGCTCGGCGGCCGGGTCGGTCGGGCCGGCGGCGGTGAGGCCCGCGACGACGGCCTCGAGCTCACCCGGTGGGATCTTGCAGGCGCAGCCTCCGCCGTGGGCGTACTGGGTGAGCCGGATCCGGGCGGGAGCGGTGGTCACGCCCCGAATCTAGGCCCGCCCCCCGGGCAGGACGACCAGCCGGGCCGGTGCCCTCGTCGGGGCCGTGCCCAGCGCCCGGCCCGCCGGGTGCGTGGTGGAAGGGGCGCCGAAGAGGCCGGGGTCGCGGCGCTGCGCGATCTCGGTCGTCAGCTCGGCGGCCTCGATGCGGTCCTCCCGGAACCAGCGGGGCGCCTGGCGCTCGCGGCACCAGGCCACCAGGAACCAGTGGTCGCTGGTCCGGGCCAGCAGCTGCGGCTCCACCGTGCGGCGGGAGGCCGCCCCCTTCCCGTCCCGGTAGCGCAGCACCAGGACGCGGCGCTGCGCCACGGCCTGCTCGACGACCGACCGGAGCTCGGCGGAGCGGCCGGCCTCCGCGCTGACCCAGAGGCTGGTGGCCAGCAGTTGGGCGCGGCGGCGGGCGTCGGGCTCGAGGGCGCCGAGGACCTTCTCCAGCGCGCCGCGCCCGGCATCGGCGTACGGTCCGTCGGGCTGGGCGGCGAGGGCGACCGCGACGGCGGCGGCCTCCTCGGGCGTGAGGGTGACCGGCGGCAGCGTGGCGGCGGGGCGGACCTCGGTGCGCTTCACGCCACAGATGCTGGCAGCCGGTGCCGACAGTTCCCGGCGGTGGTCCGGGCGGCGGGCACGTAGGGTGTCCGGTGGAGGCGTCAGGGCGCCTGGTGGCCCCCGCGGCCTCTAAAGCCGACGTGGCCGAGCAGCTCGGTCAGGCGGGTTCGATTCCCGTCCGCCTCCGCCATCCGTCCGCACCGTCCCGTCGACCCGACCGCCCGGCGCCTACGCTCCGCAGTCGATGAACGCCGACCCCCGGCGGCAGGTGCCGCGCACCGACACCCTGCTCGCCGATCCCCAGCTGGTCGCCGCCGCCGAGCGGCTGGGCCGGGAGCTGGTCAAGGCCGCCGTCCAGCAGGTGCAGCAGCGCGTCCGCGAGGGTGCGGTGGCCCCCGACGACGCCGTCCCCGCCGTCCTGGCCGGGCTGCCGACGACGGCCAGCAGCCTGCGGCCGGTGCTCAACGCGACCGGCGTGCTGGTGCACACCAACCTCGGCCGCTCGCCCCTGTCGGCCGCCGCGGTCGAGGCGATCGCCGCCGCCAGCGGTACCACCGACGTCGAGCTGGACCTGACCACCGGCCGTCGCGGACCGCGCGGGGAGGCGGCGCTCGCCGCGCTCCTGGCCGCGGTGCCGGCCGCCGAGGCGGCGCTGGTGGTCAACAACTGCGCCGCCGCGCTGGCCCTCGTCGCCACCGCCCTCGGCGGTGACCTCGTCATCGCCCGCGGGGAGCTGGTCGAGATCGGGGACGGGTTCCGCATCCCCGAGCTGCTGGCCGCGACCGGCGCACGGCTGCGCGAGGTCGGGACGACCAACCGGGTGACCCTCGACGACTACCGCGACGCCCTCCACGAGGAGACCGGCGCGGTGCTCAAGGTGCACCCGTCCAACTTCGTCGTCCGCGGCTTCACCCGGTCGGTGTCGGTGGCCGAGCTCGCCGCCGGGCTCGGCTCCAGCGGGGTGCCGCTGGTGGCCGACGTCGGCTCGGGCCTGCTCCGGCCGCACCCCGCCCTGCCCGACGAGCCGGACCTGCAGACCACCCTTGCCGACGGCGCCGACCTGGTGCTGGCCAGCGGGGACAAGCTGCTGGGCGGTCCGCAGGCCGGGCTGGTGCTGGGTCGCGCCGACCTGGTGAAGCGGCTGCGCCGGCACCCGCTCTACCGGGCGCTGCGGGTGGACAAGACGACCCTGGCCGCCCTGGAGGCCACGCTGCGCGGCCCGCTCCCGCCGGTGCAGCAGATGCTCGCCGCCGACGTCGCGGCCCTGCGCCGCCGGGCCCAGGCCCTGGTCGCCCGGTTCGCCGCCGCTGGCCTCGACGCGGTCGCGGTCGACTCACAGGCGCGGGTCGGCGGCGGTGGGGCGCCGGAGCACCCGCTGCCCAGCGCCGCGGTGTCGCTGCCCGCGGCGTTCGCCGAGCCGCTGCGCGCGGCCACGCCGCCGGTCGTCGGCCACGTCGCCGAGGACCGCACCCTGCTCGACCTGCGCAGCCTGCCGCCGTCGGCCGACGAGGCCCTGGCCGGCGCGGTGCTGGAGGTGGCGGCGCGGTGTCGGTGAACGGCATGGACGTGATCGCCACCGCAGGGCACGTCGACCACGGCAAGTCGACGCTGGTCCGCGCGCTCACCGGCATGGAGCCCGACCGCTGGGAGGAGGAGCGGCGCCGCGGCCTGACCATCGACCTCGGGTTCGCCTGGACGACGCTGCCCTCGGGGCGCCGGCTGGCGGTCGTCGACGTCCCGGGTCACGAGCGGTTCATCGGGAACATGCTGGCCGGCGTCGGCTCGGTGCCCGCGGCGCTCGTGGTGGTCGCCGCCGACGACGGCTGGTCGGCCCAGACCGCCGAGCACGTCGCCGTCCTCGACGCGCTCGGGGTGCGGCACGCGCTGCTGGCGGTCACCAAGGCCGACCTCGCCGACCCCGTCCCGGTGCTGGCCGACGCCCGCGAACGGCTGGCCCGGACGTCGATGGGGGAGGTGCCCGGCGTCGCGGTCAGCGCGGTCACCGGCGCCGGCGTGCCCGACGTCGCCGCCGCGCTGGAGACCCTGCTCGCCGGGCTGCCCACGCCCGACCGGACCGCGCCGGTGCGGCTGTGGATCGACCGGGCCTTCCCGATCCGCGGCGCGGGCACCGTGGTCACCGGCACCCTCGCGGCCGGGAGCGTGGCCGCCGGCGACCGCCTGCAGCTCGCCGACCGGGAGGTCGGCGTGCGCGGGGTGCAGTCCCTCGGCGAGCCGGTGGAGCGGGCCACGGCGACGGCCCGGGTGGCGCTCAACCTGCGCGGGATCGCGGTCGAGGAGCTGGCCCGCGGGGACGCGCTGCTCTCCCCGGGCGCGTTCCGCTCCACCCGGGACGTCGACGTGACCCTCGCCGCCGCTCCGGAACGGCTGCCGGCCGAGGCGGTCGTGCACGTCGGCTCGGCCGCGGTGGGTGCCCGGCTGCGGCCCCTGGACGGCACCGCGGTCCGGCTGCGGCTGGCCACCCCGCTGCCGCTGAGGGTCGGCGACCGGCTGCTGCTCCGGGACCCGGGCGCCCGGTGGGTCCTCGGCGCCGACGTCCGGGACGTCGACCCGCCCGAGCTGCGCCGCCGGGGAGCCGCCCGCGCACGGGCCGCGGAGCTCGCCGTCCAGCCGCCGGGCGCCGCCGGAGCCGCGGCCGACCTGAGCCGCCGCCGCGTCGTCCGGACGGCGGACTTCACCGCGATGGGCTGGCCGGTGCCCGAGGGCGCCACGCAGGTGGGGCCGTGGCTGCTGGCGCCGGGGCTGCGCGACGAGCTGGCGGCGGCGCTGCCGGCGCTGGTGGGGCGCTACCGCCAGCAGCACCCGCTGGAGGCGGGGCCCCCGGTGGGCGTCGTCCGGCGCGACCTCGGCCTGCCCGACGACGACCTGGTCCGCGCGGTGGTGCGCCCGCCGCTGGCGCTGCGGGAGGGACGGGTGGCGGTCGCGGCCGCCGGGCTGCCGCCGCGGGTGCAACAGGCCGTGGACGCCGTCCGGGCGCGGCTGGCCGCCGACCCGTTCGCCGCGCCCGAGGCCGGGGACCTCGCCACGGCGGGTCTGGGGCCGCGGGAGCTGGCGGCCGCGGTGCGCGACGGGCAGCTGGTCAAGATCGCCGACGGCGTCTACCTCGCCCCCGGCGTCGAGCAGGCGGCGCGCGACCGGCTCAGCGGGGTCCCGGCGCCGTTCACCCTGAGCCAGGCGCGGTCGGCGTGGGGGACCACCCGCCGGGTCGCCGTCCCGCTCATGGAGTGGCTGGATGCGCGCGGGGTGACCGAGCGGCTGCCCGACAACACCCGCCGGCTGCGGTAGGCCGAGAGCTCAGCCGCCCGCCTCGCGCAGGAACACCTCCCGCTCGTCACTGGCGTCCGGGGCGGGGACGGGGGAGGTGTCGACGCTCTCGACCAGGTCCTCCAGCCGCACCGGCTCCGGCAGCCGGCGGTACTCCTCGCGGTCCTCCGGGACGGTCATGACCGCAGCCTGCAGGGTCGGCCGGCGCCCGGCAAGGCCGCAGGCCGTCCCGACGACGCGGCCGCCGGGGCGCCGGCAGGGAGGTCCCGGAGTGCTCGTGCTCTGCATGCCCCCCGCACGCAGAGCACGACGTAGCGCGGGACAGGTGGTGGCCCCCCCGCGTGGCGACGGACCGCGATGTCGTCGACACCTGCGGTGACCCGGCGACCGACGTCCGGGACGAGGTCGCGCTCCACGGTGGACGACGCCGACGTCACGCCTCGCACCCCGCCGCCCCCGGTCGCCGGCGCGGCACACTGGGAGCAGATGAACGCCGCCCTGCCCCTGCTGCCGACCCCGCCGGCCCCGTGGCGGCTGCCCGACAGCGCCCGCGAGGGGCTGGCCCGCACGCCGTTCGGGCTGTACGTCCACGTGCCGTTCTGCGCGACCCGCTGCGGCTACTGCGACTTCAACACCTACACCGCCGAGGAGCTCGGGCCCGGCGCGAGCCGCGCCGAGTACGCCGGCACCGCGATCGCCGAGCTGCGCCAGGCGGCCGAGGTCCTCGGCCCCGACCTCCCGACGGTCTCCACCGTGTTCGTCGGCGGCGGCACGCCCACGCTGCTGCCCGCCGACGACCTGGCCGCGGTGATGGCCGCCGTCCGGGAGCTGTTCCCGGTGGCCGAGGACGTCGAGGTCACCACCGAGGCCAACCCGGAGACGGTGACGCCCGCCAACCTGGCCCGGCTCCGCGAGGCCGGCTTCACCCGGGTCAGCCTGGGCATGCAGTCCGCGGCCGAGCACGTGCTGGCGGTGCTCGACCGCCGGCACACGCCCGGTCGCGCGGTCGAGGCGGCCCGGGAGGCGAGGGCGGCCGGCTTCGAACACGTCAACCTCGACCTGATCTACGGCACGCCGGGGGAGACCGACGCCGACTGGGCCGCGTCCCTGGACGCCGTCCTCGCCGCGCCGGTCGACCACGTCAGCGCCTACGCGCTGATCGTCGAGGAGGGCACCCGGCTGGCCCGCCGGATCCGCCGCGGCGAGCTGCCCCTGCCCGACGACGACGTCCTCGCCGACCGCTACGAGCAGGCCGACGCGACGCTGCGGGCCGCGGGCTTCGACTGGTACGAGGTCTCCAACTGGGCCCGCGGTGACGCCGCCCGGTGCCGGCACAACGAGCTGTACTGGGCCAACGCGAACTGGTGGGGCGTCGGGCCGGGCGCGCACAGCCACGTGGGCGGGCTGCGCTGGTGGAACGTCAAGCACCCGGCGGCCCACGCCGGCCGGCTGCTGCGCGGAGAGAGCCCCGCCCAGGACTCCGAGCTGCTCGACGACGCCGACCGCGCGCTGGAGACGGTCATGCTCGGGCTCCGGTTGCGGGAGGGCCTGCCGCTGACCGCGCTGTCGCCCGCGGGCCGGGCCCGCGCCGCGCACGCCGTCGTCCGCGGCCTGCTGGAGCCCGCGGCACACGAGGCCGGCCGCGCCGTCCTGACCGACGAGGGGCGGCTGCTCGCCGACGCCGTCGTCCGGGACCTGACCGACTAGGTCCCGTCCTCGGCGCGGACGGCCGACGGACCCGTTCCGCAACCCCGCCTTGCGGGCTATCGTCCGCCTCCCAGGCACGGGAGCAGGGCAGGGAAGGGGGTCGGTCGTGGCCACCAGCAGCACCGCGAGCCGTTCCGATGCCGCAGGCGACGCCCGGTGGGACCACGTCCGGTCCCGGCTGGAGGGGCAGCGCGCCGAGTGCGTGCGGGAGCGGGAGATCGCCCTCGCCGACACCGTGCAGTCGCTGCCCGACGAGGTCGCCGTCACCCGCGCGGCCAGCCTGCAGCGCACGATCCAGGACATCGACGCCGCGCTGGCCCGCATCACCGGAGGCACGTACGGCCGGTGCGTGCACTGCGGCGCGGAGATCCCGGGGGAGCGCCTCGAGCTGCGACCGTTCGCCACGACCTGCGTGTCCTGCGCGCAGCGGCGCTAGGCACGGCCGGTTGGGGCTCGGTCGCTCCGTCCGTCCGGTCAACGCCCCGCTGTCTGCTCCGCGTTGTACTCCAGGACGGCGTCGATCCAGAAGTGCAGGTCACCGTCTCCCGTGAGCGCATCCTCATCGACGGTGATCCACCCCTCGCCCATCGACCGGCCCTCGCCCATCTCCGCCCGGCGGGCCCCTGCCACCTCCAGGTACTCGGCATCGCGCCTGCGGGACACGCGCACGAGCAGGGCGCCCCCGCCGCCGGAGACGCAGGCCACCATCCGTCCACCGACCATGAACGCGAGGCCGCCGAACATCCTCACCTCACGCACGTCCTCCTGACCGGCGACAGCACGGCGAACGCGGTCTGCGAGCTGAGCATCATGAGCCACTCGCTGTCTCCTTCCCGGGGACGAGGAAGCGTAGGGCCTCCGGTCGCTGACCGACCCGGCCACGCTCATCCCGGGCTCGAGGCGGCCCCGACGACAGCCGTTCCCGCGGCGGTCGGCACCTGACGGATGTCAGACCGCACTCCCGACGTCCCGCACTACTGGCCCGACGGCGGCCGCCCCAGGCTGGTCGCGTGCTCCGGGAGACCTCCCTCGACGTCCACGACCTGACCGTCCGCTACGGCGACGCCGTCGCCGTCGACGGCCTCGACCTGCAGGTGCGCGCCGGGGAGACCGTCGCGCTGCTCGGCCCCAACGGCGCGGGCAAGTCCACGATCGTCAACGCCGTCCTCGGGCTGGTGCCCTCGTCCGGGACCGTCCGGGTGCTCGGCCGCGCGCCGGCTGCGGCGGTCCGGGCCGGGTGCATCGGCGCGATGCTGCAGCACGGCGGACTGCCGGGGGAGAGCCGGGTGGGCGAGGTGGTGGACCTCGTCCGGCGCAGCTACCCGCGTGCCTGGCCGCTGGACGACCTCGCGGCGACCGCGGGCATCGAGGGCCTGCTGAGCCGCCCGGTCGACGCGCTCTCCGGCGGGCAGCGCCAGCGGGTCCTGCTCGCACTCGCCCTGGCCGGCGAGCCACCGCTGCTGCTGCTCGACGAGCCGACCTCGGCCATGGACGTCGAGGGGCGCCGGGCCTTCTGGACGACGATGCGCGGGCTGGCCGACCGCGGCACCACCGTCGTGTTCGCCACCCACCACCTCGACGAGGCCGATGCCGTCGCCGACCGAGTGGTCGTGGTCGCCGGGGGGCGGATCGTCGCCGACGGCACCGCGGCGCAGGTCAAGGCGGGCACCTCCGGCCGCACGGTGAGCTTCACCGCCGGCCCGGACGTCGACCTCGACGGGCTGCCCGGCGTGACCGCCGTCGAGTGGCAGGGCGAGCGGGTCAGCCTCGCCACCGACGACGTCGAGGCCACCCTCCGCGCGCTGCTGACCGGCGGCGGGCGGCTGCCGGACCTGCAGGTGCGCGGCGCCAGCCTCGAGGAGGCCGTCCTGTCCCTGACCGCGCACCGCACCTCGACCCCGATCGGAGCCGACCGATGAGCACGCTGTTCGCCTTCCAGCTGCGCCGGGTGGGCCGCAACCGGCAGTTCCTGTTCTTCACCGTGCTGCTGCCGGCGCTGTTCACCGTCTTCTTCACGAAGGTCTTCGGGGCCCAGGCGAGCAGCGGGGCGCAGTACCAGGAGTACGCCACCGCCTCGATGGTCTCGATGATGGCCTACGGCGCCCTGGGTGCGGCCCTCGGCGCGACCATCCGGGTGTCCTTCGACCGGGCCTCGGGCTGGCTGCGGCAACTGCGGATCACCCCCGTGCCGACCTCCTCGGTCGTCGCCGTGGACGTGCTCGTCGGCATGCTGCTGACCCTGCCGAGCCTCCTGGTCGTCGCCCTGGTCGGGCGGCTCGTCAACGACGTGCAGCTCGGGCTGGGGACCTGGATCGCCCTCGTGGCGGTGCTCTGGCTCGGGTCCGGGGCGTTCGTCGCGCTGGGCCTGCTGGTCGGCTTCTCCCTCGACGAGAAGGCCGCGGGCGGCGCGGTGGGCATCCTGGGCGTCGTCCTGGCCGCGCTGGGCGGGCTCTGGGTGCCGGTGCAGGTCTTCCCCGAGGCGCTGCGGGCGCTGGCGCACACCCTGCCCTCGTACTGGTACGCCGAGCTGGGCCGGGACGTCGTCACCGGCGGGTCACCGGCGCCGGTCACGGCCCTGGCCGTGGCCGGGTTCGCCGCCGCCTTCGCGGTCCTGGCGACGGCGGTGGCGCGGCGTCGCCCGCTGCACGCCGTCGCCGGCTGAGCGGGTTAGCGTTCCGCGCCGTGGACCCGCGCACCCCCTGGCAGCGGCTCGGCTGGGCCGTGCCCTGGCTGCTGTTCCAGGTCTTCCCGCTGGCCGACCTGTTCTCCACGCCGCGGCCGGCCCTCGTGCGGGTGGTGGCGCTGGCCGGGCTGCTGGTCTTCACCGCGGCCTACCTGGTGGTCTTCAGCCGGCTGTTCGGCCGCCGCGGGAGCGCCTGGCCGTGGCGTTCCCTGCTCGTCGTCGCCGTCCTCGGGGTGACGCTGTCGCTCTGGCTCGGACCGTCGTGGGCGGGCCTGATGATCTACGTCGCGGCGGCGTCGTCGGGCGGCCTGCCCGAGCGCTGCGTCTGGCCGGCCGTCGGGGGAGCGGCGGCGGTCTGCGCCTCGGTGATCGCGGCGCACGGCATGTTCCCGGAGTTGTTCATCCTCCCGGTGATCTGCGTGCTCACCGGCTTCGCGCTGCGCGGCACGCGCTACCTCGTCTCGGTCAACGCCGAACTCGTGGAGGCCCGGGAGGAGCAGGCCCGTGCGGCGGTCGCCGAGGAGCGGCTGCGGTTCGCCCGCGACCTGCACGACCTGCTCGGCCACAGCCTGTCGCTCATCGCGCTCAAGAGCGAGCTCGCCGGGCGGCTGGCCGAGCGCGACCCGGCGCGGGCCCGCGCCGAGATGGCCGACGTGGAGACCACCGCCCGCCGGGCACTGGCCGAGGTGCGCGAGGCGGTGAGCGGCTACCGGCAGATCGGCGTGGCGCTCGCCCTCGCCGAGGCCCGCGCCGCGCTCTCCGCCGCGGGGATCACGCTGCGCCCGCCGCGCGGCGTGCCGCCGCTGCCCGGCCCGGTGGACGCCGTCCTCGGCTGGGTGGTCCGCGAGGGGACCACCAACGTGCTGCGGCACAGCGGCGCGCACACGGTCACCGTCGACCTCGCGGTCACCGGCGCCCGGGCGGTGCTGACCATGACCGACGACGGGCGCGGTCCCGGACAGCAGGTCCCCGGCGCGGGCGCGGGGCTGTCCGGGCTCGAGGAGCGGCTGGCCGGGCTCGACGGCCGGCTGGAGACCGGTGCCGCCCCCGGGGGCGGGTTCCGGCTGGCGGCGGAGGTCCCGGTCGCGGCCCGGGTGGCGGCGCCGTGATCCGGGTGCTGATCGCCGAGGACCAGACCATGGTCCGGGGCGCGCTGCGCGCGCTGCTCGAGCTGGAGGAGGACATCGACGTCGTCGCCGAGGTGGGCCGCGGCGACCAGGTGGTGGACGCGGCCCGCGAGCACCGGCCCGACGTCGCCCTGCTCGACATCGAGATGCCTGGCTGCGACGGCATCGAGGCGGCCCGGGAGCTGGCCGGGGCGGTGCCCACCTGCCGGGCGGTCGTGCTCACCACCTTCGGCCGGCCGGGGTTCCTGCGCCGGGCCATGGAGGTGGGCGCCGCGGGGTTCCTGGTCAAGGACTCGCCGGTCGCCGAGCTGGCCCGCGCGATCCGCGCGGTGGTGGCCGGGGAGCGGGTCATCGACCGCGACCTGGCCGCGGCGGCGCTGGCCCTGGGCGCGACGCCGCTGTCGACGCGGGAGGCCGACGTGCTCCGGGAGGCCGCGGACGGCGCGACCGTCGCCGACATCGCCCGTCGGCTGTTCCTCTCGGAGGGGACGGTGCGCAACTACCTGTCCTCCGCGATCGGCAAGACCGGTGCCCGGACCCGCGTCGAGGCCGCCCGGGTGGCCGAGGAGAAGGGCTGGCTCTAGGAGGACCCCGGAAGGACCCCGTCCTCACCGCTCGCAGGCTCGGGACGGAGCCGTGCGCCCTCGGAGGCTCGCGGCGGGACCCAGCACGGGGCCGTCAGTCGCGCGGGGGGCCCGGCACCGGTGGCTGGGCGGGGATCGCCTCGGTGGTCGGGCCGGTGGGCTCGGCCGGCATCAGCGCGTCGAGGTCGAGCACCCGGACGTGGATGACGGTGCGCTGCTGCAGCGCCGCCCGCAGGGCCCGGTGCAGGCCGTCCTCGAGGTAGAGGTCCCCGTGCCACTGGACGGCGTGGGGGAACAGGTCCCCGTAGAAGGTCGAGTCGTCGGCCAGCAGGGTGTCCAGCGCCAGCTCGCTCTTGGTCGTGACGAGGGTGTCGAGCCGGATCTGCCGGGGCGGGATCATGGCCCAGTCCCGCGTGGAGAGGCCGTGGTCGGGATAGGGCCGGCCGGTGCGGACCGCTTTGAAGATCAGGTTCCCGACCTCCTCTCTGCGGGCGCCCGGAGAGGGCGTCGAACCGTCGCCCGAGCCTATCGGCCGCCGCCTCCGGGGCCAGGGGCCCGCCCCGGTGCCCGACGTCCCCCGGTCGCGCGAGCCACGCGACTCGGCCCGGCGTCCGACGTATGCTGGGCTGGCACTCTGTCCGTGCGAGTGCCAGCCGTCCGAGCGGCCGGTGCCGGGGGAGCCCGGGAACCTCCGCGAGGGTGTCGCACGACGTCGACCGGTACGGGGAGGTGTCACCGTGGCGCACGACGAGCGCCGCCTGCAGGTCCTGCGGGCCATCGTCCAGGACTACGTCTCGACCAACGACCCGGTGGGCAGCAAGGCCCTCGCCGAACGTCACGACCTCGGCGTCTCGCCCGCCACCATCCGCAACGACATGGCCGTGCTCGAGGAGCAGGGCTACATCACCCAGCCGCACACCAGTGCCGGCCGGGTGCCCACCGACAAGGGCTACCGGCTCTTCGTCGACCGGCTCTCGGCGCTCAAGCCGCTGTCGGTGGCCGAGCGCAAGGCCATCGAGCGCTTCCTCGACGGCGCCCTCGACCTGCACGACGTCCTCAGCCGGACGGTCCGCCTGCTCGCGCAGCTGACCCACCAGGTCGCCGTCGTCCAGTACCCGACGCTCTCGCGCAGTTCGGTGCGCCACCTCGAGGTGGTGCAGGTGGCCAACTCCCGGCTGCTGCTGGTGCTGATCACCGACACCGGCCGGGTCGAGCAGCGCGTCGTCGAGTGCCCGGTCGACGTCGACCGCGACGACGTCGCCGAGCTGCGCAGCCTGCTGAACACCGCGTTCAGCGGGGCCAAGCTGGCCGACGCCGGGAGCCGGGTGCCCGACCTGCTCGACACCGCTCCGCCGCACCTGCGCCCGCTGGTGGCCGCGGTGAGCGCCGCCCTGATCGAGACCCTCGCCGAGCCCCGCGAGGACCGGCTGATCGTGGGCGGGACGGCGAACCTGGCCCGCGAGGCACGCGAGTTCCCCGGCAACCTGCGCCTGCTGCTGGAGGCGTTGGAAGAACAGGTCGTGGTCCTGCGGTTGATCAGCGAGGTGGACACCGGCGGCGCGGTGCTCGTGCGCATCGGCGAGGAGAACGCGCACGAGGCGCTCACCGGTGCGTCGGTGGTCTCCGTGGGGTACGGCTCCGCGGACCGGGCGCTCGGTGGCCTGGGCATCGTCGGCCCCACCCGCATGGACTACCCAACGAACATGGCCGCGGTCCGCGCCGTGGCCCGCTACGTCGGCCAGATCCTGGCCGAGAGCTGAGGCTGAGACTTCTCGATGGCAACCGACTACTACGGCGTGCTCGGGCTCTCCCGCGGCGCCAGCGACGCGGAGATCAAGAAGGCCTACCGCCGGCTGGCCCGGGACCTGCACCCCGACGTCAACCCCGACCCCGGGGCCAAGGAGCGCTTCCAGGAGGTCAGCCGCGCCTACCAGGCCCTGACCGACCCGGACAAGCGCCGCATCGTCGACCTCGGCGGCGACCCGTTCGACAGCAGCGCCGGCGCGGGCGCGGGCGGGCCGTTCGCGGGTGCCGGGTTCGGTGGCCTCGGCGACATCATGGACGCCTTCTTCGGCGGCGGGGCCACCGCCCGGGGCCCGCGCAGCCGCGTCCGTGCCGGTGGCGACGCGCTCATCCGGGTCGACCTCGACCTCGACGAGACGGTGTTCGGCACCACCCGGGAGATCACGGTCGACACCGCGATCCTCTGCGACGCGTGCACCGGCGCGGGCACCGCGCCGGGGACGCACGCCACCACCTGCACCACCTGCGCCGGCCGCGGCGAGGTGCAGAGCGTGCAGCGTTCCTTCCTCGGCCAGGTGGTCTCCTCGCGCAGTTGCCCGACCTGCGCCGGCACCGGCCAGGTCATCCCCGAGCCGTGCCCCAAGTGCGGCGGCGACGGGCGGGTCCGGGCGCGGCGCACCATCCCGGTCAAGGTGCCGGCCGGCGTCGAGGACGGCATGCGCATCCGGCTGACCGGCCACGGCGAGGTCGGCCCCGGCGGCGGCCCGGCCGGCGACCTCTACGTCGAGATCAACGAGAACCCGCACCCGGTCTTCACCCGGGACGGCGAGGACCTGCACTGCCGGGTCACGCTGCCCATGACCGCCGCCGCGCTCGGCACCACCCTCACGCTGGAGACCCTCGACGGCGAGGAGGAGGTCGACATCCGGCCCGGCACGCAGTCGGGCAGCGTGCTGACCCTCCGCGCGAAGGGCGCGCCGCGGCTGCGCGCCACCGGGCGCGGCAACCTGCTGGTCCACGTCGAGGTGGAGACGCCGACCCGCCTCGACGCCGAGCAGGAGAAGCTGCTGCGGGAGCTGGCCGCCCTGCGCGGCGAGGACCGTCCGGCGGCCTCCCACTCGGAGGAGCACGGGGGCCTGTTCTCCCGCGTGCGCGACGTGTTCAAGTGATCTCGCGGCCGGGCCCAGCGGTGTCGACGAGCGAGGAGGGCACGTGGGCGTGCTGACCGACGACCGCGTGCCCGAGCTCGACGGCGCGCCGCTGTTCCTGCTCGACGAGCTGCCCGACGCCGAGGAACTGCTCGTCGACGGCGCCGAGGGCCGGCACGCCGTCGACGTCCTGCGGCTGACCGTGGGGGAGCGGGTGCGGGTGGGCGACGGCCGGGGGACCGTCGCCGAGGGCGAGGTCGCCTCCGCCGGGCCGGAGGGCCTGCGGGTCGCGGTCTCCGCGCGGCACGAGGTGCCTCCGCCGGCGCTGGAGCTGGTCCTGGTGCAGGCGCTGCCCAAGGGGGAGCGCGGTCCGCTGGCGGTGGAGATGGCCACCGAGCTCGGCGTCGACCGGATCGTGCCGTGGGCGGCGTCGCGCAGCGTCACCCGCTGGCGCGAGGACCGGGCGGCCAAGGGCGTGGCGAAGTGGCGCGCCGCCGCGCGGGCGGCCAGCAAGCAGTCCCGGCGCCCGCGGGTGCCCGAGGTCACCGACATGATGACCACCCGCCAGGTGTGCGGGGCGCTCGCCGACGTCGACCTGGCCCTGGTCCTGCACGAGCAGGCCCGCCACCCGCTGGCGCGACTCGAGCTGCCGACGTCCGGGACCGTCGCGGTCGTCGTGGGGCCCGAGGGCGGCCTCTCCGACGGCGAGGTCGTGGCCCTGGCCGCCGCCGGTGCGCGTCCGGTCCGGCTGGGCCCCGAGGTGCTGCGCACCTCCACCGCGGGGGCCGCGGCGCTGGCCGCCCTGTCGGTCCGCACCCGCTGGGCCTGACCGTCCGACCTCAGCGCAGCGCGGCGCGCGCCCGGTCGCTCACGAGGTCGACGGCGAACGTCAGGACGACGACGGCGGCGAGCACCGTGGTCACCGCCGCCCAGTCGAACACGGCCAGCTCCGACGCCAGCAGCGCGCCGAGCCCGCCCGCGCCGAGCAGCCCGACCAGGACCGTGTCCCGGATGACCACCTCCCAGCGGTAGAGGGCGTAGGCCAGCACCGGCCCGGCCGCGAGGGGCAGGACGCCGTACAGCCAGGCCGCCGCGGGTCGGGCTCCCGACGCGGTCAGCGCCGCCCGCGGCCGCGGGTCCAGCTCCTCGGTGGCCTCCGCCGCCAGCCGGCCGAGCACGCCCAGCGTGTAGACCCCGAGCGCCAGCGCGCCGGGCAGCACCCCCGGCAGGAGCACGAACAGCAGCACGAGCGCCCACACCGGCGGCGGCACCGCGCGCAGCAGGAGCAGCCCGACCCGCACCAGCGCGCCCCCCACCCGCCGACGGCCCCCCACCCGCCCCGCCGGGCGGGCCGCGACGCCGGCCACCAGCACCGCGCCCAGGGTGGCCACGGCGATCGCGATCACCGACATCTGCACGGTGTCGACCGCCACGGAGCCGATCTGGCGCAGCAGGCCGCCGTCGGTGGCGGGTGGCCAGGCCGCGCCCAGCACGTAGGACAGCTGCTCGGTGGTCCGGGCCGAGACCAGTGCCGCCGGGGACAGCGCCAGGTACCACCACGACCAGCCGGAGAGCAGCAGGGCGCCGGCGACCGCAGCGACCGCCACGGGGTCCCGCCGTCGGGACGGCGGCGGCGCGGCCAGCCGGCGGCGCACCCCGCGCCCGGCGACGTCGGCGACCAGGCACAGCAGCGCCAGCGCGTACACGGCGCTCCACACCTGGTCCCAGCGCAGCGAGGCGAACGACAGTGACAGCTGGTAGCCCAGCCCCCCGGCGCCGATCAGCCCCAGGACCACCGCCGAGCGCACCGCGCACTCCAGCCGGTAGGAGGAGTACGAGAGCAGGCCACCCGCCGCGGCGGGCAGCAGCGCGTAGAGCGCGGCCGGGAGCCGTCCGGACCCGGCGGCCAGCAGCGCCGTGTGGCCGTCGCGGGGGACCTCGTCGACCAGGTCGGCGAACACCTTGGCGGTCACCGCCCCGTAGGGCAGGCCGATCGCGAGCACGCCGACCCACGGGTCCAGGCCCAGCACGTTGACCAGCAGCAGCCCCCACACCCCCTCGTGCAGGCCCCGCGGGACGGCGAGGACCCCGCGGGCGGCCAGCCAGCCGAGCCGGCGCCGTCCCCAGGTGGTGCGGGAGACCAGCACCGCCCCGACCGCACCGAGCACCAGTGCCAGGGCGGTGCCGGCCGCGGCGTAGGCGACGGTCACCAGCGTCGACCGGGCCAGCACGCCGAGGAACTCCGCGTCGAGGGCGGGGGAGAGGGCTGCCCCGGCGAACCGGCCGACCTGCGTGGTGCCGTCGCGGTTGACCACCGGGCCGCTGAACAGCCCGGCTCCGGCCAGCGACCACAGCAGGACGGCGGCCCCACCGGCCGCCCACAGCCACCGGCGGCGGTCCCGCCGCAGCGGGGGCGTCACCAGGGCGGCGCGCCGCGTCAGGAGCGTCGTCACGCCGGTGCCCCGTAGAACGCGGTGAGGTCCGCGGCCGACAGCGCGGCCGCCGGGCGGTCGAGCACGACCCGGCCGTCGGCCAGACCGACCACCCGGTCGCAGTGCCGGGACACCAGCCCGGGGTCGTGCAGGGCGGCGACCAGTGCCCCACCCCGTGCCCGGGCGAGCCCGCCCAGCAGCTCCAGCGCGCGGTCGGCCAGCGCCGGGTCCAGCGCGGAGGCGGGCTCGTCGGCGAGCACGAGGTCGGGCCGCTGGACCAGCAGCCGGGCGATCGCCACCCGCTGCCGCTGACCGCCGGAGAGCCGCTCGGTGCGCTCGAAGGCGCGGTCGGCCAGACCGACCCGGTCGAGCGCGGCGACCACCTCCGGCACGCCCTGCGGACGCACCAGCGACCACGCCGCCCGCACGGTGGGCCAGTCCGACAGCCGGCCGGCGTTCACGTTGTGCACCACCCGCAGCTGCCCGACGAGGTCCAGGTGCTGGTGCACCGTGCCCACCCGGGCGCGCAGCCGCCGCAGCGCCCGACCGCGGAGCGTGGCCGGGTCGGCGTCCAGCACGCGGACCGACCCCGCCGTGGGCGTCACCGTCCCGTTGGCCAGCCCCAGCAGCGTGGACTTCCCGGCTCCCGACGCGCCGACGACGGCGACCCGCTCGCCGGGACCGACCGTGAGGTCCACCCCGGCCAGCGCCGTCGTCCCGCCGTACCGGACCTCGACGCCGGAGAGCCGCAGGACGGCGGTCAGCTGACCAGTCCCAGGTCGCGGCCGATCTCCTCGATCCGGTCGTAGTTAGCGGCCTCGGTGGGCACGAAGGAACCGGCGCCGAACAGGTCGAGGACCTCGCCGTCGTCCGGGTCGTCGGCCGACAGGCCGGTGAGGTGCTCCCGCAGCCGGCCGGGCAGGTCCGGGGCCTCGAGCCGCTCGGCGGCCCGCGGGCCGAGCAGCCAGTGGTAGTCGTGGTAGGTCGGCGTCTCGGCGTACCGGACGACGGCCGGGTCCACGGCACCCTCCGCCGACCGCGACGTCCAGACCTGCGCGTTGAGCACGCCGGCCTGGTAGCTGTTCGAGGCGACCAGCGCGAGCGTGGCGTCGTGCGAGCCGGAGAAGCCCGGCCCGCCGGGGAAGCCCTGCGGGTCGACCCCGGCCTCGCGGAGGAAGTACGCGGGCATGAGCCGGCCCGAGGTCGAGGTCTCGCTGCCGTAGGTGAACCGCAGCCCGGCCAGCGCGGGGAGGTCGTCGGACGGCGCCAGCCCCGTGCCGGCGTTGACGACGAAGACCGAGGTGAACCGCTCGTCGATGTCGCGCTGGGCGATCGGCTCGGCACCGGGCGTCTGCAGCCGGGCCTGGACGCCGGTCAGCCCGCCGAACCAGACGAGGTCGAGGTCGCCGGTGCGGAACAGCGAGACCGCGGCGCCGTAGTCGGTGACCGGGCGGTACTCGACCTCGAGGTCGAGCGCGGTCGCCATCGAGTCGGCGACGGTGCCGTACAGGCGCTGGAGTACCTCGGGGTCCTGGTCGGGGATGGCGCCGATGCGCAGCGGGCCGCCGGGGTCCGGGGCCGCCGCGGAGACGGGGGAGGAGCGGCCGCAGCCGGGCAGGGCGGCGGCGAGGGCGATGCCGGCCCCGGCGAGAAGGGCGCGGCGGGAGAACGGGGGGAGCGGGCTTCCGGGGCCACCCGACCGGGCGACGCGACGGGCGCTCACTACGTCCTCGAGCTGGGGGAGCGGGCGGGCACGGGACACCTCCGGGGAGAGGGGACGAGGGGGTCCATCCTGTACCGGGCCGCGGGCGGCCACCCCTCAGGGGCCCGCACCGCGCGTGCGAGGTGTGGGGGGAGGGCGGTCCTCCTAGGGTCCGGGACGTGGACTGCCTGTTCTGCCGCATGGTCGCCGGTGAGGTCCCGGCCACCGTCGTGCACGAGACCGACCGGACCCTCGCCTTCCGGGACATCAACCCGCAGGCCCCGACGCACGTCCTGGTGATCCCGCGGGACCACCACCCCACGGTCGCCTCCCTGGCCGCCGCCGACCCCGACCTGCTGGCCGCCGTCGTCCGCGCGGCGCACGAGGTGGCGGTGCAGGAGGGGCTGGCGACCGAGTACGACGTCGAGCCCGGCTACCGGGTCGTGACCAACACCGGTCCGGCGGCCGGGCAGACCGTGCACCACGTGCACCTGCACGTCCTGGGCGGCCGGCACCTCAACTGGCCGCCCGGCTGAGGGCGGTCACCCGTCCGGGGGACGGCGGGGAGCCGGCGGCTGCACCCCGGCCGCCGGCGCACCGATGCCCCTCGTGTGACCCATGACGACCCGGGGCTCCTGGCCGACGCCGAGCTGCGCACGATCGTGCGGCTGGCCGCGGCGCTGCTGGCGACTCCCTGCGCGACGGTCAACATCCTCGAGGCCGAGCACCAGTGCCAGCTCGCCACGCACGGCTTCGCCGGCGGGACCTCACCGCGCGCCGAGTCGCTGTGCCACCGGACCCGCGCACTCACCGACGGCGTCTTCGCCAGCGCGGACCTGAGCCGCGATCCGCGCTTCGCGGGCAGCCCGTGGGTGGACGGCCGGTACGGCCGCGCCCGGGGGTACGCCAGCGCGCCGCTGCGGCTGGACGGCGCCGTGATCGGCACCCTGTGCGTCTTCGATCCCGAGCCGCACGAGTTCAGCGAGCTGGACGAGCAGCGGCTGGCCGACCTCGCCGACGTGGTCGCGGCGCTGCTGGAACGGTGCCGCCAGAGCCGGCTGGTCGGTGAGCTGGCGGCCGAGCTGACCCGCGCGCGGGCCTTCGACCAGGCGCTGCTGGACGCCCTGCCGGTCGGGGTCGTGGCAGCGGACGCCGAGGGGCGGGTGCAGGTGTTCAACCGCGTGAGCCGGGCGTGGCACGGCGACGTGGGTCCCGACGCCGTCCTGGGCTCGGACGTGGCCGGGCGGCTCGGCCTGTACGGACCCGATGCGACGACCCTGCTGCGGGACGAGGAGCTGCCGCTCGCGACGGTGCTGGCGGGCGGTGCGGTCAGCGACGTGGAGGTCGTCCTCGCGTCCGGGAACGGGGGGCTGCGCCGGCTCTCGGTGACCGGCGCGCCGATCCACGGCCCGCACGGCGAGTCGCTCGGCGGCGTCGTCGCGATGGCCGACGTGACCCGGCAGCGCGACCTGGAGGACCAGCTCCGCGCCGAGGCGCTGCACGACACGCTGACCGGCCTGCCGCACCGCGGGCTGCTGGTCGACCGGGTCCGTTCCGCCCTGCACGGTGCGGTGCGGTCGGGTGTCCCGGTCGCCGTCCTCTTCTGCGACCTCGACGGCTTCAAGGCGGTCAACGACGCGTGGGGTCACGCGGCCGGCGACACGGTGCTGCGCGAGACCGCCCGGCGGCTGCACACGGTGCTGCGCCCGGGCGACACGGTGGGCCGGCTCGGCGGCGACGAGTTCGTCGTCGTCTGCCCCGACGTGCCGACCGAGGAGGCCGCCGCCGTGGTGGTCGAGCGCATCGACCGCGCGGTCACCGCCCCCATGACGGTGGACGGCGGCCCCGCGGGGCAGGTGCAGGTGACCGTGGGGGTCAGCACCGGCGCCGCGCTGTCCCGCCCCGGGGACGCCCCCGAGGCGCTGCTGACGCGGGCGGACGCCGCGATGTACCGGGTCAAGCGCGACCACCACGCGTCCGTCGGCCGACCCGGGGACGACGGCCCCCACGCGCAGGGGGAGGCCGTCGTCGCCGGGGTCAGGAGGCCGGCCGGGCGCGGGTGACCAGCCGGACGCCGGACACCACCGGCGGCAGCCGGATGAGGACGAACGCGACCGCGGGGATCGCCGCCCGCCTGTACCTCGGCGAGGCGACCGTGGGGACCCACCCGTCCCGGATGCTCACCGAGCTCGACCCGCGTGACCGCGTGCAGGCGGTCGCCTTCGCCTCCGCAGCGGCCTGGTCCCGCTCACCCCGCCCGGCGGCCGACCGGCCGGAGTGGCCCCGGCGGCCCCGCGGCGACAGGCTCGGCGCATGAGCGAGCCCGTGCGCATCGAGCGGGACGGCGACGTCGCCGTCGTCGTCCTGGACAACCCGCCGCTGAACCTCTTCGACGCCCCGGTGTTCGACGCGATCGAGCGGGTCGCCGACGAGCTGGTCGCCCTGACCGACCCGGCGGACCCCGGCCGCGCCCGGGCGGTGCTGGTCGAGGCGCGCGGCCGGGTCGTCTCCGGCGGGGTCGACGTCACCTTCTTCCGGGACATCGCCGAGGGCCCGGACCCGGTCGGTGAGGGCGCCCGCCTGTGGCGCCGGCTGCTGCGGGTCGCCCAGGCGGTCGAGGACCTGCCGGTGCCCACGGTGTTCGCCGCGCACGGGCTGACCCTCACCGCCGCCTTCGAGCTCGCGCTGGCCTGCGACGTGCTGCTGGCCGCCGAGAGCGCGTCGTTCGGGCTGGTCGAGATCGTCGTCGGCCTGACCCCGTCGATGGGCGGGCCGCAGCGGCTGGCCGAGCGGGCCGGCCCGGCACGGGCCAAGGAGCTCGTCTTCACCGGGGAGCGCTACCCGGCCGCGGTGCTGGAGCGCTGGGACGTGGTCAACCGGGTCCTCCCCGACGACGGCTTCGCCGAGGCCGCCCGCGGCTACGCCCGCCGCGTCGCCGCCGGCCCGACCGTCGCGCACGCGGCCACCAAGACGCTGGTCGCCACCGCCGTCCGCCAGGGCGCGCGGGCCGCCGACGACCTGGTCCCGGAGGTCTCCGGCGCCCTGTTCGGCACCGAGGACCTGCGCGGCGCCGTCCGCTCCTTCCTCACCGAGGGGCCGGGGAAGGCCACCTACACCGGGCGGTGAGCGGCCCTCGACGCGCGGTTCCGGGGGCCGGGCCGCGGGTAGACTCGCGGTGTCCAGATCGCCGTCGCAGGAAGGCAGGGTCGAGGGTTCTTGCCCGACTCCTCCCCGAACGTCCCCGTGCCGGGTGCTCCCACGTCCCGTGAGGCATCGGCCCAGGCCGCAGCGGCGGACGGCCACCTCGGCTCGCCCGCCCCGTCCGTGACCGGCCTCGGGGACGTCGCCCCGGCCGCGGTGCGGACCACCATCACCGTCCCCGACTCGGTCCCCATGGTCGCCCTGCTCGGCACCGGCGACGAGCTGCTCCGGCTCGTCGAGAACGAGGTCGACACCGA
The DNA here is from genome assembly GCF_054050095.1 of Geodermatophilus sp. SYSU D01105. NCBI lineage: Bacteria > Bacillati > Actinomycetota > Actinomycetes > Geodermatophilales > Geodermatophilaceae > Geodermatophilus > Geodermatophilus sp. SYSU D01105. The sequence continues at coordinate 311,090 of NZ_JBJGYR010000001.1, forward strand.
CGTCCACGTGCGCGGCAACGAGATCGCCGTCACCGGGCAGCCGGCCGACAACGCCTTCGCCGTCGCCGTCTTCGACGAGCTCATCGCGCTGCTCGGCACCGGCCAGGCGCTGCGCCCGGACTCGGTGCGCCGGGTCATCGGGATGCTCCGCGCGGGCGGCTCGGAGCGCCCGGCCGACGTCCTCAGCCTCGACATCATCAGCCGGCGGGGCCGCACGATCCGGCCCAAGACGCTGAACCAGAAGCGCTACGTCGACGCCATCGACGCGCACACCGTCGTCTTCGGCATCGGCCCGGCCGGCACCGGCAAGACCTACCTGGCGATGGCCAAGGCGGTGCAGGCGCTGCAGACCAAGCAGGTCAACCGGATCATCCTCACCCGGCCGGCGGTCGAGGCCGGCGAGCGGCTCGGCTACCTGCCCGGGACGCTGTCGGAGAAGATCGACCCGTACCTGCGGCCGCTGTACGACGCGCTGCACGACATGGTCGACCCCGAGTCGATCCCGCGGCTCATGCAGTCGGGCACCATCGAGGTGGCGCCGCTGGCCTACATGCGCGGCCGCACGTTGAACGACGCGTTCGTCATCCTCGACGAGGCGCAGAACACCACCGCCGAGCAGATGAAGATGTTCCTCACCCGGCTGGGCTTCGGGTCCAAGATCGTGGTCACCGGCGACGTGACGCAGGTCGACCTGCCCGGCGGCGCGCAGAGCGGGCTGAAGATCGTCCGCGAGATCCTCGACGGCATCGAGGACGTCCACTTCGCGAACCTGACCAGCTCCGACGTCGTCCGCCACCGGCTGGTGGGCGACATCGTCGACGCCTACGAGCGCTGGGACGCCTCGCAGAAGCGCAGCACGCCGGCGAGCGGCTCCCAGCCGCCGGTGCGCCCCTCGCGGCCGCGCCGGCAGGGGAGCTGACCGGCATGCCCGTCGAGGTGGCCAACGAGTCCGAGATCGCCGTCGACGAGTCCTCGCTCGCGGCGATCTGCACCTACGTGCTCGCCGAGATGGGGGTCAACCCCATGGCCGAGCTGTCGGTGCTGTGCGTCGACAGCGACTACATGAGCACGCTGCACGAGCGCTGGATGGGGGAGAAGGGGCCGACCGACGTCCTCGCCTTCCCGATGGACGAGTTGGACACCGGACGTCCCGACGAGCCCGAGCCCGGTCCGGCGCTGCTCGGGGACGTCGTCCTCTGCCCCGCGGTCGCCGTCCGCCAGGCGCGCGCGGCCGGCCACACGATGGACGACGAGCTGATCCTGCTCGCCACCCACGGCGTGCTGCACATCCTGGGCTACGACCACATGGAGCCCGACGAGGAGAAGGAGATGTTCGGCCTGCAGTCGAAGCTGCTCGAGGGCTGGCGCTCCGCACCGCGGGCGCCCATGACCGGGGACGCCGTCGACCGGGGCGCCGCCGAGCAGGGGGCCGGCGACCGGGGGCCGGGCCAGCGATGACCTCCGGCGAGATCACCCTCCTGGTGATCGCCGTCTGCCTGATCCCGCTCGCGGGCCTCTTCGGCGCCATGGACGCGGCCCTGCAGCGCGTCTCCAAGGCGCGGGTCGACGAGATGCGGCGGGACGGCGTCACGCGCGCCGCCGTGCTGGCCGACGTCGTGGGCGAGCGTGCCCGCCACGTGGCGCTGCTGCTCCTGCTGCGGATCGCCTGCGAGATGGTCGCGGCGGTGCTGGGCACCGTCGTCCTGTACCGGCTCTGGGGCGGGGGCTGGCAGACCGTCCTCACCGCGGCCGGCGTCATGACCGTGGTCAGCTACGTGCTGGTCGGCGTCGGGCCGCGCACCCTCGGCCGCCAGCACGCCTACGGCGTCGCCCTGGCCAGCGCCGGGGTCGTCCGGCTGCTGGGCCGGGTGCTGGGGCCGGTCGCCACCCTGCTGATCCTGGTCGGCAACATGATCACCCCGGGCCGCGGCTACCGCGACGGGCCGTTCTCCTCCGAGGTCGAGCTGCGCGAGCTGGTCGACATGGCCGAGGAGCGCGGCGTCGTCGAGTCCGGCGAGCGCAACATGATCCACTCGGTGTTCGAGCTGGGCGACACGATCGCCCGCGAGGTGATGGTGCCGCGCACCGACGTGGTCTGGATCGAGCGCACCAAGACCGTCCGCCAGGCGCTCGCGCTGGCGCTGCGCAGCGGCTTCAGCCGCATCCCGGTGATCGGCGACAACGTCGACGACGTCGTCGGCGTCGTCTACCTCAAGGACCTGATCCGCCGGGCCCAGGGCGACCCGAAGAACGGGCCGCGGGTCGAGGAGATCATGCGGCGGCCGACGTTCGTGCCCGAGTCCAAGCCGGTGGACGAGCTGCTGCGGGACATGCAGGCGCAGCGCATCCACATCGCGATCGTCGTCGACGAGTACGGCGGCTTCGCCGGGCTGGTCACCATCGAGGACATCCTCGAGGAGATCGTCGGCGAGATCGCCGACGAGCACGACGCGTTCCAGCGGCCGCCGGTCGAGCAGCTGCCCGACGGCTCGGCCCGGATCACCGCCCGGCTGCCGGTGGGCGACCTCGCCGAGCTCTTCGGCGTGGAGCTCCCCGAGGACGACGACGTGGAGACCGTGGGCGGGCTGCTCGCCCGCGAGCTCGGCCGGGTGCCCATCGAGGGCTCCGAGGCCGAGGTGGGCGGGCTGCGCCTGGTCGCCGAGAGCACCGGGGGCCGGCGCAACCGGATCGACACGATCCTGGTCTGCCGGGTGCCCGAGCCCGTGGCCGAGGAGGGCGAGGAGTCGGGAGCCACCCGGGCGGACGTGCCGGCGGCCGTGGAAGGCTGACCCCTCGTGGACCTACAGCCCGAGGACGCCAAGCTCGTCACCCTCGCCCGCTCCGCCCGGGGCCGCACCGGCGCCCCCGAGGGCGCGGCCGTGCGCGACACCGACGGGCGCACCTACGTCGCGGCGACCGTCGCGCTCCCGTCGCTCGGGCTCTCCGCGCTGCAGGCCGCCGTCGCCGCCGCCGTCTCCAGCGGGGTGGAGGGGCTCGAGGCCGCGGCGGTCGTCTCGGCCGCCGACGCGGTGGAGGAGGCCGGGCTGAGCGCCGTCCACGACCTCACGCCGTCCGCCCCGGTGTTCCTCGCCGGCCCGGACGGCGCCGTCCGCGCCACCGCCTAGAGCGAGGACGCCTGCAGGGTCAGTCCAGTGGGTGCCCGAGGGCGCCGGCGAAGGCCTCCGGGTCGCGCACCCACACGGTGAGAGCCTGCTCGGTCGTGGCGTCGGCGGCCAGGTGGCGGACGGCGACCCGTGTCCGCCCCGGCCACCAGCCGCCCCGGCGCCGCGCCTTCGGCCAGCCCTCCGGCGGCGCACCGCGGCGGACCTCCAGCACGACGCTGCGGGCGACGACCTGCAGCGCCGACGTGCGGCGCAGGCCGGCGACGTCGGAGGACAGCCCCGAGTCGGAGACGGTGAGCCGGGTGGTGGACAGCACCACCACCGCGACCCCGACGACCAGCGCGATCGGCACCTCGCCGGCGGCCGCCGCCGGCCCGCCGGTCCAGGCGAACAGGCCCAGCCACGCCGCGACGAACAGCACCGCCGCGAGCACCAGCCAGCTCCGAGCAGCGTTGTACTGCCAGTACTCCAGCGGCGCGGGCGTCACCGTCGCGGAGCGCCGCGGACCCCGCCCCGGGAAGAAGCCGTACGCGGCCACCTGCGCGGCGTGCCGCTCGCGCTCCCGCAGCACCCGCACCGCCAGGGGCTCGGCCTGGTCCCGTCTCCTCCGTCCAGCCACGCCGGGATCCTCCCAGGCCGGACGACGTGTGCGCGGACACCGCCCGAGGAGGGCGGGGCTGTCGTCCGGCGGTGGGAGACTGGTCGGGTGACCTCGCCGGACCAGCCGTACCGCAGCGGCTTCGCCTGCCTCGTGGGCCGCCCCAACGCCGGCAAGACCACGCTCACCAACGCGCTGGTCGGCGAGAAGGTCGGCATCGTCAGCAACCGCCCGCAGACCACCCGGCACGCCATCCGCGGCGTCGTCCACCGGCCGGGCGGGCAGCTCGTGCTCGTCGACACCCCCGGCCTGCACAAGCCCAGGAGCCTGCTGGGCCGCCGGCTCAACGACGTCGTCCGCGACACGCTCTCCGAGGTCGACGTGGTGGTCTTCTGCGTGCCGGCCGACCAGCCCGTCGGCACCGGGGACCGGTTCATCGCCCGGCAACTGCGTGCGGTGGAGGCGCCGGTCGTGGTGGTGGTCACCAAGACCGACGTCGCCTCCCGGAAGCAGGTGGCCGAGCAGCTGGTGGCCGCCAGCTCCCTCGTCGACGCCGCCGAGGTCGTGCCGGTCAGCGCGGTCGCCGGCGACCAGGTCGAGCTGCTGGAGGACCTCTTGGTGGGCCTGCTGCCCGAGGGCCCGCCGCTCTACCCGGAGGAGCAGACCACCGACGAGGACGTCGAGCGGCAGATCGCCGAGCTGGTACGGGAGGCGGCGCTGGAGAAGGTCTTCCAGGAGGTGCCGCACTCCCTCGCCGTCACCGTGGAGGAGATGACCCGCCGGCCCGACCCCAGGCGGGCCGGCGGCGAGCTGGTCGAGGTGCACGCGCTACTGCACTGCGAGCGGCCCAGCCAGAAGCCGATGCTGCTCGGCCGGGGCGGGGAGGTCATCAAGGCGATCGGCACCGAGGCGCGCCAGGGGATCGAGACGCTGCTGGACGCCCGGGTGCACCTCGACCTGCACGTCACCGTGCTCGGCGAGTGGCAGGACGACCCGAAGAAGCTGAACAGGCTCGGGTACTGATGAACGGGCTGGGCCGATGAGCACCACACCGAAGGCGCTGTACCGCGACGAGGGCGTCGTCCTGCGCACCCAGAAGCTGGGGGAGGCCGACCGGATCGTCACGGTGCTCACCCGCCGGCACGGCAAGGTGCGGGCGGTGGCCAAGGGCGTGCGCCGCACCAAGAGCAAGTTCGGCGCCCGGCTGGAGCCGTTCACACACGTGGACCTGCAGCTCTACACCGGGCGGAACCTCGACATCGTCAGCCAGGCGGAGACGATCCGTTCCTACGGTCAGCCGATCGCCGGGGACTACCCCGCCTACACAGCCGGCACGGCGGTGCTGGAGACCGCCGACCGGCTCACCGCCGAGGAGAAGGAGCCCTCGCTGCGGCTGTTCCTCCTGGTGATCGGGGCGCTGCGGTCGCTGGCCGAGCGCAGCCACCCGGCGGGGCTGGTGCTCGACGCCTTCCTGCTGCGCGCCATGTCGGTGGCGGGCTGGGAGCCGGCGCTCTCCGGGTGCGCCCGCTGCGGCGAGGAGGGTCCGCACCGGCACTTCTCGGTGCCCGCCGGGGGCATGGTCTGCCCGCCTTGCCGGCCCGCCGGGTCGGCGATGCCCAACCCGGTCACCATCGAGCTGCTCGACGCCCTGCTCAGCGGGGACTGGGCGGCCGCCGAGGCCAGCCAGGGCACCACCCGCCGGGAGGGCAGCGGCCTGGTCGCCGCGCTGCTGCAGTGGCACCTCGAGCGCGGGCTGCGGTCCCTGCCGCTGGTGGACCGGAGCGAGTCGGCGCCCCGCCGCGAAGTGAGCTTCGCCGAGTGAGGCGTGAGGTCGTGCGTCGTGAGGTGAAGGCACCCAACCCGCACCCGTCCGGGGCCCGCCCGCCCGAGCTCCCGGCGGACAAGGTCCCGCAGCACGTCGCGATCGTGATGGACGGCAACGGCCGCTGGGCCAAGCAGCGCGGGCTGCCGCGGACGGCCGGCCACGAGGCGGGGGAGTCCTCGCTGTTCGACTGCGTCGAGGGGGCGATCGAGCTCGGCATCGGCGCCATCAGCGCCTACGCCTTCTCCACCGAGAACTGGCGGCGCAGCCCGGAGGAGGTGCGCTTCCTCATGGGCTTCAACCGCGACGTCATCCGCCGGCGCCGCGACGAGATGCACGAGCTCGGCGTCCGCGTGCGCTGGGCGGGCCGCCGTCCGCGGCTGTGGCGCAGCGTCATCAAGGAGCTGGAGGTCGCCGAGGACCTGACCCGCGACAACGACGTCCTCACGCTCACCATGTGCGTCAACTACGGAGGGCGCGCCGAGATCGCCGACGCCGCCGCGGCGATCGCCCGCGAGGCCGCCGCCGGCCGGCTGGACCCGGACAAGGTCGACGAGCGGACCGTCGCCCGCTTCCTCGACGAGCCGGACATGCCCGACGTCGACCTGTTCGTCCGCAGCTCCGGCGAGAACCGCACGAGCAACTTCCTGCTGTGGCAGTCGGCCTACGCCGAGTTCGTCTTCCTCGACACCCTCTGGCCGGACTTCGACCGCCGGCACCTGTGGGCCGCGTGCGAGGAGTACGCCTCGCGGCAGCGCCGCTTCGGGTCCGCGTAGGGGGCGGCGTGTTCGCGGTGACCCGCCTGCGGGTGTCGGGAGACGACGCCGGCGCCCTGGCCGCCGACGTCGAGGTGCTGCTGGCCGCCCTCGCCGCGCGGCCCGGGTTCCGGGACGGCGAGCTCGGCCGGTCCGCCGACGACCCGGGGCTGTGGGCGCTGGTGACCCGCTGGGACGGTGTCGGCGCCTACCGCCGCGCGCTCTCCGCCGCCGAGGTGAAGATCGCCGGGGCGCCGGTGTGGGTCCACGCCCTCGACGAACCCGGGGTCTACCTGCCCGGCGAGGACGCCGGCCGCCCCTCCTGAGGGGGCAGCGCCGGCGGTGCCGCGCCGGGCGGCCCGGCCGGGACAACTACCGTGGACGGGTCAACCCGCCGACCGCCAGCCGGATGGAGCCTCTCGCCGTGAGCGACAGCACCGCCAAGCACGACCCCGCCCGCCTCGACAAGGTGGTCAACCTCTGCAAGCGACGGGGCTTCGTGTTCCCGTCGGGCGAGATCTACGGCGGCACCCGCTCCGCCTGGGACTACGGGCCCCTGGGCGTCGAGCTCAAGGAGAACATCAAGAAGCAGTGGTGGCGCACCGTCGTCCAGAGCCGCGACGACATCGTCGGCCTGGACTCCTCGGTGATCCTGCCGCGCCAGACCTGGGTCGCCTCCGGGCACGTCGGGGTCTTCACCGACCCGCTGACCGAGTGCCAGAGCTGCCACAAGCGGTTCCGCGCCGACCACCTCGAGGAGGACTACGAGTCGCGCAAGGGCCGGGCGCCGGAGAACGGCCTGGCCGACATCAGCTGCCCGAACTGTGGCACGAAGGGCGCGTGGACCGAGCCGCGCGACTTCAACATGATGCTCAAGACCTACCTCGGCCCGGTCGAGGACGAGTCCGGCCTGCACTACCTGCGCCCGGAGACCGCGCAGGGCATCTTCGTCAACTTCGCCAACGTCATGGGCGCGGCGCGGAAGAAGCCGCCGTTCGGCATCGGCCAGATCGGCAAGTCCTTCCGCAACGAGATCACCCCGGGCAACTTCATCTTCCGGACCCGCGAGTTCGAGCAGATGGAGATGGAGTTCTTCGTCGAGCCGGGCACCGACGAGCAGTGGCACCAGTACTGGATCGACGAGCGCACCCGCTGGTACACCGACCTGGGCATCTCCCCGGACAACCTGCGCCACTACGAGCACCCGAAGGAGAAGCTGTCGCACTACTCGACGCGCACCGTCGACATCGAGTACCGCTTCGGCTTCCAGGGCTCGGAGTGGGGTGAGCTCGAGGGCATCGCCAACCGCACCGACTTCGACCTGAAGACCCACTCGGAGCACTCCGGCGCCGACCTCACCTACTTCGACCAGGGCACCAACACCCGCTGGACGCCGTACGTCATCGAGCCCGCGGCCGGCCTGACCCGCTCGCTGATGGCCTTCCTCGTCGAGGCCTACACCGAGGACGAGGCGCCCAACGCCAAGGGCGGCGTCGACACCCGCACCGTGCTGCGGCTGGACCCGCGGCTGGCGCCGGTGAAGGCCGCCGTCCTGCCGCTGTCGCGCAACGCCGACCTCTCGCCCAAGGCCCGCGACCTCGCCGCGAAGCTCCGGCAGAGCTGGAACGTCGACTTCGACGACGCCGGCGCGATCGGCCGCCGCTACCGGCGGCAGGACGAGATCGGCACGCCGTTCTGCCTCACCGTCGACTTCGACACCCTCACCGACGACGCGGTGACCGTGCGCGAGCGGGACTCGATGAGCCAGGAGCGGATCTCCCTCGACCAGGTCGAGGGCTACCTCAAGGCGCGCCTGCCCGTCTGCTGAGTGATCGGTGGGGGGGCGGGGGGGGCCCCCGCCCCCCCCCCCCCGGGCTGCCCCCCCCCCGGGTGGTGGCGCCCCACCCCGACCAACTGCCCCTCGGGTCTGACCAACACGACTTATTGT